>DATMGQ010000173.1:0-60731 GCA_035555395.1 Acidimicrobiales bacterium
CGACCCCGCCCACTTCTTCGAGACGCTCGACGACGCAGTGGCTGCCTTCCGTGCCCGGCACGGCCGCGCCACCCAGGAGGACCCCGCGTGACCCAGCCCTCTGGCCCCGACGAGGTCGGCCACGTCGCCAAGCCCGACCGCGCCGCGGCCATCGGCGCGCTCGTCCTCGCGGCGGCAGCGCTGGTCGTGGGCGCGGTGAGCCTCGCCGGCGACCTCGGCCGGGCGCTCCTCGCACCGGTCTCGCTGCTCGTCGTGGTGTGCGCGGCCTGGGTCGCGGCCACCCGCACGGGGGCGCTCCGGCTCCTCGCCGCGGCGGTCGCCATCGTCTCGCTCGCCGTCGTGGCGCTCGGCATCTTCACGGCCGAGTCCCGCGGCCTGGGGCTGGCCGCGGTGATCGCCCTCGTCGCCGGCTCGACGGTCCTGAGCCGCCGGGCCCTGCGCCGCGACCCCGCCACCCTCAAGACCCTGCCCACCCCGGGCACGCCGGTCGCGCCGGCGCAGCGGGGCGTGCTGATCATGAACCTGAAGTCCGGTGGCGGGAAGGCCGAGCAGTTCGACCTCGAGGGCGAGTGCCGCAAGCGGGGCATCGAACCGGTCGTCCTCCGCCCCGGCGACGACCTGCTCGTCCTCGCCCAAGACGCCGTCGAACGGGGCGCCGACGTCATCGGCATGGCAGGCGGCGACGGCTCGCAGGCCCTCGTGGCCTCGGTCGCCAGCAAGGCCGGCATCCCCCTGGTGTGCATCCCGGCCGGGACCCGCAACCACTTCGCGCTCGACATCGGCCTCGACCGCGACGACGTGATCGGCGCCCTCGACGCGTTCGGCGACGCGGTCGAGCGCCGGATCGACCTGGCCGAGGTCAACGGCCGGGTGTTCGTCAACAACGTCTCCCTCGGCGTCTACGCCAAGATCATCCAGTCGCCCGAGTACCGCGACGCCAAGGGCCAGACCACCGCGACCATGCTCCCCGAGCTGCTCGGCCCCGACGCGGACCCGTTCGACCTGCACTTCGAGGGCCCCGACGGCCAGCCGCACGACACCGCCCAGGTGATCCAGGTGTCGAACAACCCCTACGTGCTCTCGTCGCTGGCCGGCTTCGGTAGTCGCGCCCGGCTCGACACCGGCGAGCTGGGACTGGCTGCCGCGGAGGTCGGGCGGGCCGCCGACGTGGCCGCGTTCGTCGCCGCCGACGCCGCCGGGCGCCTCGGCAGCTTCGCCGGGTGGAGCGAGTGGACGGCCGCGTGCTTCACGGTCACGTCGACCCAGCCGATCGAGGCCGGCGTCGACGGCGAGGCGATGGTCCTCGACCCGCCGCTGGAGTTCAACGCCCTGCCCGGCGCGATCCGCGTCCGCCTGCCGCACGACGCGCCCGGCTACTCGCCCGCCGCGCTCCACGCCGCTCCGGGCTGGACCGTGGGCGCGCTGGTCCGGGCGGCCGCCGGCCGGGCGACGGTGATCGGCGAAGACGAGCGCTGAGCCCCCGGGTGAGCGTGGGCTCGCCCATCGGTCCCGCCGTTGGCCTCGATCTGGTTCTACGATCACGGGTGGGCGGAGGCCCGTCCTCCGACCCGGCGCAGCGGGCGCCGTTCTCCGAAGGAGGATCGAAGATGTCCGAAGAGAACCCGAGCGGGTGGGCCATCGGCTGGGCGGCGTTCGCGGCGTTCATGCTCATGTTGGCCGGCGCCATGCAGTTCCTCGCCGGCCTGTCCGCCCTGTTGAACGACGAGTACTTCGTCGTCGGCGACGACTACGCCTTCAAGCTCGACGTCACCGGGTGGGGCTGGATCCACGTCGTCATCGGCATCGTGGTGTTCTGCTGCGGCATGGGCGTCCTGAAGGGCCACGTCCTGGGGCGCACCGTGGGCGTCCTCGCCGCCAGCGTGAGCCTGCTGGCCAACTTCCTGTGGCTCCCCTACCAACCGGTGTGGTCCACGGTGCTCATCGCCGTGTGCGTGGCGGTCATCTGGGCGCTCACCGCCCACGGCCGCGACATCACGGCGGTCTGATCCAGCGCCGGGTCGGGCCCCTGGCTCAGGGGTCCGACCGAGCCGGTTCCAACGTCGCCACGTGGGCGACCTCGGGGACGACCAAGCCGAACAGGCACGCCAGCGCCACGCCGAGGACGGTCTCGACGACGCGCTCGCCGAAGCGCGACCCGGCATCGGCCACGTTCCCGTAGAGCAGCAGCACGAACACGAGGAACGTGGTGAACGCGCTCGTGATGTACCACCGGCTGGTGTGGGTGGCCGAGACCGTGGCCCCCACCAGCAGGAAGGCGAGAGCGAACCACACCGCCGCCGGGTCGAGCCGGACCACGCCGATCGCCGCCAGCGCACCGAGCACGACCGAGGCGATGCGGCCCACGCTGCGGATCTCCTGCATCTCCGCAGCCGGGCGGATCACGAGCAGCGCGGCGGCGCAGGCCCAGCCGACGTGGTCGAGGTCGAGCAGGAACCCGATCGCCGCGGCCGATGCGCCCGCCGCGCCGACGAGCACGCCGTAGGACGTCGTCGGGACCGGCGGCGGCGCAACGGGGGTGGGTGGCGGCGGGCGCTCGGGCCACGCCATCGAGGCCGCGGTGGCGTAGAGCGCACCGCCGACCATGATCGCCGCCAGCCCCACCGCGGTGCCGAGCTCCGTGTAGCTGAGGCCGACGCCGATCATCGGCAGGGCGAGCGAGAGGGCGATGGTCCCGGCCCGCGACCGCTGGGCCAGCACGACGGCGCCGATGCCGGCCGCGAACAGGCCGGCGACGGCCAGCACCGGCGCATGGGCGAGCAGCGAGCCGAGCACCATCGGCAGGCCCACGAGGAGGCCGAGCACCGCGGTGGCGCGACGCCCCTTGCGCAGCGGGCGCAGACCCATCACCGCCGGCGGGACGATGCCCACGGCGAACGCGGCCCCCTTCGTGACGTCGTGCAGCGCGACCCCGGCTGCCGGCAGGGCGTACACCAGGCCCAGCAGCGCGTCGGACCAGACCCAGGCCAGCCCCGACCGCGCGCCCGACCTCGTCCCCCGCGACTCGCTCACCACCCCCGATCTACCACCCCGGCCGGTGAGCCGCCGGGAACACCCCCCGACGGTGACCAGGGCCGACGCGTTCGCCGACGAACCGCTACCATGTAGTTGAACATTTGATCATCTCTCGAGGAACCGACATGAGCACCCCCGCCCCGACCGCCGTCGGCACCCGCCTGCCGACCTACTTCATCTCCCACGGCGGCGGGCCCTGGCCGTGGATCGAGGACCTGATGCCCGGCGACTTCACGCCGCTGCGCACCTCCCTCCAGCGCATCCCCCGCGACGTCGGCGTCACGCCGAAGGCGATCCTCGCCGTGTCCGGCCACTGGGAGACCCCCGAGTTCACGGTGCAGACCAACCCGGCGCCGCCGATGCTCTACGACTACGGCGGCTTCCCCGACTTCACCTACCGGATCCAGTACCCGGCACCCGGCTCGCCCGAGGTCGCCGCCCGCGTGCAGGAGCTGCTCGAGGGCGCCGGCTTCCCGGTCCGCGAGGACGCCGAGCGCGGGTTCGACCACGGCGTGTTCGCCCCGTTCGCCGTGTCGCACCCCGCCGCCGACGTGCCGATCCTCCAGCTCTCCATCAAGCACAGCTACGACCCCGCCGAACACCTGGCCGCCGGCCGGGCGCTGGCCCCGCTGCGCGACGAGGGCGTGCTGATCGTCGGCAGCGGCTTCACGTTCCACAACCTGCGCCTGTTCGGCGCCGCCGGCACCGAGCCCTCCAAGCAGTTCGACGGCTGGCTCACCGACGCCGTCGTCGACGGCCCCGTCGCCCAGCGCACCGAGCGCCTGCTGCACTGGGACCAGGCCCCCGCCGCCCGGCTCGCCCATCCCGCCGAGGACCACCTCGTCCCGCTCTTCGTCGCCATCGGCGCCGCCGAGGACGAGCCCGGCGTCCTGCACTACCACGAGGACGCGTTCATGGAGTCGATCAGCTCCAGCAGCTACCGCTTCGGCGACCTCCCCGAGCGCCCCGCCGCCTGACCCACCGACCCCATCCCTCTCCGACCCCACCCCTCTCCGAACTTCGTATGCCAGCGGTCCGAAACGGGCGCGCTTGCATACGAAGTTCGTCCCGGGTCCCGTCCGCTCTCCGAACTTCGTAGGTGAGCGGTCCGAAACGGGCGCGCTCGCATACGAAGTTCGTCGAGGGGCCGATGCGGGGTCGGTCGCCCAGCGGGCAGTCAGCCGACGTAGTCGGCGAGGTGCTGGCCGGTGAGGGTCTTCCTCCCGGTGCTGACGAGGTCGGCGGGGGTGCCCTCGAAGACGACCTGGCCGCCGTCGTGGCCGGCGCCGGGACCGAGGTCGATGATCCAGTCGGCGTGGGCCATCACGGCCTGGTGGTGCTCGATCACGATGACCGACTTGCCGGCGTCGACCAGCCGGTCGAGCAGGCCGAGCAGCTGCTCGACATCGGCCAGGTGGAGGCCGGTGGTCGGCTCGTCGAGGACGTAGATGTCGCCCTTCTGGCCCATGTTCACGGCCAGCTTGAGCCGCTGGCGCTCGCCGCCGGACAGGGTGGTGAGGGGCTGGCCCAGCTTCACGTAGCCGAGCCCGACGTCGGCCAGCCGGTCGAGCACCTTGTGCGCGGCCGGGACCGAGGCGTCGGTGCCGGGGGCGAAGAACGCTTCGGCCTCGGCGACCGACATGCCCAGGACCTCGCTGATGTTGCGGCCGCCCAGCTCGTACTCGAGGACCTCGGCCATGAAGCGCTTGCCCTCGCACGTCTCGCACTCGGTGGCGACGGTGTCCATGATCCCGAGCTCGGTGTAGACGACGCCGTTGCCGTTGCAGGTGGGGCAGGCGCCCTCGGAGTTGGCGCTGAACAGGGCGGGCTTCACGCCGTTGGCCTTGGCGAACGCCTTGCGGATCGGCTCGAGCAGCCCGGTGTAGGTGGCCGGGTTGCTGCGGCGCGAGCCCTTGATGGCGGCCTGGTCGATGGCGACGACGCCCTCCCGGCCGGCCACCGACCCGTGGATCAGCGAGCTCTTGCCCGAACCGGCGACGCCGGTGACGACCACGAGCACGCCGAGCGGGATGTCGACGTCGACCGACTGCAGGTTGTGCGTGCTCGCCCCGCGCACCTCGATGGCCTCGGCGGAGGTGCGGACCTCGTCACGCAGCGACGCCCGGTCGTCGAGGTGGCGTCCGGTGAGCGAGTCGGCGCCGCGCAGCTCGTCGTACGAGCCCTCGAACACGACCTCGCCGCCTTCGGATCCGGCGCGGGGACCGAGGTCCACCACGTGGTCGGCGATGGCGATGGCCTCGGGCTTGTGCTCCACCACCAGCACCGTGTTGCCCTTGTCCCGGAGCTGGAGCAGCAGCTCGTTCATGCGCTGGATGTCGTGCGGGTGCAGGCCGATCGTGGGCTCGTCGAAGACGTAGGTGACGTCGGTGAGCGACGACCCGAGGTGGCGGATCATCTTGGTGCGCTGGGCCTCGCCGCCCGAGAGGGTGCCCGATGGACGGTCGAGGCTGAGGTACCCGAGACCGATCTCGACGAACGAGTCGAGCGTGTCGGCGAGGGCGTCGAGCAACGGGCGCACCGATGGCTCGTCGAGGCCCTTGACCCACTCGGCCAGGTCGGTGATCTGCATGGCGCAGACGTCGGCGATGTTGACCCCGCCGATCTTCGACTGGCGGGCCGGCTCGGCCAGGCGGGTGCCGTCGCAGTCGGTGCACGTGGTGAAGGTGATGGCCCGCTCGACGAACGCCCGGATGTGGGGCTGCATCGCCTCGGGGTCCTTCGAGAGCATCGACTTCTGGATCTTGGGGATGATCCCCTCGAAGGTGACGTTGATGCCCTCGGCCTTGACCTTGGTGGGCTCCTCGTACAGGAGGTGCTGGAGCTCCTTCTTGGTGTACTTCCCGAGCTTCTTGTCCATGTCGAAGAAGCCGGAGTTCTCGAAGATGCGGCCGTACCAGCCGTCCATCGAGTAGCCGGGCACGAGCAGGGCGCCCTCGCGCAGCGACTTGTCGGCGTCGAACAGGGCGGTGAGGTCGAAGTCGCTCACCGCACCCCGGCCCTCGCAGGTCGGGCACATGCCGCCGAGGCGGTTGAACGAGGCCTTCTCCCGCACCGTCTTGCCACCCTTCTGGACGGTGATGGCGCCCTTGGCGGTGACCGACGGGACGTTGAAGGAGTAGGCGTTGGGCGGACCGATCTGCGGGTCGCCGAGCCGGCTGAAGAGGATCCGCAGCATGGCGTTCACGTCGGTCACGGTGCCGACGGTGGACCGGGGGTTGGCGCCCAGCCGCTCCTGGTCGACGAGGATCGCGGTCGTCAGCCCGTCGAGGACGTCGACGTCGGGCCGGGCGAGCGTCGGCATGAACCCCTGCACGAAGGCGCTGTAGGTCTCGTTGATGAGGCGCTGCGACTCCGCGGCCACGGTGCCGAACACGAGCGAGCTCTTCCCCGACCCTGACACGCCCGTGAAGACCGTGAGCCGGCGCTTCGGGATGTCGACGCTGACGTCCTTCAGGTTGTTGACCCGGGATCCGACGACCCGGATGACGTCGTGGCTGTCGGCGGCGGCGGAGGCGCTGGTCGCACCCTTCTTCGTGGCCATGTCGGGGGGAGCTCCTTGCGTGCGGGGTGGATCGGGGCGGAGGGCGTGTCTACCCGATGGGCACGCCCTCCGCTGGGGGCGTCAGACGGTGGCGTCGTCGGGCAGGGCGGCGAAGTCCTTCTTCGCCTGCTTGTACCAGCCCATCCCCTTGATCGGGTTGCGCCAGCGGCCCTTCATCTCCTTGGCGGCCTGGGCGTGGGCGGTGTCGCCGCCCGCGACCGCGTCCTTCAGGTGCTGGTCCTGGGCCTTGATGACGTCGTCGGCGCTCTCGCCGTGGTGCTCGAGGTCGCAGGGCCCGCCGAGCTGCTTGCAGGTCATGGTCTTCATGGTGGTTTCTCCTCGCGTGAGGTCGGACCCGACCGGGCGGCCGGGTGGGTTGGGTGGGTTCCTGATCCGAACTTCGTATGCGGGAGCGCCCGTTCGGGGGCTCTGCCATACGAAGTTCGAGGGGGTGGTGGGAGCCGGTTGCGAACTTCGTATGCGGGAGCGCCCGTTCGGGGGCTCTGCCATACGAAGTTCGATTGGGGGGGGTGGGGTCAGCGGGTCTGCTGGATCTTGATCATGTTGCCGGCGGGGTCGCGGAGGGAGCAGTCGCGGGCGCCGTAGGGCTGCTCGGTGGGCTCCTCGACGATCTCGACGGCGTCGTGCTGGGCGATCTTGGCGAAGTCCGCGTCGAGGTCGTCGCTGGCGAGCACGACCATCCCGTAGGTGCCCTTGGCCATCATCTCGACGATGGTCTGGCGCTCCTCCTCGGTGATGCCGGGGTCCACCGCGGGCGGGCTGAGGACGATGTTGATCTCGGGCTGGCCGACGGGACCGACGGTGATCCAGCGCATGTCCTGGTAGCCGACGTCGTTGCGGACCTCGAAGCCGAGCACGTCCCGGTAGAAGGCGATCGCGGCCTCGGCATCGTTGTGCGGGAGGAAGGTGGAGTGGATGGTGATGTCCATGCCGTCAACCTAAGACGGGGTCTGGATCACCGCTTCTCGATTCCTGATCGGTCGCGTGAACTGCTTGGCGACGCACGCCGGGATGCCCTCGGTGGCCCGGGCGGCCTCGCGCTTGTAGGTGCTGGGCGACATCCCGACCAGCTCGGTGAAGCGGGTGCTGAAGGTGCCGAGCGACGAGAACCCGACGGCGAAGCAGACGTCGGTGACGCTGAGGTCGCCACGCCGCAGCATGGTCATCGCCCGCTCGACGCGCCGGGTCATGAGGTAGGCGTAGGGCGGCTCGCCGTAGGCCTTCTTGAACTCCCGGCTCAGGTGCCCGGCCGACATGTGGACGCCGGCGGCGAGGGCCTCGACGTCGAGCGGCTGGGCGAAGTCCCGGTCGATGCGGTCCCGCACGCGCCGCAGCCAGGCCAGGTCCTGCAGCCGCTGCTCCGGAGGGGTGGACGCCACGCCCCGAGCCTACGGCCCCGACGCGGACGGACTTCGTGTGGATCCGGGCCGTGGTCGCACCGGATCCGCACGAAGCCCGGGGTGGGATCGTGGGTCGGGGACTCCTAGCTGGCCGCGGCCTTGCGGTCGGCCTCGGCCGTCTCGATCGCGCCGTCGGCGTTCTCGAGGTGGGCTCGCACGAACCACTGGAACTGCTCGAGCTCGCCGGTCTGGCCGATGAGGAGGTCCTCGGTCACCGGGTCGACCTTGCCTGCGGCCTCGATGGCGCCGCGGTGGTCGCCGATGAGCCCGGAGTACGCGACGTCGAGGGCGGCGAGGTGCTCCGGCACGGGCGCCCGGTCCACCGGGAAGTCGTCCCACGACCGGCTCTTCACCAGGTTGCCGGGCAGGCCGTTGGGCGAACCGCCCATCGCGGCGATCCGCTCGGCGACCGCGTCGGCCATGCCCTGCACCGCGACGACCTGGGGATCGATCATCTCGTGCACGCCGATGAAGGTCGGCCCGACCACGTTCCAGTGCACGTGCTTGAGGGTGAGCGCGGTGTCGATGAGGGCGACGAGGCGCTCCTGGAGGAGGCTGCGCACCGATTCGGCGTCGGCGTCGTCGATCCCGGGAAGCGTGAAGTTGGCCATGGCGTTCGGGCTCCTCGTGCGTCGTTGGGGGTGCGATCCCGCTACCCCTGCGCTCGCGGTGCCAAACGGCTCGGGCCCGTCAGTGGGCGGCGGAGGCCTCGGCCTTGGCACCGCGCTTGGGGAGCCGGTCGACGACGTTGGCGATGACGAAGCCGACCGCGAAGCCGACGATGGCCGAGTAGAGGGTGTTGATGATCCAGGCGAGGACGCCGTGCAGCGGCCAGTCCTCGACGAGGTGCTCGAGGTCGTGGACCACGTCGTAGGGCCAGTCCCAGCCCAGCTCGTGGAACCCCACGAGGATGATGTGGCCGCCGACCCAGAGCATGGCGGCGGTGCCGATGACCGACAGCCAGGTGAGCAGCTTCGGCATCCCGGCGACGAGCGCCCGACCGGTCCGCTGGGAGCTGGCGGACTCGCGCTCGGCGAGCTTGAGGCCGATGTCGTCCATCTTCACGATGAGCGCCACCACGCCGTAGACCACGACCGTGATGAGGATCCCGACGAGGGCGAGGATGACCGCCCGGGAGACGATCGGCTCGTCGAGCACCTCCTTCAGCGAGATCACCATGATCTCGGCCGAGAGGATGAAGTCGGTGCGGATGGCGCCGGAGATGGTCTTGGCCTCGGCCTCGGGCCCGGCCTCGACGGCGGGCTCGTCGTGGTCGTGGTCGTCCTTCTTCAGGGCGTGGATGACCTTGTGCGCGCCCTCGTAGGCGAGGAAGCAGCCGCCGAACATCAAGATGACCTCGACGAGCTTCGGCGCGATGGCGCTCAGCAGCAGCGCCACCGGGAGGATGAAGAGCAGCTTGTTGCGCAGCGACCCGAGGGCGATCTTCTTGATGATGGGCAGCTCGCGGTCGGCGGCCAGGCCCCGGACGTACGCGGGGGTGACGGCGGCATCGTCGACGACGACACCCGCGGCCTTCACGCTGGCGCGCCCCGCGGCGACCCCGACGTCGTCGACGGACGCGGCCGCGAGCTTCGCCAGCGCCGCCACATCGTCGAGCAACCCGACCAGACCGCCTGCCATCGCGCATCCTCTCCGTGAGCCAGTCGGCCGACCCTAGGCGGTCGTCCGAGACCCCCTCGCCGCCTGAACCGCACCGGTCACCTCCCTGCCACGGACCTGACGGTCCTCGCCCACGGTGCCAGCCATCCGCCTACGGTGCCGAGGACTCCGCACCCCGCCCAGGAGGCGTGATCCGATGGCAGCGACGAAGCGACCGGCGAAGAAGCCCGACGGCGAGGAGGGCGTGCTGGCGGTGATCGCCGAGATGCCCGAACCCGACCGATCGACCGCCGAGAAGCTGCACGCCACGATCATCGAGGCGGCCCCCGAGCTGACGCCGAAGCTCTGGTACGGCCAGCCCGCCTACGCCAAGGGCGGGCCGAAGGGGAAGGTCGTCGTCTTCTTCCGCGGTGCAGCCGTCGACGGCGAGCGCTACCTCTCCCTCGGCTTCAGCGGTAACGCCAACCTCGACGACGGCAACGTGTGGCCCACCGCCTACGCCGTCACCGAGCTCACCGCGGCGGACGCCGAGCGCATCGCCGCCATCGTCGAGCGGGCCGCCTCCGACTGATCAGTCGAGGAGCTGGACCCAGCCGGCGGTGCCGTCGACGCGGATGCGCTGGCCGTCTCGGATCAGCTGGGTCGCCCGCTCCACGCCGACCACGCCGGGCAGCCCGTACTCGCGGGCGATGACCGCCCCGTGGGTCATGAGGCCGCCGACCTCGGTGACCAGGCCGGCGATCGACACGAACAGCGGCGACCAGCTGGGGTCGGTGCCGACCGTGACGAGGACGTCGCCCGGTTCGACGTGGGCGTCGGCCAGGTCCCGGATGACCCGGGCGCGGCCCTCGATCGTGCCCGACGAGACGCCGAGGCCGGCCAGGGCACCCTCCGGGAGGTCGTCGTGGTCGTAGGCCGCCGCCACCGCCTCGCCGTCGGAGGTGAGCACCCGCGGCGGGGTCAGGGACCAGGAGGAGGCGTAGGCCTCGCGCCGCTCGTCGATCAGGGCAAGGTCGGCTTCGCCGCGGCGCACCACCGCCTGGAGCTCCTCGAAGCGGAGGAACCAGGCGTCGTCGACCGTGCGGAGGATGCCGGCCGAGACGAGGCGCTCGGCCTCGCCGAGCAGGGCCTCCTTGTAGGCGCCGAAGCGGCGGATGTAGCCGTACTTCGGGTACTCGCGGTACCCGGCGAAGGTGCGGACGCGGTCGATCATGGCCTCGGCCTCGACGGCCTTCGCCTCGCCGCCCGGGAGCGCTCGGACCCGCTCGAGGACCTCGGCGGCCTTGGCCGCCGCCGTCGCGCCACCCCGCTCGAAGCGCCGAGCGGCCTCCCCCGGCTCGAACCCGTCGACGTCGGCGAGGATCGCCGGCACGAGCGCGCTCGGCTGCTCGCTCCAGCGCGGGCGGGTGATGTCGATCTCGCCGACGCACCGCATCCCGTGCACGGCGAGGAACGCATCGATCGCCGCCCGGGCCTCGGCGCCGCCGGGCAGGCCGACCAGCTGGTCGCGGAAGTCGCCCGGCTCGACCGTGCGGAGGAAGGCGACGACCTCCGGGTGCGGCCGGATCGCGTCGGCCACGTCGAGGAGCGCCAGCCCCATCTCCGCGGTGACGTTGCCGGGCGCCGACAACGTCAGGACGTCGGCGACGTTGCGCTCGCCGAGCCACTCCAGGAGGTGGTCGTTGAGCCAGATCGCGGCGCCGAGGCCGGCCCAGATGACCGGTCGGCTGTCGGGGTCGGTGAGGACCCGCTTGAGCTCGGGGACGTCGGCCTCGATGAAGTCGATCAGGTCGCTCCCGGTCCGACCCGCGATGTCGCGCTCGAGCTGGGCGACCGAGGCCCGGCTGCGCTCGATGAGGGTGGCCACGATCTCGGGGTCCGCGGGGATCAGGGGGATCTCGCGGATCTTCGGCGGTGCGGCCGGCGCCGTCGCCGGGGGCGGGGGGATGTACCCGTCTCGGTCGGCGACGGCCTGCAGGGCGGCGCCGATCAGCGGATCGCTCGTGCCGAGGGCGTCGATCACCGCAGGACGGGTCTCCGGCGAGGCGAGCATCATCGTCACGTCGACGAACAGCCGGCCAGCGGCTTCGAACATGGGCGGACCCGCGATCATCTGGTGGAACGAGAGGCCGAACGGCGTGAACGGGTCGGTCATCATCTGCTGGTGCCCGACGGACACGTAGACGTGGTTGGCTCCGTCGGCGGCGTTGGCGGGGACCGGGAACAGGGTGGTGATCGGCCGGCTCTGGACGATCACGAAGCCGTCGCCGTCCCGGCACCACTCGACGTCTTGCGGCGATCCGAGGTGGGCCTCGATCCGCCGGCCGAGCGCGGCCAGCTCGACGGCTTCGGCGTCGGTCAGCGCCGGCGGCGCGGCCGGGTCCACCGCCACCTGCTCCGTGCCACCGCCGGGCACCGCCCGGATCTGGAACGCCTGGGCGCCGACGACCCTCGACACGACCGCGCCGTCCCGCACGACGATCGTGTCGGGTGCGACCAGGCCGGAGACGAGCGCCTCGCCCAACCCGAGGCCGGCATCGATCGAGACGACGCGGCGGTCGCCGGTCACCGGATCGGCGGTGAAGAGGATCCCCGACGCGGTCGGCTCGACCATGGCCTGCACGACCACCGCCATGCGCACCTGCCGGTGGTCGAACCCGTGGTGCAGCCGGTAGGCGATGGCCCGGTCGGTGAACAGCGACGCCCAGCAGCGGCGCACGTGCTCCACCACCGAGGCCGCGCCGACGACGTTGAGGTAGCTGTCCTGCTGGCCCGCGAACGAGGCCCCGGGCAGGTCCTCGGCTGTCGCGCTGGACCGCACCGCGACCGCCGTGACGCCCAGCTCGTCGAGCGCGGCGGCGATCTCGCTGACCAGCGCACCGGGGACCGGGGCCGCCTCGATCGCGCTGCGGAGCTCGACCCCGAGCGCGGCGGTGGCGTCGCGGTCCCCGGCATCGAGGCCGGCGAGCCGGTCGAGCAGCCCGTCGACCGACGACGCGGCGAGCGCACGGTCGAACGCGCCGGTCGTCACGCAGAACCCGGCCGGCACCCGGACCCCGTCGATCCGCAGCAGCTCACCGAGGTTGGCCCCCTTCCCGCCCGCGTCCGCCACGTCGGTCCGGTCGATCTCGGTCAGGCCCCGCACGTCGCTCGTCATCGGCTCGCATCCCCTCCGGCCCGCAGGCCGGTCTCCGCCGGTCGGGTGACCGGATCGAGGGTGCAGTGGAAGCACGTTCGGCCACTTGCGGCAAGCCCCCACCCCTCCGGTACCGTGGGTACTGGCGGGGCGGAGCGGTGGTTCACGACGGGTTCGACGCGCCCCTCGGCGACCTCACCTCGACCGCGACTGCACCGCCCGCACGGCGGCGTAGCCGATCCCGCCGACGGCGCAGATCACGGCCGTCCACGCCAGGATCAGCCACCGGTCTCGGGCCGGTGCCTCCACCAGCGGCGCCACGCCCGCCACGATCACGGCCACCGACACGAGGGCCGCGAAGAACAGGCCGCGGGTCTCGCTGAGCAGCTGCGAGCGCTGGTGCTCGAGCTGTTGCTGCTGGATGCCGGCGATCTGCTCGAGGATGTCGAGCATGTCCGACGTCTGCTCGATCTCGTGCTCGAACGCACCGACGGAGACGTCGGCCTCGTCGGCCGCCTCGGTCCCGTCCGCGTCGCTCGGCGCCGCCACCCGTGGCGCAGCCGGCTCGGGCTCGTCGACCGGCGGCGCCGGCTCGACGGTCGGCGGCTCGACCGACCCGACCGGCCCGACCGCCCACCCCTCGGTGAGCTCGGGGAAGGCCTGGCGGGCGCGCTGGGCCTGGGCGTCGAGGCGCTGCTGGGTGCGCAAGTAGGAACGGCGCAGCTCGGGGTCGGCCTCGGGCGGCATCCGCCGCGACCGCCCGACCGAACGGCCCAGGCGGTCGACCGAATCCTGCATCACCTCGCGGAACGCGCGGTCGAAGTCGGCCTGCTCCTCGGGCGTCAGGATGCCGTTGCGGGGGTGCGCCAGGATCCGGGCCGTGCGCATGCCGAGGCCCCGCACCGTCTCGGGCGTGAACTCGTGGGGCAGCTGCGAGCGATCGATGCGACGTGATCGGTCCGGCGGCACCGCCCCATCTTGGCGCCGCCCGACGACCCGTGAGCGGGATCGGGGTGGCGCGGCGCGGGCCCCGGCGTCGGCCGCGCCGGTCGAACGGCCCCGCTCGTCGACAGCTCCACCTCGTACGGAGCCGCTCCGCCAGCCTGATCCCGCGTCGCCGCAGGTCGGAGGGGTCGTGCCTCGCAGCACTTCGGGTCACGACCGTGCGCCTGGCATCATCGTGCGGTCATGTTCTCCCGGCCGCGACGGTCACGGGTGATGGGACCGGCGGCGGTCGTGGCGGTGGCCTTGTGGCTCACCGCGTGCCAGCCGGCGAGCCCGTCCCTGCTGACCGAGTACAAGACGACGATCGTCGGCAAGCTCACGCCCGACGGCAGCGACGCCTTCGCGTTCACGTCCACGACCCAGGGCATGCGGGTGCGCGGCGCCTCCACCAACACCGGGTCGAACCTGCGGATGGTGGGCTTCAAGAAGGCGTGGCCGGCGGCGACCGACCAGCAGTCCTGCATCACGTGGGCCAGCGGCAACGACGGCAACGCCCAGCCCGGCGTCGCCCTGCGCATCGACGCCCGGGCGGACCGCGTCCGCTCGATCATCATCACCAACAACATCCTCTACGGCGCCCGGTGGGGCTTCAACGTCCACCTCGGCGACTCGGGCGGGTCCCCGCAGCTCACCAAGGTGGGGTCGTTCACGATCGACTGGTCGGCCACCCCGCTGCCGTGGACGATCTGCGGGCGGGTCCAGGGCCGCACCCTCACGGCCAAGGCCTGGCCGTCGACCATCGCCGAGCCGGCGTGGGGCGACCCCGCGTTCGGCACCACGGTCGAGCTGCCGGCGTCGTGGGTGTACTCGGGCCGGCCCGGCTTCTACGTCGGGCACCTCACGGCCGACCAGGTGCTCGAGTACTCGGTGATCGGCGGCCAGGCGCTCACCGGCTCGACGACCACCACCTCCACCACGACGACGGCGCCGGCCACCACCACGACGGCGCCGCCGGTGACCACGACCTCGGTGGCTCCGACCACCAGCACCACGACGTCGGCGGTGCCGCCGCCCGATCCGGCGTCGCCGGTCGAGCTCGTCGGCGCCTGAGCGGCCGCCGGCTCACTCGCCGGCGATCGAGCGGATCAGCGTGGCCGGGTTGCCGCCCACCAGGGAGTCCGCGGGGACGTCCTCGGTGACCACCGATCCGGCGGCCACCACCGACCGGGCGCCGACGGTGACCCCGCCGATGACCGTGGCTCCGGCGCCGATCCACACGTCGCGCTCGATGGTGATGGGCTTGCCGACGAGCGCGGCGTGGCGCTGCGAGGGCGCCACCGGATGACCTGAGGTGACGAGGCTGACGTTGGGGCCGATCATCACCTCGTCGCCGATCGTGATCGGGGCCAGCGAGTAGAAGGTGCAGCCCTGGTTCACGAACACGTGGGTGCCGATGCGGATGTTGCGGCCGCAGTCGGCGAAGAACGGCGGGATCAGCCGGAACCCCTCCCCCGGCGCCTCGCCGGTGATCTCGGCGAAGCGCGCCCGGACCTCGTCGAGGTCGGCGTAGGTCAACCGGTTGAGCTGGGCCGTCAGCACCATCGTCCGCTCGACGTCGGCGGCGAACGCCCGCGACTCCGGCGTCCTGGTCGGGATCCGCACCTCACCGTCATCGGCGCCGGCGACGGTCACGACACCAGTGCGATCACGATGCCCAGCACGGCCAGGGCGACCGTGAGGCCGGTCGCCACCGCGATCGCCACCGGCGCCGCCGCCGACGACCCGGGGCCGCTGCGCCCGGCGTCCCAGTCGTCGATGGCCGTGGCCCGGGCGTGCCCGCGGCGGTCTGCCTCGATGCCGACGGCCGCACAGGTGCCGAACGCGGTGGCGAACACCAGCAGCGCGAACGCGGGCCGGCCCGATGCCTTGGCGGCGAGGGCAGAGACGGTGAGCGCCGCCAGGTTGGTGCGGCGCCAGGCGAGGGTGGTCCGCTCGACCTGGCGGCCGTTGACGGGTGCGGGGACGGGGTCGGCCACGGCGACGGCTACGACTCGAAGACGATGAGGACGGCGACGCCGAGGGCGACCGCGGCGAGGGCGAGCGACACGATCTGCGGGCTGCGGCTGGGCGGGAGCGGCTCGTCGCGCCGCATCGCCAGCTCGGCCTGGAGCCAACGGCGGAAGGCGGAGGCGCCGAGGATGCCGCCGATGATCACGAGCACCGACGCCAGCAGCGTCCGGCTCCAGTCCGGCAGGTCGTGGGCGAACGCGTCGACGCCGAGGCCGCCGGCGATGAGCGCGAGCGACGTGCGGATCCAGGCCAGGAAGGTCCGCTCGTTGGCGAACGTCATCCGGGGATCGGGCGCCGCCCCCTCCTGGACGAGCTCGTTCCACCACTTCGGACTCCACACGAGCCGGACGCTACCCCGGCCCCTCCGACCCGGGTGAGCCGCCGGTGGTGCGGCGCACGGCGGCGACGGCCTCGAGCACCAGGCCGGCGAACGCCGCGGCCCACGCCACGAGCGCGACGGCGAGCGTGGCCTTCGGCAGCCACTCGAGCGCTTCGAGGCCGATCGCGCCGCGCATGCGGTACGTGGCGGCGCCGTACATGCCGAGGGGGAACACGAGCGCCCAGTACGACGGGTGGTACCGCAGCGGGACCCGGTTGAGGACGTGCCGCCAGATCCCGATGGCCACCATGAGCGGGAACCAGAAGGTGGCGGTGGCCCAGGCCAGCACGACGATGCCCTCGACGAACGGGGCCAGCCGCTCGATGCGCACGGACGCGTCCTGGGCGGCGAGCAGGTTCGAGCCGGCGAGGACGGTGATGGCGACGGCCCCGGCGGCGATCCAGGCGGGCGGGTCGGCCTCGGTCGGGTCGAGCTCGAGGAACGTCCAGCGCAGGAACAGCATCGTCATGACGATCAGGTAGAGCACCAGCCCGAGGGCGAACGCGGCGAGGAGCACGAACGCCAGCAGGTCGCCGGGGTGCCGGGGCAGCAGCAGCGCCCCGAGGACGACGACCGACTCGGTGGCGACCGTGAGCAGGAACCACGTGCCGTTGATGCCGTGGCCGAGGTCCGGCTTGGGCCCCTTCAGCACGACGGCGAACAGCGTGGCGTACACGAACAGGACCCAGAGGGCGAGGCTGGCCCACCACAGCCCCCACGCCAGGCCCCACCAGCCGTGGATGACCGCCGACGCGCTGCCGAGCACGTTGGTGGCGGCGACCGTCGTGAGGAACGCGAACCCCTTGGCGTGGCTGGTGACGTCGGCCGCCACCAGCTTCGGCACCATGGCCACCCGCCCGACGAGCAGGACCGCCAGCACCACGTAGGTCACCGCCGCGATCACGTAGAGCCCGTCGGCGAGCCAGGTCAGGTCCTGCTGCGAGGCTCCGACGGCGATGATCCCGGTCGCCATGACCATCGCGAAGTAGCCGGGGAACAGGGTGCGGACGTTGGCGACGATGGGGCCGTCCGCCTCCGACGCGGCCGCGACCGCCGACGCGGTCGGCGCGCCCGGAGCGGTCGGCGGGGTCACGGCCGCAGGTACCGGTACAGGACGGCCGAGCCGCCGGCGAGCACCACCGACACGGTGGCCGTGGTCCACGCCAGGGACTCGTCGTCGGCGGCGAACGCCTCGACCGCCACGGTGAGCAGGAAGACCTGGAACGCCACCAGGATGATCACGTAGACGACGATCGCCGACGAGGTCCGGGGTGCCTGCCGGGAGGTCCTCACGGCTGGTACCCCAGCGCCCAGATGGCGCCGCCGCGGATCTCCACATCGATCCGCCCGAGGGCCCGGGGCGGCGGCCCGGAGATCACCGCGCCGCTCCGCGTGTCGAAGTTGCCTTCGTGGCAGGGGCAGTGCCAGCGGTCCTCCTCGGCCTCGAAGTACACGACGCACCCGAGGTGCGTGCACTTCTGGCTGAAGGCCACCACCTCCTCGTCGCCCAGGCGGAGCAGGATCGCCGGATCGTCGTCGGCGGGGTACGAGAACAGGTACGTGTCGCCGACCGCCACCTGGTCGAGGGCGACGATCTCTCGCGGCTCGCCCGTGTTGATCTTCCGGAGCTGGGTCCACGCCGCGATGCCGACGTTCCCGGCCGCCATCACGCCGGCGCCGGCCACGAGGTAGCGGGCGAACTCGCGCCGGGTGACGTCGTCTTCCGCCGCGGCCTCGTACGGGAAGTCCCGCTTCCAGATCGGCGGCGGCTCGGCGGGGATCGACTCGTCGCTCACGGGCGGTCCTCCTCGAGTCCGAACGGGTCGTCGAGCCAGCTGCGCTCCTCGCCCGACGGCACGTCGATCGGGCCGGACGCCACGTCGTCGACCACGGCGAACACCTTGGTGGTGACCGCCTGGCGTCCGAACAGCCACCCGTCGACGAGCGACCCGCTGCGGCGGGCGTGGAACTCCTCGGGGGTCCCGTACCAGAGCGCCTCGCTCGGGCACACCGAGGCGCACATCGGGGCGTACCCCTCGGACGTGCGGTCGGTGCACATGTCGCACTTCATCATCTGGTCGAAGTCGGCGACGTACTTGGGGACGCCGAAGGGACAGGCGAGCACGCAGTTCGAGCAGCCGATGCAGCGGGGCTTGAGCGCCGACTGCACGATGCCCTCCTCGTTCTGCTTGATGGCATCGGCCGGGCAGACCTGGGCACAGGTCGGGTCCTCGCAGTGCATGCAGACCATCGGGGCGGTCTGGGTGCTGGCGACCCGGTCGATGCGCTCGAGGTGGATGAGCGACTGGCCGCGGTGCGTGCCGCACTCCGAGCACGCCTGGACGCACGCCTCGCACCCGATGCAGCGGCTCTGGTCGATCACGAAGATCGGGCGTTCGTCGATGCCGTAGCGAGCGGTCTTCATGCCGGTGCCTCCGCCTTGGCGACCTGCACGGCCGCGACCTTGAACTCGGGCATCGCCGACACGGGGTCGACCGCCCGGATCGTGAGCTGGTTGGCCGCCTGCTTCCCCGGCCAGTGGTACGGGATGAACACGGTGTCGGGCCGGATCGTGGTGACCACGGCGGCCGGCAGGGTGATCTCGCCGCGCCGGGATCGCACCGTCACCGGCTCGCCGTCCTCGACGCCGAGCGACTCGGCGAGGCGCGGGTGCATCTCGCACAGGGGCTCGGGGTACTGGTCGACCAGCCCGGCGATGCGGCGGGTCTGGGTGCCCGAGAGGTACTGGCTCACGACGCGGCCCGACGTCATCCAGATCGGGTACTCGTCGTCGACGACCTCGGCGGGCGGGCGGTACGGGACGGCGTGGAAGCGGGCCCGGCCGTCGGGGAAGGCGAAGGTCCCGCCCTCGTAGAGCCGGGGCGTGCCCGGGTGGCCGACCTCGGGCACCGGCCAGAACATGCCCATCTCGGCCTCGATGCGAGCCCAGGTGGCGCCGGTGTAGTCGGCCTTGCCACCCGACGACGCCCGGCACAGCTCGTCGAAGATCTCCTCGTTGCCCGCGTACCGGAAGTGCTCGCCTTTGCCGAGGCGCTCGGCGATGTCGCAGAGGATCTCGCCGTCGCGGCGGGCCTCCCCCGGCGGGCGCACCGCCGCGTTGATCTTGATGATCCGGCCCTCGCCGCTGGTGGAGGTGCCCTCGTCCTCCTCGTGGAGCGAGCCGGGGAGCACGACGTCGGCGTGGCGTCCCGTGTCCGAGAGGAAGAAGTCGATGGTGGCGTAGAACTCCAGCTTGTCCATCGCCTCCCTCGTGAAGTTCACGTCGGGCGCCGAGACGGCCGGGTTGAAGCAGATCGACAGCAGGCCCTTGATCTCGCCGGCGTGGATGGCCTCGATGATCGCCACCGCCGGCTTGCCCTTGCCGGGGATCTCGGACTCGTCGACGCCCCACACCTTCGCCACCGCCTCGCGGTGCTCGGGCACGGTGATGTCGCGGTTGCCGGGCAGCTGGTCGCACTTGTGGCCGTGCTCGCGGCCGCCTTGGCCGTTGCCCTGCCCGGTGATGGTGGACACGCCGCAGCCGGGCTTGCCGAACTTGCCGGTGGCCAGGCCGAGGTTGATGGCCGAGAGCACGTTCTCGGTGCCCTTGACCTGCTGTTCGATGCCGCGGGCGTGCAGCATCATGCCGGTGGCCGACGTGCCCCAGAGCTCGGCGGCCTCCTCGATCCGAGCCGCGGGCACGCCGGTGATGCCGGCGGCCCAGGCCGGCGTCATGTCGGCGGCCGCGGCCGCCGCCTGGTCGAAGTCGACCGTGTGGGCCTCGATGAACTCGTGGTCGAGCCAGTCGTTGCGGATCAGCTCGTGGAGCACGGCACCGAACAGGGCGGAGTCGGTGCCCGGCCGCACCGGGAGGAACAGGTCGGCGGTGCGGGCCAGCGGCACCACCCGCGGGTCCTGCACGATCAGCTTCGCCCCGCGGTCACGGGCCCGCCAGATGTAGCTGGTGGTGATCGGGAACGTCTCGGCCACGTTCGTCCCGGCCGTCCAGACCACGTCGGCGAGCGGGATGTCGCTCCACGGGTTGGGCGCCCGGTCCATCCCCAGCGCCTTCTTGTTGCCGGCGCCCGCCGAGACCATGCAGAAGCGGCCGTTGTAGTCGAGGT
Organism: Acidimicrobiales bacterium; assembly: GCA_035555395.1. Classification (GTDB taxonomy): domain Bacteria; phylum Actinomycetota; class Acidimicrobiia; order Acidimicrobiales; family Iamiaceae; genus Aquihabitans. The sequence goes on from DATMGQ010000173.1 coordinate 20,291, forward strand.
TCGCGGTGTGCAGGGCGAGCCGGGCGAACTTGCCGACGAGGTAGCTCTTCTCGTTGGTGAGCGAGACCCCCGACAGCATGGCGAAGGCGTCGTCGCCGTAGGCGGCCTGGATGCGCTGGATCTCGCTGACCACCTTCCCCAGCGCGTCGTCCCAGCTGACCTGGCGGAAGCCGCCGGGGGCCGACTCGTCGCGCACCATCGGGTGCAGGAGCCGGTCGGGGTGGCTGCCCTGGAGGTAGCGCTTCACGCCCTTCGGACAGAGCTTCCCCTCGTTGAACGGGAACTCGTACCAGGGCTCGAAGCCGACGACCTCGTTGTCGTGGACCTTGAGCTTGATGCCGCACTGCTGCCCGCAGAAGCAGCAGTGGGTCGCCACGACGTCGTCGATCTCGAGGTCGGCATCCCACCCGCCGGGCGGGGCCTCGTTCAGGTGCGGGCCGAACCGCTCGACCAGCGCTTCCTCGGTCACCGGGATCCGTGCCATCAGCCGAACCCTCCTACCCGTGCCGATTGGGCCAGCGTGACGCCGGCCCGGCGGCAGCGCGGGCACGTGTCCTGGTAGCTGCCACCGTCGTCCGTTCCGTAGTCGAAGCCCATCTGGGGCAGGACCTCCTGGAGGTCCGCGATCTGCTGGGCGCTCGCGAAGCCCTCGCCGCACCGCCGGCAGACCGCTTGGGGGCCTTCGGCGTTCGCGGTCTTGTAGTAGGCGACCCCCAGGTTCCCCGGCCGCTGGAAGATGTGGAACAGCTTCCCGAACGGCAGGTACATGAGCCCGAGGATCACGGTCAGCGCGTGGAGCGTGTTGAGGGCGGAGTAGAACTGACCGTCGAGCCACATGCTCGACACGGTGAGGAACAGGCCCGTCACCGACACGGCGAAGAGCCCGGCGAGCACCAGGAAGTCACCGCCGCGCTCGACGGCCAGCGCCCCCGGGTCGTTCAGGCGGCGGCGCAGGAAGATGAACACGCCGGCGAGCACCAGCACCGCCGCGATGTCGAGCCCGTGGAAGATGACCCACCCGATCACCGTGCCGGCGTCGAACTCGGCCGTGCCCACTCGCGACACGTACACCTGGTAGCGGTCGGCCTGCTGCCCGACGCTCTGGAAGTGGAGCAGCCCCAGCGTCAGCGGGAACGTGATGAGCGCAGCGAGGATGCAGCCCCAGAACACGAGCTGGTGCGCGAGCCAGCGGCTCCGCGACCGCTTGTAGATGAACGTCTGGCCGAGGACGTGGGTGCCGACCAGCGCCGGCAGCGCGGCGGCGTTGCGGGCCTTGCGCGCCCGGAACGCGTCCCAGCCCCGCTGGTTCAACATCGCGGTGGGCGGCCGGCGCAGCCAGACGGCGTAGCGGTAGACGACGCCGAACACCGCGAAGACGAGCCCGAACAGGTAGCCGACCAGCGCGGCATCGAACCAGACCAGCCGGTCGCTGCCGATGAACGTCAGCGCCACCACGACGGCCACCGCGAGCAGCCCCCACGTCACGCCCCGACGATCCAACCGGCTCCCAGCGTTCACACCCGCAAACCTCCTGGTGAGCGCACCCTAGGACGATCCCCCGCGCCGTGCTGGGCCGTTCGCGGGACCGCGGGCGCGCGGCCGGCGGCCGGCGCCGGGCCGGCCCGTCAGAGGTCGCGGCGGAGGACGACGAAGTGGAGGTCGTCGCGCTGGGGGATCCCGAAGCGCTCGTCGCCGTAGGGGAACGGCTTGGTCTCGCCCGTCCTTTTGTAGCCCCGTCGCTCGTACCAGGCGATCAGCTCGGACCGCTGGGCCACGACCTCGAGGTCCATCGTCGAGCACCCCCAGCCCCGGGCGCGTTCCTCCGCCTGGGCGAGGAGCGCGGAGCCGGTCCCCGTGGCCTGGAGCGTGGGGTCGACCGCGAACATGCCGAAGTGGGCGGCCGCACCGGCGTGCTGCACGTGGATGCACCCGACGAGGGCGCCGTCGGCCTCGGCCAGGACCACCGTCCCGGCCTCGTCGAGCACCGCACCGGTGACCATCTCGGGGTCGGTGCGCTGGCCCTTCAGCAGCTCGTCCTCGGTGGTCCACCCGGCGGTGCTGGCCTCGCCGCGGTAGGCGTCGGTGACGAGCCGCACGACCGCTTCGACGTCGTCCAGCACGGCAGGTCGGAACGTCAGGTCGGGCACGGCCGGCCACCGTAGCGAGGTCAGCCGCCGAACCGGCCGGAGACCGCGTCCGACCGCGCCACCGGCTGAGCCGGAGCGGCCCGGCGCACGTGCGCCGGGCCGCACCGGTCAGACGGGGAGCGGGACGGCCTCGGGCTCGACCTCGGCGCCCTCGCCCTCGCCCTCGGCCTCGTGGTCGAGGGCCTCGATGAGGTGCTCGCCCTCGACATCGAGGTCCGGGATGATGCGGTCGAGCCAGCCGGGCAGCCACCACGCCTTGTCGCCGAACAGCGCCATCGTGGCCGGGACGATGAGCATGCGGACGATGGTGGCGTCGATGAGCACGGCGGTGGCGAACCCGACGCCGAACATCTTGATGATCGGGTCCTCGCCGAGCACGAAGCTGGCGAACACGCTGATCATGATGAGCGCGGCGGCGGTGATCACCCGGGCCGAACTGGTGAGCCCGCTGAGCACGCTGCCCCGGGCGTCGCCGGTGCGGACGTAGTCCTCCCGGATGCGGGAGAGGATGAACACCTCGTAGTCCATGGACAGGCCGAAGAGGATGGCGAACATCAGCAGCGGCAGGAAGCTGATGACCGGCACCGTCTCGTGCAGCCCGATCAGGTCCTTCATCCAGCCCCACTGGAACACCGCGACGAGCACGCCGAAGCTGGCGCCGATGCTGAGGAGGATGGCGATCGCCGCCTTGATCGGGACGAGGATCGACCGGAACACGACGAGCAGCAGGATCATCGTGAGCCCGATGACGAGCGCCATGAACAGCGGCAGGGCGTCGGCCATCTTGTCCGCGACGTCGATGAGGATGGCGGTCTGGCCGGCGATGGCAACCTGGGTGCCGGTCTTCTCGGCGATCGGTGCGACGACGTCGCTGCGCAGGTGGTGCACGAGCGCCTCGGTCTCCGCCGACGACGGGGAGGTCGTCGGGATGACCGGCACGATCGAGGTGTCGCCGCCCTCGTTGCTGACGGGCGCGCCGACCGCGACGACCCCGGGGTCGTCGCCGACGGCCGCGGTCACCTGCTCGAGCGCGGCAGCCGGGTCGGCGGCGTCGCGGGTGTCGACCACCAGGGTGAGCGGACCGTTGAACCCGGGTCCGAACCCGTCGGCCAGCAGGTCGTAGGCCTTGCGCTCGGTGGTGTGCGCCGGCGCCGCGCCGTCGTCGGTCATGCCGAGGCGCATCGAGAGGAACGGGATGGCGATCACCGCGATGATCAGCAGGCCGGCCGCCAGCGACACGCCGGGCCGGGCGATGACCTTCTTGGCGAAGCGGCCGCTCAGGCTCGAGGCCGCCTCTTCGGCCGAGCCCGTGCGGGGCTTGCCGACGCGCCAGCGGTCGATGTTGGTGCCGGCGAACGCGAGCATCGCGGGCAGCAGCGTCACCGCGATGACCACGGCGATGAACACGGTGAGCGCCGCGCCGAGGCCCATGGCCGTCAGGAACGGGATGCCGATCACGAGGACGCCCAGCAGGGCGATGACGACGGTCATGCCGGCGAACACGACGGCGCCGCCCGCCGTGGCGGTGGCCCGGGCGGCGGACTCGGCGACGTCGTGGCCCTCCGCCAGGTTCTGGCGGTGCCGGGTGACGATGAAGAGGGCGTAGTCGATGCCGACCGCGAGGCCGATCATCGTGGCCAGCGTCGGGGCCGAGGACGAGACGTCGGCGAAGCCGGCGACGATCGTGATGCCGGTGAGGCCGATGCCGACGCCGATGAGCGCCGTCAGGATCGGGATGCCCATGGCCACGAGCGACCCGAACGAGAACAGGAGGACGAGCACGGCCACGCCGAGCCCGATCAGCTCCGAGGTGTGGGCCTCCTCGCTCTGGTGCCGCACCTCGCCGCCGTGCTCGACCTGCACCCCGGCCGCCTCTGCGGGCCCGGAGGCGTCGTAGAGGGCATCGAGCTGGGCCTCGGTCACCTCGTTGGCGTCCGTGGCGTACTGGACCTCGGCGAACGCCACGTTGCCCTCAGGCGACACCGTGCCGGCGTCGAACGGGTTGGTGACCGCCTGGACGCCCGGCGCCTCGGCCAGCTCGGCGAGGGTCCCCTCGATCCCGGCGCGGGTCGCGGCCTCGTCGAGGCGGCTCCCCTCCTCGACCGCGAACACGACGCGGGCCGACGAGCCGGTGGCCTGCGGGAAGCGCTGCTCGAGCAGGTCCATCGCCTGCTGGGACTCGGTGCCCGGGATGGAGAACTGGTCGTTCAGCGTGCCGCCGACCGCGCCGGCGAGCACGCCGACACCGATCAGCAGGGCGAACCAGAGCGCCAGCACGGTGCGGCGGCGGCGCACGCACCAGTGGCCCAGGCGATACAGGTACTTCGACATTCGACGTCTCTCCAGGTCAGCACGGTGCGAGGATGGCAACCGGCACGGAGAGCCTATTGGCAGGCCTGCCATCTTGCATAGATGACATACGGCACATCACTGCCGATCGGCAGGCCTGACGGTATGGTGGCCGCCATGGTCTCGACCGACGAGCGACCGAGCCTGCGGGAGCGGAAGAAGCAGCGGACGCACGACGACCTCCAAGAGGTCGCCCTCCGCCTCTTCGCCCAGCGCGGGTTCCACGACGTCACGATCGAGGAGATCGCGGCGGCGGCCGACGTCTCGCCGCGCACCTTCTACCGCTACTACTCCTCCAAGGAGGACCTGGTCCTCGGCAGCGTCCCCGACCTGATCGAGGCCATCGGCGAGGCGCTCGCGGAGCGGCCCCGGACCGAACCGGTGATGGCGTCGATCCGCGCCGTCACGATCGAGCTCGCCAACGAGTACGCCAGCGACGCCGACGCCAACCGCGTGCGCACCGAGATCATCGCCGCCACCCCCGAACTGCAGCAGCGCAGCGCCGAGCGCCAGCCAATCATGGAGTCGGTCCTCGTCCCGTTCGTGGCCGACCGCCTCGGCCTCGACGCGGACCGAGACCTGACGCCGCGGCTGATCGCGTCCTGCACGGTCGCCGTGTCGCGCGTCGCCACCGACGTGTGGTCGGCCCAGGGCTCGTCGGGCCGCCTCGCCGATCAGATCGACCGGGCCCTCGCCATGCTCGAGGCCGGGCTCGACATCGGCCTGGGCAGCACCGCCGACACCGCCAGCGCCGCCGACCGGAGCTGACCTAGGCCCAGGGCGCCACCAGCTCGGTGACCGACGCGGTGAGGGTCATCTGGAGCAGGGGGCCGAACGAGACCCGGTGGACGCCCAGCGCCCGGAGGTCGTCGAGCGAGCCCGCCGCCGACCCGTTGATCGGGTGGGCGATGACGTTGATCGGCCCGTCGAGCTCGGCCAGCAGCGTGCGCACCGCGGCGGCATCGGGCGCAGCCACGGGGTAGGAGCACCGTGAGCCGGCCGCCTCGCACGCCTGCATCCGGGCGACCGCTTCGGCGAGCGGGTCGTCGAAGGTCTGGGCCTTGCCCAGGAACGCGTCGGTCCGAGCGTTGATGACGAGCTCGACGCCCGCCGCGTCGGCGGCCGAGCGGAGGCCGCCGATGTAGTCGGCGTGCTCCTCCCGCGACCGCATCCGGCCCTCGCCGTGCACGGTGTCCTCGACGTTGATGCCGACCGCGCCGGCGGCGAGCACCCGATCGACCAGTTCGGCCGGATCGGTGCCGTAGCCGGACTCGATGTCGGCGCTCACCGGCACGTCGACCGCCGCGGTGATGTGGCGGATGCCGTCGAGCGCGTCGTCGAGCGTCATGCCCTCGTTGTCGGCCTGGCCGCGGGAGTCCGCGAGCGGGTGGCTCCCGATGGTGAGCGCCGGGAAGCCGGCCGCCACCACCGCGCGGGCCGACCACGCGTCCCACACGGTGGGGAGCACGACCGTGGTCCCCCGGTGGTGCAGGTCGAGCAGCTTCCGGGCACGGGTCGCGAGGTCGTCCATGCCCCGAGTCTGCCGCCGCGTCCACCCCACTGCACCGGAAGCCGCTCGCTGCGGTGGAGCGACCGCGGTGGGTCGGCCCCGTTCAGGCGTCGGCGGTGGGCTCGGGCCGGAGGCGAGAGGCCCGGGCCTCGAGCGCCCGGCGCTGGGCCTCGTTCTCGGTGAGGGCGATGGCGGTGCGGTACGAGTCGAGCGCGGCCGTCGTCGCGCCCGACCGGGCGAGCAGCTCGGCGCGGGCGGCGTGGAGCGGCTGGTAGCGCTCGAGCCGGTCGTCGCCGTCGAGGGCGGCGAGGAGCGCGAGGCCGACCTGCGGCCCGTCCGCCAGCCCGGCCGCGACGGCCCGGTTGACGGTGACCACCGGCGACGGCGCGAGCCGGTCGAGCTCTCCGTAGAGCGCCGCGATCTGCACCCAGTCGGTGGCGTCCCAGGTCGGGGCCTGGGCGTGCAGCGCGGCGACGGCGGCCTGCACCTGGAAGGGGCCGGGGCGGCGCATGGCGAGCGCGTGCTCGAGGACGACCTCGCCCTCACCGATCGCCTCGCGGTCCCAGTGGGAACGGTCTTGATCCTCGAGGCTGACCGCCTCGCCCCCCGGCGTCGTGCGTGCCGACCGCCTCGCGTCGGTGAGCAGCAGCAGGGCGAGCAGCCCGTGCGCCTCCGCCTCGCGTGGCAGCAGGTCCGTGACGAGCCGGGCGAGCCGGACGGCCTCGTCGCACAGCGGCGCCCGGACGAGGTCGTCGCCGGCCGTGGCCACGTGGCCCTCGGTGTAGACGAGGTGGATCACGTGCAGCACGCCGCCGAGGCGCTCGGGCAGCTCGTCGTCGGCGGGGACCCGGTACGGGATCCCGGCCGCCTTGATCTTCCGCTTGGCCCGCACCAGCCGCTGCGCCATCGTCGTCTCGCTGGTCAGGAAGGCGCGGGCCACCTCCGGGACCTGCAGGCCGCCGACCGCTCGGAGCGTGAGCGCGACGCGCGCCTCGGGTGCGAGGGAGGGGTGGCAGCAGGTGAACAGCAGCCGGAGGCGGTCGTCGGCGACCGCGCTCCGGTCGCCGCGGTCCGTCGGCGCGTCGGCCTCCTCCCGCACCAACCGCTCGAGGTGCTCGAGCGCCGCCTGGCTCGCGGCGCGGGTGCGGTCGCGGCGGAGGGCGTCGATCGCCCGCCGTCGGGCGACGGTGGTCAGCCACCCGCCGGGCCGCGACGGGACGCCCTGGGTCGGCCACTCCGACGCCGCGGTGGCGAACGCCTCAGCGACGACCTCCTCGGCGAGGCCGACGTCGCCCCCCACCTGGCCCGCGAGCGTCGCGAGGAGCCGGGTCCACTCCTCGCGGTACGCCCGCTCGATGGCCTGGTGGGCGGCGGTGGCGGCCGCCGGGTCGGGTGCCAACCTTCAGGCGTCCTGCTCGTGGCTGGAGAGGGGACGGACCTCGACCGATCCATAGGTAGCGTTGGGCATCCGCTTCGCCAGCCCAGGGCGGCATCGAGGTCGGCGACGTCGATGATGATGTAGCTGAAGAAGGACTCCTTGGTCTCGGCGAACGGGCCGTCGGTCACGAGGTCCTCGCCGTCCCGGACGCGCACGGTGGTCGCGGTGGCCTCGGTGTCGAGGCCGTGGGCGGCGATCAGCACGCCCGATCCGTGGAGCTCGCCCATCACCTGGCCCCACGACGCCATCTCGGCGTCGAGCTCGGGGGTCCCCTCGGCGGGGCCGGCGTCGGTGGAGCGGAGCAGCAGCATGTACTTCATTCGGGTGCCTCCTCAGGCGTCGTGTGCAGCGACCGTGTCATCGCCGTACGTGAAGACGTCGTGCTGACCCTCCCAGATCGACACCCCGACCGGATGGTTCTCGGATTTTCTCCTCCGAGGCCGGGCGGGCAGGTCGAACATTTGGTTGCACGTATATACGCGATGGCGTATCTTCTGGGCCATGGCCACCGACCTCGCCGTCCTCGACGTCATCGCCGAGCCCACCCGCCGGCGGATCCTCGATGCGGTGCGGACGGGCGAGCGCTCCGTCGGCGACCTCGTCGAGCAGGTGGGCATGCACCAGCCCGGCGTCTCCCGCCACCTCAAGGTCCTGCGCGACGCCGGCCTGGTGGAGGTCCGCCAGGACGCCCAACGCCGCCTCTACCGCCTGCGCCCGGAGCCCCTCATGGAGCTCGATGCGTGGCTCGAGCCCTACCGGGCCGAGTGGTCGGCGCGGCTCGACCGCCTCGAACGCCACCTCGAACGCACCTCCACCCCGATCGATCCCACCACCAAGGAACCCACGTGAACGACCCCACCGACCTGGCCTACGACGGCATCGTCGAGCGCACCCCCGACGGGGGCGTGATCCGCTTCGAGCGCCGCCTCCCCTACCCGATCCGCGACGTGTGGGCGGCGGTCACCGATCCCGCCCGGCTCGCCGACTGGTGGCTCCCGTTCGACGCCGACATCACCGTCGACCTCCGCGAGGGCGGCGAGATGCGCTTCGTCGGCCGCGACGAGGAGGTCGACATGACCTGCACCATCCTGCGCGTCGAGGCCCCGATGCTCCTCGAGCACACCCACGTCGACGCCGAGTCGCGCATGCGCTGGGAGCTCGAACCCACCGACACCGGCTGCACGCTCCGGCTCAGCCACTTCGTCACCGACCCGGATGCGGCCATCGACCGCTGCTACATCGTCGGGCTCCACACCTCGCTCGCCCGGCTGGAACCGAGCCTTGCCGGCGAGCCGGCGGCCTGGGACTGGGAGGGCTTCGCCGTGTCGCAGGCCGCCTACGCCGAGCTCGGGTTCGCCCCGGAGGTGGAGGCGTCGTGAGCCAGCTGCTGCGGGTCCAGAACTTCACGGTCTCCGAGGACGGCTTCGGCGCCGGCGAGGGCCAGAGCCTCGAACGCCCCTTCGGGCACGCCGACCCGTCGAAGCTCATGTCCTGGGCCGGTGCCACCGCCAGCTGGCCGAACCGCACCGACCCGGGCGGGTCGCGCGGGCTGGACGACTACTTCACCCGGGACTTCGCCCAGAACATCGGCGCCGAGATCATGGGACGGAACAAGTTCGGCCCGGTGCGCGGCCCGTGGGAGGACCTCGAGTGGCAGGGCTGGTGGGGCGACACGCCGCCGTTCCACACCCCCGTGTTCGTGCTCACCCACCACCTCCGCCCGAGCTTCACGCTGGCCGACACCACGTTCCACTTCATCGACGCCAGTCCGGCCGACGCGCTGGCGCAGGCCAAGGCGGCGGCCGACGGGAAGGACGTGCGCCTCGGCGGCGGTGTCGCCACCGTCCGGGAGTTCCTCGACGCGGACCTGGTCGATGCCCTCCACGTCGCGGTCGCACCGGTGACGATCGGGCGCGGCGAGCGGCTGTGGGCGTCGCCCGCCGACCTGGACGACCGCTACCACCACGAGGCGGTGCCGAGCACGAGCGGCGTCACGCACCACCTGTTCTGGCGCCGGTAGCGGCGAGCAGCTCGGCCGCGTGCCAGTCGGGCGGGATCACCGTCACCGGCTGCCGCGCCAGGTGGATCACCCGGTAGGACACCGACCCGAGCAAGCGGTCGCGGAAGCCGCCGTGGCCGTGGGTGCCGATCACGATCAGATCGGCACCCTCGGCATCGGCGGCGCCCATGATCGCGTCGGGCGCCGCATCCTCGACGACCCGCGTCGAGTACGTCACGCCCGCCTCCACCAACGGCCGCACCCAGTTCTTGCGGAGGTCGTCCTGGAGCGTGCGGCGCCAGTTGAACAACCCCGTCGGCGGGAGATCCCGGGCGAACTGGGTGTTGACGTCGACCGCCGTCACGACCACGACCCGAGCCCCCGTCTGCGACGCCTCTCGGGCAGCCCACGCGATGGCGTTCTGGGCGGCAGGCGAGCCGTCGGCTCCGACGATCAGTGTGCGAGCTTCCATCGAACTCCTCCGTTCGTGCTGAGCGCCAGCGCGTCGCCGACGCTGCAGTCGCTCGACGCCGGGAGTCGGCGGTCCGTGGCTGCGGCCCGGGAGGGCGGCCTCCGAGCCGAGCGCCGCACCTGCATCGTACGACGAACCCGTCGCCACCGCACCGGGTGCACCCGCCCGGCGCCGCGCCGGGGACCCGGCGCCGATCGGTCCGGCCCGGCCCGGATTTCCCCGCTAGACCGTCGGCGGCGGGGACCCGGTTGATGCGGCGTCGCCGCACCGCACCCGCGCCGCGGTCGACGAGCCGCGCGCGCCCGATCCACCCAGGGGACGCACGATGGCCAACAACCCGATCGGTCCGCTCACCGCGGCGGACGAGGGCTTCAACCACCAGATCGCCGACACGTTCGCGATCGTCGGCACGAGCGACCCGGCGTGGACCGAGAAGGTCTGCGCCATGGCCATGGCCCGCGACGGGAGCCTCCAGATCGGCTTCGGCCTCGGCCGCTACCCGAACCGCAACGTGGTGGACGCGTACGCCGCCACCAGCCGGGGCCCGGAGCAGACCACGGTCCGGGCGAGCCGCAGCCTGGTGTCAGCGCCCGAGTCCACCGCCGTGGGCCCGATCCGCTACGAGGTGCTCGAACCGATGGAGCGGGTGCGGTTCGTGCTCGAGCCCAACGACGTCCAGCCCATCGCCTTCGACGTCGAGTTCACCGCTGCGGTCCCGCCGAGGATGGAGGAGCGCACGCACCTGCGCGACCAGTTCCGGGTGTCGGCCGACCTCGTCCGCTACCACCAGATCGGCGTGCCGTCGGGCTGGGTGGAGGTCGACGGGGTGCGCACCGAGGTGGACCCGGCGACGTGGGTGAGCACGCGGGACCACTCCTGGGGCGTCCGCTACGACGTCGGTCCGCCGGCGACCGACCGCGGTGACCTCAACGCCTTCCCGGCGGGGGTCGGCTTCATGATGATCTGGTGCCCCGCGCTGCTCGAGCGGGCCGACGGCAGCCGCTACGCCCTGCACCTCCACTTCACGCTCGTGCAGATGCCGGGGTTCGAGCAGCGGTCGGTGGTGGCGAGCATCGAGCACCCCGACGGCCGGGTCGAGGAGGTGCGGGACCTGCGTCCCGACCTCCGGTTCGACCCGGACAACCGGCGACTGCTCGGCGGAACGATCACCGCGGTCATGGCCGACGGGACCGAACGGCCGATCGAGATCGAGGTGCTGGGCGACACCGGCATCCAGCTCGGCGCCGGCCTGTACTTCGGATTCGACGGCCACCACCACGGGGAATGGCGGGGCGAGCTCCACGTCGACGGCGAGCGCATCGACGACTGCCGCACCCCGGAGAACGCCCGCCGCCTCCACCAGATCCGCGACACCGCCGTCCGGGTCCACGACCCCGTGGGCGGCGGCACCGGATGGGGCAACTGCCAGCCCATCGCGGCCGGCCCGTGGCCCGAGCTCGGCCTCGCCGACGAGCCCTGGATGTGACCCCCGCACCGCTCGGAGCCTGACCCGGCGGCGGCGGTCGGGGCTGGTACCGTCGCCGGCGGCGGTCGTGGCGGATCACGGCTCACAACGGGACGGCGGCGGAGCTGAGCGAGGCGATCGTTGCCCACCCCCTCGTGGGTCGGGATGGGTTGCAGCGTTCGCTGCTCCCCACTCCCAGTGCACAGGCGGCGGTCGTGTCCCACCAACCTTCGACGGAGCTCACCGATGAGCTGTCCGCGGCGCGACCGAGCCCGCCGGCCGCGCCACCGACGCCGGCGCCGGCGCCGGCGAGCCCCGCCGAGCAGCGCCGGGACCGCGTCGTGGCCGGCGCCTACGTCCTCGCCCTCGTGGTGCTCGCCGTCGTGCCGCTCCTGCGGGGGCGCAGCTTCATCGTGCACGACGGCACGGTGCTGATGCCCGACCTCAAGGAGACGCTCCTGTCTGCCCGGGCGGCGCAGAGCTTCGACCAGTGGACGGGGCCCTGGTCGCGGCTCGGGCTGTACCACCCGGGCCCGATGTGGTTCTACGCCGCCGCGCTGCCGCTCTGGATCGCCGACGACCACCCGTCGGGCCTCGTCCTCGGGGCCGCACTGGTCGTCAGCACCTCACTGGTGCTCACCGGCATCGCCCTGGCCCGCTGCCTGGGGTTCGCCCGAGCGCTCGTGGGCCTGCTGGTCCTCGCCGCGGCGTGCAGCCAGCTCGGCCTCCGCGGCCTGGTGTACCCGTGGAACCCCACCGTCGTCATCCTTCCCACCACCGCCGGGATCGCATGCGCCGCCTGGTGCCTCACCCGGCGCTCCATCGCCGCGCCGGTGCTGATGGCGTTCCTGGCGTCGTTCGCCATGCAGGCGCACCTCGGCGCCCTCGCCCTCGGCGCCGCGCTCCTGGGCGCGGCCGCCGTCGGCGCCTGGGTCCACGGCGACCGACGCTCCCGGTCGATCACCGCGGCCGCCATGGCGGTCGCCCTGCTGCTGTGCTGGGCGCCGGTCCTGAAGGATCAGGTGAGCGGCACCGGCAACGCCGGTGCCGTCGCCGAGTACGCGCTGACGGGCGACGTGGCCAACCGCTTCCCGGCCGAGGCACCGTCGAAGACCTTCGACCTCAGCGTCCCGTCCGCGGCGGCGCACCTCGCCGAGCTCACCGCCCTGCGCTCGGCCGACACCGCGTCGTGGGGTGGGGCCGAGTTCCTGGTCGGCCTCGAGCACGACGTGCACCCGCTCTCGCTGGCGGTCGTCGCCGGCCTCGTCGTCCTGTGCGCGATCGGGGCCGAGCTCCGGCACCTGCGACCCCGCCGCCCGGACGCGTTCACCACCTGGATGTCCCGGCTCGTGCTCGTGTGCCTCGCCATCGAGGTGTTCGCGGCGGTCCGGGCCCGCTCGGAGTTCCGCTACTACCTCGTCGCCAGCTCCGCCGGCGTGGGTGCGGCGATGTGGGTCGCGGCGGCCCTGACCGCCGTGCGGCTCCTCGCCGGCGTCCGCCTCCCGCTCCCCCGCCGGACCATCGCCGTCGGCACCGCGGTGGCGGCGGTGGTCGCCGCGCTCGCCATCGGCGGGTCCGCCCTCCGGCAGCTGGACTCGCCCGAGGGGCGCTTCGACCACCAGGACGACACCAGCGATCCCGTCGTCACCGAGCTGCTCGGACGGACCGACGGGGAGGTCGTCGGCATCGAGACCACGTCGCCCTTCCTGCTCGACCAGGCCCAGCGCCTCGCGATCGGGTTGGAGCTCAACGGCCGCCCGGTCGCAGTCGGCCCCGACCTGCGGCAGCGCTTCTCCGACCAGCAGCGGAACCGGACACCCGACGTGACGGTCGTGATCACCTCGCCCGACGGCGCGGCGGCGGGGTGCGAGGTCCTCGGCGAGTTCCACGGCGCCGAGGTCTGCCTCACCACCTGAGCGCGCCCCGCGCTCGCCTTCAGCGGCCGGCGGCGCCGGTCCTCCACGCCCACCGTGGCCGTGTTGCTCAGGTACTCCCTGACTCCGGTCAGGCCGAGTGCACCGGGAGGTCGGGACCGGGCGCCGGGGACCCGGCCTCGCCGCCGTCCCCGCCGTCGTCGTGGTCAGCCACGGGCCTCGCCGCCGGTCTCCTCGAGGATGCGGGTGGCCGCCTCGTACGCGTGGTCGAGCGACTTCAGCAGGATCGTCGTGGCGTCGAACACGTGCTCCTCGCCCAGGAGGGCGGTAAGCCCGCTGCGGTCGAGGATCTTCCGCAGCTCGGGCGTCACCCCGCTCACGAGCACGGTGTTGCCCGCGCCCTGGAGCTGGCGGACCCGGCGCTCGAACGACTTGATGACCGCGGTCGAGGGGACGTCGGGCAGCGTGCGGATGCTGACGATGACGACCGCACCGCTCGTGCCGGCGGCCTCGGGCCACTCCTCGTCGATGCGGGGGACCTCGGCGAACAGCCCGACCCCGCCGTAGTGGAGCACCGTGACCGCGTCGCTCGGGAACCGGTCGGGGACGTCGACCAGCTGCCAGCCGCCCTCGACCGGCACCGCCGACACGAGCGCCGCGGCCCGAGACGCCTGCACGCAGTACAGGACGAGCGAGAGGATGGCGCCGACGAAGATGGCGTCCTGGAGCGGGTACTCCGTGGTGGCGAGGAACGTCACGACCATGGCCACCGTCGACAGCACCGACGTGCGCAGCACGAGGCGGATGTCAGGCAGCCTCCCCACGATGAGCTCGCCGCCGATGACGAGCACGAGCCCGCCGATCACCGCCATCGGGATGATCTCCGCGGCTGAGCCGGCGACGAGCACGAGGCCGATGAGCCACAGCCCGGCGAAGATGCCCGACCAGCGGGTCTGGGCCCCGGCGGACACGGCGACGCCGGTGCGCGACAGCGAGCCGCCCGTCGGCAGGGCGCCCGTCACCCCGCCGGCGAGGTTGGCGAGGCCCTGGGCGGTGAAGTCGCTGGAGGCGTCGGACCGGCGGCCGTCGGGGTTCGGGACCGCCGCAGCGATCCCCGCCGCCTGGGCGAGGGCGACGAGGGCGACGGCGACCGCGCCGAGCAGCAGGTTCGGGATCTCGGACCAGGCCGGTCCGGTGAGCGGCGGGAGCGCGTTGGGGATCGACGCGATGCCGCCGACGGTCTCGACGTCGATGTCGGCGATGCGCACGACCGCGGTGACCGCCACGAGCGCGATCAGCGTGGCGTACGACGCGAGGGGCCGCACGAACCGGAACCCGGCCCACACCGCGACCGTCGCCGCCGCGACCGCGACGGTGGTCCCGTCCCAGGACCCGACGTGGACGATCCCCTCGCCCAGCTTCACCAGCGTGTTCGACGCGTCGGGCTTGTAGCCGGTGGCGTCGCCGAGCACGCCGACCACGATCTGGAGCGCGATCCCGGTGGTGAACCCGGTCATGACCGCGTTCGAGACGAAGTCCATGATCGACCCGGTCTTGAGCACGCCGAGCAGGGCCATCACCGCACCCACGCACAGGGTGAGGGCGGCGATGTTCGCCGGGGCCGTCGGGTCGAGCCCGGCCTGGGTGAGGACGCTGCGAGACGACAGGGCGATCGCGCTGGTCAGCGTCGTGACCATCAGGACCGTGCGGGCGAACGCCGACCCGACGATCGTCGACAGCATCCCCGAGTAGAGGCCGGCGACGGGGTTGAACCCGCCGATGCTGGCGTACGCCATCCCCTCGGGGATCGAGAACAGCCCGGTGACCAGCCCGGACACCGCGTCCTTCGGCGTGGGCTTGCCGAGCTCCCCGGCGGCGCGGCGAACCGCCCCCGCCGGGGATCCGTCCGCTGGTGCCGGCGGCTGCTCGGCCGGGCTCATCGAGGCGGCCCCGCCGTCAGGGGGTGACCATGTTGAAGTTCGGGTCGAACGTGTCGATCACCGTCGCCAGGGCGTCGAGGACGCCAGCGTCGCCGTCGAGCGCGAGCTTGCCCGCCTCGGCGAGCTTGCCGGCGGCCGCAGGCTGGAGCAGGGCCGCGACCAGCAGCGGCTTGGGGCCCGACACCGTCACCTGCGCCGCCGCGCCGGCACCGGCCCCGGTGCGGGCGTTGAGCACGCCGCGCCGCACCCACACGTTCCAGGTCTCGTCGCTGTCGGTGAAGACGAAGTCGATGGCCAGGTCGACCGCTGCGGCGGCGTCGCCGATCACGTGGACGGCGGCGAAGTCGAAGAGGATGTCGAGCGGCATGGCCAGGATCGTGTCCTCGCTCGCCGTGGCGAAGGCGGCCGGCTGGACCCCGTCGCGCAGCTCCATCGCGGCGGTCAGGAAGATGCCCCGCCACTGCGGCCCCTCGGCCTGGTAGCCCATCTGCTCGTAGGCGTCGGCCTGGAGGTGGCGGGCCTCGTCGTTCTCGGGCTCGGCGAACACGAGCTTGTGGAGGATCTCCACCGCCCAGCGGTAGTCGGCCTCGTCGATGGCGCGCTTGCCCTCGGCGAGGATCTTCTCGGCGCCGATGAAGTTGACGTACCGCTTCGCCGACTCGACCGGCGGGTGCGGGTGCAGCGACACCGGGTCGCCGTCCCACATGCCGAGCTCCTTGTGGAACACCGCACGCACGTCGTGGTGGCAGGTGCCGTGGTACCCGCGGTTCCACCAGGCCCGGCCCAGCTCACCCGGCAGCTCGATCAGCTCGGCGGCCTCGAGCGGCGTGTACCCCTTGTTCGCCAGGCGCAGCGCCTGGTCGTGGATGTACTTGTAGGTGTCGCGCTGGGACTCGATGAACCCGACGATCTCCCGGTTGCCCCACATCGGCCAGGTGTGCGGGCCGAAGTGGACCTCGGCCTCGTCGCCCCAGCGCTCGAGCGTCTCGTCGAGGTACCGGGCGAAGTTGCGGGCGTCGCGGGTGCGGGCGCCGCGCAGGGTCTGGATGTTGTGGAGGGCGTGGTTGGCGTTCTCGGCGCAGGTGAGCGCGCCGAGCTGCGGGATCCAGACGTGGAACTCCTCGGGGGCCTCGGTGTCGGGGGCGTAGAGGAACTCGAGGTCGAGCCCGGCGATCGTGCGCTTGGTGCCGGTCTCGGTGATCCCGTCGGTCGGCGAGATGTACGAGACGCTCGGGCCGGGACTGGTCTGGATGCCGATGCCGCAGGTCACGTGGCCGTGCGCACCGTGGGGCAGCAGGGTGCCGAACGCATACGACGCGCGGCGGGACATGGCGTTGCCGGCGATGACGTTCTCGCCGATGGCGTGCTTGTCGAAGCTGGCGATCGTCCCGGGGGCGATGATCGGCACCTTCCCCGAGCGGACGTCGGCCTCGTCGACCACGCCCTTCACGCCGCCGTAGTGGTCGATGTGGGTGTGCGTGTAGACCACCGCGGCGACCGGCTTGTCGCTGACGTGCTCGCGGATCAGGTCCATGCCGGCCTTCGCCGACTCGACCGCGGCCATGGCGTCGATGACGATCAGCCCCTCGGGCGCCTCGACGACGGTCAGGTTGGCGATGTCGTTGTTGCGCACCTGGAACACGCCGTCGGTCACCTTGAACAGCCCGCCGATCTTCATCACCTGCGACTGGCGGTAGAGGCTCGGCTCCACGGTGTCCGGCGCCGTGGCGTCCGGGTCGTCGGAGATCCAGTCGAAGTCCGCCTTGTCGAAGATGACGTGCCCGTCGTCGCCACGGACCGGCTCCTCGAAGTCGGCGATCCGCCCGCGTGCCGCCAGCTCGAAGTCGGCGTGGTCGTCCATCGCGTACTTCTCGACGGCAGCTCGGTTGGCGGCGACCGTCGCCGCGGTCGCGTCCTTGGGTGGAGTGGTCATCGGAGGTCCTCTCCGGCGGCGCTCGAACCGGTGCCGCCTCGTTGGTGGGGTTCGGTGCGATTCGGCCCCTCGGTCAGGGGGAGGCCGCGGCGGGGGGAGCGCCGGCCGGCCGGCCGGGCAGGTGTCGACCGAGCACCTCGCTGCGCATCGTCGCCGGGCCCGTCCGCTGGTCTCCGTGCTGGTCAGCCATGCTGCCCCTCCGTCGCTGGAACCTCGGGCCGAGCATCGGAAGCACGGACGGAGCGTGCTCGGGCTGCCACGCGGTGCCGTCGAGCGCGGGGTTTCGCCACGCTCGGTGGCTCGAGCGCCGTCGATCAGGGCCGGGCGACGGGCCGGATGAGACGGGCGACGAGGTACGCGATGGCGACGCCCAGCGCCGTCCAGATGACCCGGGCGGCGAGCACGTCGGGCTCCAGCTCGGTGCCGGTGAACCCGACGACGATGACCGGCGTGACGGCCACGCAGTACCAGGCGTAGTTCACGCTGCGGAGGCCGAAGGCGACGAAGACGAGCGGCACCAGGCCCCAGCCGAGCCAGTGGCCCGACGGGTAGGCCGCCACGACCGCCAGCGTGGCGGCGGCACCGACGACCGTGCCGGCGAGGCGCTGGACGGCGAGGTCGCGGGTGAGGTGGTGGTGGGGGCGCAGCGCGACCCACACGCCGACCATCGCCCAGGTCGCGTGGGCCGTGAACGGCGACGTCGCACCGACGGCGAGCGCCAGCCACGCGCACAGGCCGATCGCGACGGCCAGGCGGAGGGCGTGGGCGGTCGTGGCCGAACGATCGAGCGGGGCCGGGGCCACCGGCCGGGGCATCCTCGGGGCGAGGAGCCGCGTACGGCCGAGGGGCCGGGTCGCCTCCACCGAGGCGAACGCGAGGAGCGACCCGAGGACCAGCAGCTCGGTGGCCCGGGCCGACGGCGCGACGGCCACCAGGAGGACGAGCGTGAGCGCGAACGCCCGGAAGGCGGCGGCGAAGCGGGGCGACACCGCCGGGGCCAGGGCCGTCGCTCCCGCCGCCGCGGCCAGGACCACCACCCCGAACGCCGATCGGAGGTGCACGACCTGGGCGAGGAGGCCGGCGGCGCCGAGGCCGGCCACCACCGCGCCGCTCGACGGGACCCGGGAGCGGAGGTCCGGCCCGAGGCCGGACGCCACGAGGACGAACAGGAGCCCGGCGAGCGACAGCATCGCGGCGTCCGGCACCTCGAGCCCGCCGAGGTGGGCGGCCACCGCCGGGCCGGCGAAGGCGAGCGAGACCTGCAACCCGAGCAGCCAGCCGAACCGGCCCTGCCCGGTGATCGTCGAGTGCCAGGGCCGCCACGCCGGAGCGGCGGCGGTCGGATCGATGGCGGTGGTGGCGGGGGCACTCGGGGTCATTACTTGCATGGTACATACATATGACGAGGACGGCTACCATCGCCCCATGGCAGGAGACGGTCGGGGTGCGGACGAGGTCGAGACGGCGATCGAGGTCGAGCTCGCCCGCCTCCAGCGCGGGCTCGACGCCGTGCGCCGCCGCGACGACCTGCTGGACCGGGCCGCCTACGCGATCCTCGACCGGATCGAGGCGGGCGACACCTCCGCCTCGGCGCTCGCCACCGCGCTCCACCTCGACCAGTCGACGATCGCCCGCCAGGTGGCCGCCGCCGAGGCCAAGGCCCTCCTCGTGCGATCGCCCGCGTCGGGCCGGGGCCGGGGTCAGCTCCTGGCGTTGACGCCGAAGGGCCGCCGCGAGCTGGACCGCGCCCGCCAGGACCGCATCCGCCGCATCCACGCGACGCTCGCAGCCTGGGACGACGCCGAACGGGCCGAGCTCGCCCGCGTCCTCGCCCAGCTCAACGACGCCATCGTCCACCGCCTCGACACCCGGCCCACCGAGGCCTGACCCCACGCCAGCGAACCTCGTGATGCCGGGTGCGGGGCCACCACGATCACGGCACGCTCGGACCCCCGATGCTCGCCGATCAGCCGGTGAGCGACGGGGTGCCCGGGACCGCCACGGCCGCGGCCGGCGCGGGGTCCGGCGGGAGGACGAAGGTGGTGCTCACCGGCGGCTCCTCGGTCCGCGTCTCGGGCGGGAGGGCGATCGTCGTGGTGACCGGCGGCTCCTCCGGCCGCGTCTCCGGAGGGAGGTCGATCGTCGTCGGCGTCTCCTGGGCCGGCGCGCCCTCGGCCACCGGGGCCGCTGCGGCGAAGGCGGCCCCGGCGAAGGCGATGGCCAGTGCCGCGGCAGCGGCGGTGCGGTGTCGGGTCGGGCGGTCCATGGTTCTTCCCCTCAGGCGAGCGTGCGACGGCGGCACGGGGACGCGGCAACCAGCTCGGTCGCCTCGGATGGCCCGGTGACCTCGCACACTGCTCCCGCCCTCCCGTGCGCCAAACGGTCGCCCGCACCGTACCCGACCTGCCGGCCGCCGATCAGGGCCGATCGAGGAGGTCGCTCGCCGCTCGGCGGCCGAAGAACGTCCCCTCCCCCAGCGAGATGCCGGAGCAGTAGCGGTCCAGGGCGAGGCTGGCCGCGGCCCGCCCGGCGGCGTAGAGGCCGGCGACCGTGGTGCCGTCCTGCCGGACGACGCGGGCGTGCTCGTCGGTGACCGTGCCGCCGAGCGGGAACCCGGCGTAGAGGATGGTGGCGACACGCAGGTCGATGGCGCCGAAGGGAGCCTCGTCGAGCGGCACGACCCACGCCGGCGCCTTGGCGAACTGCGGGTCCTCGCCTCTGGCCGCGGCGTCGTTGTACGCGGCCATGGTCTCGGCCAGGCGGTCGGGCGGCAGGCCGAGCTCCCCGGCCAGCTCCTCCCAGGTGGCGCACACGTTCTCGGCCCGCATGCCCATCCGGTTCACGACGTAGCGGGGCTCGTCGAAGAGCAGCCAGGCCACGCCGTCCTGACCGCCGAGGATGGCCTGGCCGAGGTGGCCGAAGTAGGTGTCCTCGTTGATGAACCGCTCGCCCCGCCCGTTGACGATGACGCCGCGCACGACGTCACGGGGCGGGGTGACGGGCACGGCGACCTCCATGGCGTCCATGCCCTCGATCGCGGCCCCGAGGCCCTGGGTCACGCGCAGCGCCCACCCGTCGTCCGCGTCGGTCCCGAGGCGCCAGCCGATCTCGAGCAGCAGGGGTGCGTGCTCGGCGAGCAGCGCCTCGTTGTAGGCCCAGCCGCCGGAGGCGAGCGCCACACCCCGCCGGGCGCGCAGCGCACGGACCTCGCCGTCGGCGCGCACCGTGACCCCCACCACCCGGTCGCCCTCGACGACCAGTCGCTCGGCCCGGTGGTCGGTCAGCACCCGGGCCGGCGAGCGGTCGAGGGCCTCGCGCAGGCGCTCGACGAGGAACCAGCCGGCCGCGTTCGGCGTCGCCGGCACGTGGCCGCGCGCCACCGGCCGGTGCACCTGGCGGTACGGGCTGGCGTCCTCGCCGCCGCTGTAGATCAGGCCCTCGGTGCCGGGCGGCTCCATCCCGGGCTCGTCCCAGAACGCCGGCTCGAACGGGACCCCGTGCTCCACCAGCCAGTCGTGGTGCTCGACGCTGCCGGCGCAGTACGCAGCCAACCGGGGATCGGCGACCGGCCGACCCAGCGCATCGGCGAGGAACGCCTGCATCTCGTCGGGCGTGTCGGTCAGGCCGGCACCCCGCTGGGTCGCCGTGCCCCCGCCGAGGTAGAGGATCCCGCCGGCGTTGGCCGACGTGCCCCCTCCGCCGCTGCGGTCGAGGGCGACGACGGTGGCGCCGCGCTCCGCTGCCTCGATGGATGCCGCCAGGCCGGCGGCACCCAGACCGACCACGACGACGTCGACCTCGTCGGACCACCCGCCCTCCAGGTCGGCGGCAGCGAGCGGGGCGATGGGGTCAGCAGCGGCGTCGGGCACGGGCAGTCGTCTACCACGGCTCGGTGACCGTCCCGTCCGACGGAGCCGGAGCACCGAGCGATGACTTCCCCGACCTCGGCCCGTCTCCACCGGTACCGTCGATGCCACGTCGGCACGGCACCCGCGGAAGGGAACGCACCATGTCCGAGCTCCTCGTCGACTTCATCACCTCCCTCGACGGCTACGCCTCCGGCGACGGGTGGCCGGGCTTCTGGGGCGTGGAGGGACCCGAGTACCTGGCCTGGCTCGCGGAGCAACCGCCCGTGACCTACCTGATGGGCGCCACCACCTACCGCCTGATGTCGGGGTTCGCCTCCGGCGACGGGCCCGGCGGCGGCGAGGAGCTCCGTGACGAGGAGCAGGACTCGCTCGACGAGCTGGCCCAGGCGCCGAAGGTGGTGTTCTCCTCCACGCTCGACGGCGTCGCCTGGACGAACACCACGCTGGTGCGGGGCGATGCCGTCGAGGCCGTCCGGACGATGAAGGCCGAGGGCGACGGCCTGCTGAGCACCCTCGGCAGCTTGAGCCTCAGCCGGGCGCTGCTCGCCGCCGGCCTGGTCGACCGGTTCCGGGTGGTGGTGTTCCCGGTCATCACCGGAAAGACCGGTGCGGAGCGCATCTACGACGGCTACCCCGACGTCGCCCTCGAGATGACCGACCACCGCACCTTCGACGGCTCCATCCAGCTGGTCGAGTACCGCCCCACCGTCCTCGACCACCCACCGCTCGCCGCCGGCGCCTGACCACCGCGTGCCGGTGGTGGCTCAGGACGCCGGGACTCCGAAGGGCTCGGCCCAGTCCCACTCGTCATCGATGGGCACGCCGAGGTAGGTGAGGACCGTCGGAGCGACGGCGTCGTGCCCTGGACCGTCGGCGACCTCCGCGACCTCGATGCCGTCGCCCGTGACGATGAAGGGGATGGTCCGCTCCTCGGGGCTCTGACCGCCGTGGCCGGTACCGAGGCCGCCGTGGTCGGTGATGACGATGGTGGCCCAGCACTCGTCGCCCCGGTCCGGGCGGGACTCGACCGCGTCGAGCACCTCGGCGATGTGGCCGTCGACCGACGCGACCGCCTCCAGGTAGGCCGGGTTGTCGGGCCCGTAGCCGGTGTCGTGACCGGCGTGGTCGACATCGTCGAAGTGGAGGAACAGCACCGTCGGATCCTGGGTGCCGAGCTCGTCGACCGCGTTCGACGCGACCAGGTCACCAGCGCCGATGTCGTCGCGGTCCGCGGCGCCGTCGAGCAGGACCCGGACCGGGATCCACTGCTCCATCGCCGCGATCCGCGCCTCGGGGTCGGCGTCCTTGATGCGCTGGAGGAAGTTCGGCTCGACGAGCTTCCAGGTGGCGAACTCGTTGTCGGTCACGTGGTGGCGGTTCGACCAGGTGCCGGTGAGGATGGTCGCCCACCTGGGCCCGCTCACCGTCCCCTGCTCGGTCGGGGTGCCGAGCTCGCCGCCTGCGTAGGCGTGCATGGTCGAGGTGCCCGATGCGGCGAGCTCGTCGAGGGTGGGCGCCTCGGCGGGCTCGATCGAGTCGGCGCGGAGCCCGTCGATGCCGACGACCAGCACGTGCCGGCGCTTGCCCTCGCAGGCTGCTTCGAGCGCGGGCACGGTCGTGGAGGAGGCGGCGGCATCGGCCGTGGTGGTGGTCGACCGCTCCGCCGTCGCGTCGTCGGAGCTGCACGACGCGGTGGCGACGAGCAGCCCGGCGGCGAGGGCGAGGGCGAACGGACGGCGGCGGTTGGACACGGGTGGCACTTCCTGCGTGGGTGGTGGGGTCAGCGGATGGCGAGCTCGACGAGCCCGCGGTGCGTGATGGTCACGTGGAGGGTCCCGGTGTCGGGATCCCAGCGCTGGTCGGCTTCGGCGCCGTCGATGCGCACGGTCGGGCGGCGGGCGCCGGCCCCGTAGGCGAACGAGAGCTCGGTGGTGTCGGGCTGTGCGTCGCCGACCTCGTCCTGCGGCAGCTCGGCGAGCTCGTCCTCGGTGATGTCCTCGTCCCACAGGCGGTCCGAGTCCGTGCGGTAGTTGTCGAGGAGGAGCGACACGCCGTCTCGACCGTCGACGATGGCGAACCCGTGCCGGCCCAGCTCCCCGGACACCTCGACGCCGGCCGCGCCCCCCAGCTCCGGCAGCGCGAAGCCGACCCGGACGTCGTCGTTCTCGTTGGGGTTGGCCACGAACCAGAGGTCGCCGTCGGCAGCGGGGGCCGCCCAGGCGTCGCCGGTCGCGGCGTCCGGCACCGCGGCCAGTTCGCGGAGCTCGTCGGGGTCCATCGCCAGGGCTTCGCTCGGGGTGAGCATGGTGGGGAACTCGCCCGTCACGTCCGGACCCGCCAGGGCCGGGAGCGTGGGCACCATCCCGAACCGGCCCGTGGAGGGCAGCCACTGCCGCTGGGCACAGGGCAGCCGGTCCTCGTCGGTGCAGCCCTCCGGGCCGTAGAGCGCCGAGAACACCTCGTCGGTGGCGAGCGCCGGATCGGCTCGGTCCGCGGGCTGGAGGGCGAGGCCGACGCGGCCGATGACCTCGTCCCGATCCGGGATCGACTGCTGCGAGATCAGGTGCCGGAGGACCGGGAACACCACGTGCTCCCCTGCCGGCGAGAGCTCGCCGGTCCCGTCGGGGTCGATGGTGCCCCGCCACGGCGCCTCGATGGAGAACACCGCGCCGCCGGAGGCCGCGGTCACGAGCATCTCGGTCCCGAAGAGCGCTTCGGGATAGGTCAGCCGGGCACGGGTGGGGTGGTCGCTGCGCACCATGCCCGCGGCGGTGAGGCCACCCGGGACCTGGGGCTCACCGAGCTGCTCCAGGCTCGCCTCCCACCACAGCCAGTCCTCGCTGTTGATCCCCCACCCGCCGGCCGACCGCGACAGGTAGAGCCCGAGCGCGGCCGACTGGGTGCCGAAGCGCCGGCCCAGGCCGTTCTGCTTGACCTGCACGATGATGTGGTCGCCGTGCTCCTGCATCAGCGGGTACAGCGTCTCGTCGGCGCCGGCGTCGACGAACACCTGGGGCCCGAGGTAGCCCATGTCCGCCCACAGGAGCACGGCGTCGTTGCGGCTGGCCTGGGTGATCCGCTTCGCCAGCTCCTGGCGCTGGTCGTCCTTCAGGCCGCCGGTGGACGCCTGGTAGTCGGCGCTCAGCTCCGCCACGCCGATGCCCACGAGGGACGGGTGCTCGGCAAACGCGGCATCGACGGCGTCGTCGCCCGGTCCCTTCGGGCCCGAGAACGTCATGGTCTGGAGGATCACCGGGACCTGCGCCGCATCCGCGGCATCGAGCATCGCGTCGAGCGCCGCGACCTGCTCGTCGTGGGGCAGCTCGTCGACCGCGGTCGGGATGATCTGGATCGCCAGGTAGGGCAGGAGGTCCTCGGGCCACAGCCGGACCACGTCCTCGATCAGCTCCGGCTGGGCCCCCGAGGGATAGACGTTGTAGATCGCCAGCGGCTCGGACGGGGTGACCTCCAGCCGCAGGCCGCTGGTCCGGTAGCGCGGGAGCTCCAGGGCCGGCATCGTCGTCGACGACGCCGTCTCCGCCCCCTCCCCTCGGCGGGGCTCGGGTGCGCCGTCGGAGTCCGAGCACCCGGCCGCCAGCACGAGGGCGGCGAGCACCAGCACGAGGCCGCGCCGGGCCTTCACGCCTCGCCGCCGATCGCCTCGGAGGCGATGAGCGCGATCAGGTCCAGCACCTGCCGCTCGGCTTCGGGGTTCGGCTCTGGGGCGTGGGCGACCGCCATGCCCAGGGTGGCGAAGATCAGCAGGTTGGCCAGCGCCCCGAGCAGATCGACGTCGACGTCGACGTCCTCGAACAGGAGGGCGGCGAGCTCGCGGTGGTGCGCGGACTCGGCCCGGTTGACGCCCTTCAGGTACCCGGCCAGCGAGGCATCGGTCCGAGCCGCGGTGTAGAGCTCGAGGCTCGCCACGGACAGCGGGTCCATCGTGAGCTCGTAGACGGCCTGCACCGCCGCGCCGACCCGATCCTCGGCCGGTCCGATGTCCTCGACCGCGGCAACGAACCCTCGCTCCATGGTCGCCGACAGGTGCTCGACGAGGGCACCCATCATCCCGGCCTTGTCGCCGAAGTGGTTGAACACCGAGCCCGGCGACAGGCCCGCCCGCCCGGCGACCGCGCCCGCGGTGACGCTCGCCAGGCCGCCCTCGAGCAGCTGCGCCGCCGCCGCGTCGAGCAGGGCCTGTCGGCTCGTGGCCGTCCGCTCCGCCTGGGTCCGTGGCGAGGCGGTCGTCGATCGGGTGGCAGCCATCGGCAGAAACTAACTGACCGATCAGGAAGTTGTCACCTTCCGTTCATGCGCACGCCACCCTCCCCGAGCGCGCCGGCGGCGGCTACCGGCGGAGGAGGACCGACGAGCCGTGGCCGAACAGGCCCTGGTTGGCGGTGATGCCGGCGGTCGCGCCGTCGACCTGGCGGCCGGCGGCCTGGCCGCGGAGCTGCCAGGTGACCTCGCAGACCTGCGCGATCGCCTGGGCCGGCACCGCCTCGCCGAAGCACGCCAGTCCCCCGGACGTGTTGACCGGGATCCGGCCGCCGATCTGCGTGGCGCCGTCGTTGAGGAGCCGCTCCGCCTCGCCCCGCGCGCAGAGGCCGATGTCCTCGTACCAGTCGAGCTCGAGGGCGGTGGAGAGGTCGTACACCTCTGCGACCGACAGGTCGGCGGGGCCGATGCCGGCCTCCTCGTAGGCGGCGAAGGCGATCGACGCCTTGAAGGGCCGCTCGGGCGCCGCCACCACCGCGGTGGAGTCGGTGGCGATGTCCGGGAGGTCGATGATCGTGTTCGGGTAGGTGGGCGTGACCGTCGAGACGGCGGCGATCCGCACGGCAGCACCCGCGGCGCCGGCGTGCCGCGCCGCGAACGCCGCGGAGCACAGGACGAGCGCGGCGCCGCCGTCGGACGTGGCGCAGATCTCGAACAGGTGGAGGGGGTCGGCGACCATCGGGCTGCCCAGGACCTCGTCCACCGTGTACGCCTTCTGGTAGCGGGCGTACGGGTTGGCCAGGCCGTTGGCGGCGTTCTTGACCTTGACCTTGGCGAAGTCGGTGCTCGTCGCGCCGTAGAGGTCCATGCGGCGGCGGGCGGCGAGGGCGAAGTAGGTGGGGTTGGTGGCGCCGATCAGGCGGAAGCGGAGCCAGTCGGGGTCGGTGGGCCGGTCGCCGGCGTTGGGAGCGAGGAAGCCCTTCGGGGTCGTGTCGGCACCCACCACGAGCGCGACGTCGCAGAGACCGGCGAGGATGCGGGTCCGCGCCGCTTCGATGGCGGTGACCCCGGAGGCGCAGGCGGCGTACGACGAGGCCACGTCGGCGCCGTTCCACCCGAGGGCCTGGGCGAACGTGGCGCCCGAGACGTAGCCGGGGTACCCGTTGCGCATGGTGTCGGCGCCGGAGACGAACTGCACCGCGGACCACGGCAGGCCGGCGTCGCGCAGCGCGTCCCGGGCGGCGGCGACGCCGTACTCAACGAAGTTGCGCCCCCACTTGCCCCAGGGGTGCATGCCCACGCCGAGGACGACGACGTCGTCGCCGGACCGGGCGGTCACGACGCCTCACCTGCTGCGGTCACGGGCTTCCACTTCCAGATGAGGTGGTCGGTCTCGTCGTCGCTGAAGAGCACGTCCACCACCAGCTCGACCTCGGTGCCGATCGAGAGCTGGTCGACGCCGACGTCCGCGACGACGGCGCCCATCACGACGAGGCCTTCGGCTTCGAGGTGGACGGCGGCGATGCAGAACGGCCGGTGCTCCGCGGTGGGCACGACGTAGGGCGGCGGCGGCTGGTAGCGGGCGTCGGTGTAGCTCCACACGGTGCCGCGCCGCGACAGCGGCACCTCGACCAGGTCCGTGCCGTCGCAGACCGGGCTGGGGCACCCGAAGTCCGCCGTCGGGAAGACGTAGGTGCCGCAGGTGGTGCAGCGGCGGCCGAGCAGGGTCGGCTCCGGATCGGTGGTGAACCACCCTTCGGCGCCCAGCGCGGGCACCCGGGTCCTCGAGGTCATGGAGCTTCCGTTTCGTTGCGAGGGGTGGGATGCGAGCGGGCCGGCGTGGCCCGCCCGCGGTCGGAGGGGGCGGCCCCGGTCGGCACGACTGGATCAGGCGGACCGACCGGGCGCCCCGTCGCCGACTCGTCCAAGGGGGAATGACGGGACGGCGAGATCAGCAGGCTGCGGCTCATGCGAGGCGCGTGGGGCCGGGCACGTCGGCGAGCGCGTCGGGGTTCCGCGGGTCCTTGTAGAGGAGGATCGTGCACGGTCCGGCGGCCTCCCCGTGGGGGCACTGGTTGACGGGCCAGGGCCCGCCGAGGGCCTCGCCGGCGAGGGCGACGTGCCACACGGGGACGTGGGTCCGGTAGACGGTGGTCGCCCCGCGGCCCCAGGTGGTGAGGTGCTCGTCCGTGACGACGGCGAGGTCGAGCGGCGGCTGGTGGCGCCCCTGAGCCACCTGGCGCCCGCACGTCCCGCACGGGTCCTGGACGATGGTGAGCTTGTCATCGTCCTCGTGGAGCTCGACCTCGGAGAAGTGGGCGGTCAGCAGCCGGACGAGGCCACTCGCCTGGTCCTTGAACGGTCCGTCGACCGCGGCCGTCAGGTTCCGCATCGTCGCTTCGCCGACCCGGCGGTGCGCCGCCTCCAGCTCGTCGGCGCCGTGGCGCCGGTAGACGTCGGTGAGCAGGGCCGAGATCCAGTCCCGGTAGAGGTCGACCAGCGTCCGCCACCGGGCGAGGCTCCGGTCGACGACACCCAGCGCTGCTGCCACGTCCCCCTCGGCCGCGGCGGCAGCCACCTCGTCGGCGACCGGCTCCGGCAGGGTCGGGCCGGGCTCGCCGACGTCGGGGTGGGCGGCGAACAGCGACCGCGTGGCGTGGATCGCCGCCGCCGACCCGGGCGCCCCGTGCCGTTCCCCCACGAAGGCGAACAGCGTGCTGATCCAGTGGGTGTAGCGGTCGATCTGGCCGCCCAGGTCCCGTTCGATCGCCTCCACCGCGAGCCGGACGTCCTCGGGCCGCCCGGACGCGAGCGCGGCCTCGACCTGCGCTCGCGGACCCAGGGCGAGGTCGGCGAGCTCATCGTCGGTGAAGGCGCGACGGGGACCGTCGGCGACCAGGGTCATCGCGGCGTTCCGGCCGGCACCTTGGCGGTGTCGCCGGCCGCCGTGAAGCCGGCGTACCCGGCGGCGACGACGGCGTCGCACTCGGCGATGTAGGCGGGCATGCCCCCGACGTACGGGGCGAACACGCGCGGCTTCCCGTCGATGTTGGACCCGGAGTACCAGGACGACGACCCACCGAAGAGGGTGGCGTCGGCGAGGTCGGCGACGTGGCGCACCCACCCGTCCTGCGCCTCCGCGGTGGGCTCGATGGTGGCGATCCCCTGCGCTTCGAGGTGGGCGATGCAGTCCCCGATCCAGTCCACGTGCTGCTCGATGGCGGCGATCACGTTCACCCGGACCGACGGGCTGCCGGGGCCGGCCACGATGAACAGGTTCGGGTAGCCGTGGACCCCGAGGCCGAGGTACGTGGCGGGGCCGTGCTCCCAGGTCTCGGCGATCCCGACGCCGCCCCGCCCGCGGACGTCGATGTTCATCAGGGGCCCGGTCATGGCGTCGTAGCCGGTGGCGAACACCACGACATCGAGGTCGTAGCGGTGCCCGGCGGTCACGAGCGCGGTCTCGGAGAACCCCTCGATCGGGTCGCTCCGCACGTCGACCAGCCGCACGTTCGGGCGGTTGAAGGTCTCGTAGTAGTCGGTGTCGACGCAGATCCGCTTGGTCCCGATGTGGTGGTCGGTCGGGCTGAGCAGGGCGGCGACGTCGGGATCGTGGACGATGCTGCGGATCTTCCGGCGGACGAACTCGCCGACGAGCTCGTTGGAGTCGGCATCGAGCAGCACGTCCCGGTAGGCGCCGAGGAGGATGTTCCCGCCGATGTCCCACCGGCGCTCGAACTCGGCCTCGCGCTCGTCGGGCTGGGCGGCCGACGCCGCGTCGCCGAGCGGCGGGTGCTGGATGCCGATGGCCGACGGCGTGGTCGTGAGCGCGGTGCGCTTGTAGCCGGCGTAGTCGGCCATCCGCTCGGCGAGGAGCGCCTCGGAGACCGGGCCGTTGCGGGCGGGCAGCGTGAAGTTCGGGGTCCGCTGGAAGACGAAGAGCTCGCCCGCCTGGCGGGCGATCTCGGGGATGACCTGGATGCCCGACGACCCGGTGCCGATCACGCCGACGCGCTGACCGGTGAAGTCGACGGGCTCGTGCGGCCACCGGCCGGTGTGGAGCGTGCGCCCCTCGAACCGGTCGAGCCCGGCGAAGGGCGGGACGTAGGAGAGCGACAGGCACCCGGTGGCCATGACGCAGAACCTCGCGGTCCACGTCGACCCCGTGTCGGTCCCGACGGCCCACCGGTCCGTCGCATCGTCGAAGTGAGCGCTGGTGACCCGGGTGTCGAACTCGATGTCGGAGCGGAGGTCGAAGCGGTCGGCGACGTGGTCGATGTAGCGGAGGATCTCGGGCTGGGCGGCGAAGCGCTCGCTCCAGGTCCACTCCTCGAGCAGCTCGGGCGAGAAGCCGTAGGAGTAGTCGAGGCTCTCGACGTCGCACCGGGCACCGGGGTAGCGGTTCCAGTACCACGTCCCGCCCACGTCGCCCCCGGCCTCGATGGCGTGGACCGTGAGGCCCATCGAGCGGGCCTTGTGGATCATGTACATGCCGGCGAACCCGGCGCCGACGACGAGGACGTCGACCTCGGCGTCGGTGCGGGCGGCGTGCTCGGAGGTCATGGGTACTCCCGGAGGTTCGAGTGCGGTGGTGGCTCAGTCGAGGACGTCGGGGTGGTCCCGGAGGACCGAGCGGACGGCGCCGCCCCAGTAGGCGTCGGCGGCCCGCTCGATCAGCGACCGCTTCATGCCGGCCATCGCGGCCCGCTGCATCCGCAGGGGTTCGATCCCGGTGCGGAGGACGTCGTAGGCGAGGTGGCACATCCGGTCGACGGACGCGGCCCGGTAGGTGGCGTCGACGATGCCGGAGCCGGTCACGACGACGCCGTGGCTGCTGAGGATCGCGACCTTGCTCGGGCCGATCTGGCCGGCGAGCTCGGCGGCGAGGGCAGACGAGTCGACCTCGCCGTCGTACTCGTCGACCAGGCACAGGTCGTCGAGGAACAGCGACCCGGTCTGGTGGACGAGGTCCGGGAGGACCCCGAGCGCCGCCATCACCGACACGTGGTACGGGTGGTTGTGGATCACGACGCGGGCGTCGGGCCGTCGGCGGTGCAGCTCGGTGTGCAGGTGGATGGCGGGGGTGACGTCCCAGCGGCCCGCCACGATGCCGGCGTCCTCGTCGACCACGCAGACGTCGGAGGCGGAGATCTCGCCCCACCAGAGGCCCCACGGGTTGACGAGCATGTCGGTCTCGCCCGGGAGCTGCCAGGTGATGTGCCCGGCCATGTTCTCGGAGAACCCGACGTCGGCCAGGTGCCGGAACGCGCACGCCAGCTCCTGGCTGGGGGACAGCTGCGCTCCCAGCGGCGGCATCACGGACGGGGACCAGACGGCGGCCCCGCCGGCGCGCTCGTCCTCGCCGCCGTTCACCGGAGCCCCCCGGCGGCGGCCGTGGGCGCGCCGAGGCCGGTCAGCCAGTCCGGCAGCTGCCCGACGGCGACCGAGGGCCCGTGGCGGCGCAGGGTGCGCTCGACGATCCGCCAGCCGGCGTCGAAGCGGCGGAAGCGGTCGGTCATGCGGCCGAGCAGCAGGAAGTCGGCGGGCCGGGCACCGGCGGCGCTCGACGACGCCAGCCAGTGCCATCCCTGCAGGTCGTAGCTGGCGGTGACCGCCCCATCGGCCTCGGCGGCGAGGTGCAGGTTCCCGGTGATGTGGACGGCGGCCTCGAAGCGGGCGAGCGACCGGGCGTACCCGGCTCGCAGGCCGACGGTGCCGGTCCAGGCGTCGAACCCGAAGTCGGCGCTCGGCTCGAACCCGTCGCCGCCCGGTGCGAAGACGTCGTCGACGAGCTCGTCGCACCGGCGGTCGTCGAGGAGCTGGTGCGAGCGGGCGACCTGCTGGGCGATCGCCAGCTGGTCGGCGACCGGGATCGGGGCTGCGCTCACGGGGCCAGCACCCGGATGGGCTCGCCGGCGAGGTAGGCGGCGATGTCCTCGACGATCTCCCGGTAGAAGAGGTCGTAGGTCCCCTCGGTGACGTAGCCGAGGTGCGGGGTGAGCACGGTGTTGGGCAGGGTCCGCAGCGGGGAGCTGGCCGGCAGCGGCTCGTGCTCGTAGACGTCGAGGCCGGCTCCGGCGATCTGGCCCGAGGCCAGTGCCTCGCAGAGGGCGGCTTCGTCGACGATCCCGCCGCGGGACGTGTTGACGAGGATCGCGGTCGGCTTCATCGCCTCCAGCTCGGCGGCCCCCACGAGGTGGTGGGTCCGCTCGCTGAGGACGAGGTGGATGCTCAGGATGTCGGCCGTGCCGAACAGCTCCTCGCGGGTCACCGCGACGACGCCCTTGGCCGCGGCGTCCTCCCCGGTGAGGTTCTGGCTCCAGGCGACGACGTCCATGCCGAACGCCCGGCCCACCTGGGCGACCGCGGTGCCCAGGTGGCCCAGGCCGAGGAGGCCGAGGCGGCGTCCCTTCAGGTCGCCGCCGACGGTGGTCTGCCAGCGACCGGAGCGCAGGGCTGCGTCCTCGGCCGGGATGTGCCGGGTGCAGGCGTGGATCAGGCCCCACGCCAGCTCCGCGGTCGGTTCGCGGAAGCCGCCGGTGCCGCTGACGACGATGCCGAGCCCGTCGGCGGCGGCGACGTCGATGGCGGCGTTGAACGGGCCGGTGGTGACCAGGAGACGCAGGTCGGGGAGCCGTTCGAGGATCCGAGCGGGGAACGGGGTCCGCTCCCGCATCGCCACGACGATGGCCGCGCCCTGCAGCCGGTCGACGAGGACGTCCTCGTCTTCGACGTGCTCGGACCAGAACTCGACCTCGACCTCGGGGCCCAGGTTCGTCCAGTGCGGGCTCGTGCGCCCGGCCTGCTGGTGGTCGTCGAGCACCACGGCTCGAACTGCGGTCAACGGCTTCCCTCTCGTTCGCAGGTGCAGGTCCCGAAGGGGGAGGGGCGCATCGCCCCTCCCCCTCGGTGGGATCGGTCGGCTCAGCTCTCCAGGTAGGCGTCGCCGAAGTACGTGTAGGCGTTGTGCCCGGGGACCACGCCCTTGAGCTCGTCGTTGACGAAGATGACCTCTTCGCTCGTGGTCAGGACCTCGGCGGGAACGGTGTCGTTCC
This sequence comes from Acidimicrobiales bacterium, assembly GCA_035555395.1. Lineage (GTDB taxonomy): Bacteria > Actinomycetota > Acidimicrobiia > Acidimicrobiales > Iamiaceae > Aquihabitans. Next base: position 52,560 of record DATMGQ010000173.1, read on the forward strand.
AGATGTCCTGGATCTTGGCGAGGGCGGCCTTCTGGCCGTCGAGGTCCGTCGCCGCCTTCAGCTCGGCGAGGGCGGCGTCGTAGTCGGGGTCGGCGTAGCCGGTGTGGTTCGACTTGTTGGTGCTCGAGTAGAGCTCGTCGAGCTTCACCCACGGCAGGGCCTCGGTGGCGCTCAGGCCCCAGCAGGCGAGCTCGAAGTCGCGGTCGACCCGGACCTTCTGGATGACGTCGCCGATGGTGACGCCGCTGTCGAGCTTCACGTCGAAGCCAGCAGCCTCGAGCATCGCCTGGATGGTGATGCCCATCTCGGTCCGCATCGGCGTGTTGTCGCAGTCGAACTCGATCGTGCCGTCCCAGTCGCCCTCGGCCTTGACCTCTTCGACGAGGCGCTTGGCCTCCTCGAGGTCGTAGGCCGGGCCTTCCTGGCCCTGGTAGTACCGGGACTGCTCCGGGAAGATGGCGCTGCCGGAGATGCCGGTGCCCTCGTTGACCCGCTGGTCGAGGACCTCGGTGTCGATGGCGGCCGCGATCGCCTTGCGGATGCGGACGTCGGCGGTGGGCGGGGTCGTGTCGTCGACGCCGTTGTTCATGAGCAGGAGCTCGCCGCCGTGCTGGAGGGTGACGAAGCCGCTGACGCCGTCCTTGCGGGCCTCGTCGATCACGCGGGGCTCCCGCAGGAACGCGGCCTGGACCTCGTCCTTCTGCAGGGCGTCGTAGGTGGCCTGGCCGCCCTTGATCTGCACGAAGTTGAGGTTCTCGAGGCAGACGGGGCCGCCCCAGTAGTCCGACTTCGCCTTCATCTTGATGCCCTCACCGGGCGTGAAGCTGACGATCTCGAAGGGGCCGACGCCGGCGCCGGTGGGCTTGGCGTTGAACGCCTCCTTGCCCATCTCGTCGACGACCTTGGTGTTGACGATGAGCCCGGGCTCGGCCGCCAGCACGTACGGGAAGGTGCCGAAGGGCTCGGTCAGCGTGAACTCGAGGGTGAGGTCGTCGACGACCTCCATCTCCTCGATGTTCGACGCCATGCCCAGCCAGCGCGACTTCTCCTCGGGGTCCTGGTGGCGGGCGATGCTCGCCTTCACGGCCTCAGCCGTGAGCGGGTCGCCGTTGCCGAACTCGACGCCCTCGCGGAGCTTCAGGGTCCAGACCGTGGAGTCCTCGTTCCCCTCGAGCGACTCGGCGACCCAGGGGTCGTACTCGCCGGTCTCGGTGTTGTACCGCATGAGCGAGTCGTAGATGGCCGCCATCTCGCTGCCGCCGGTGACGCCGGCGCCGCTCGAGACCGTCGGGTCCAGGCCCGTGGTCTCGCTGTAGACGCCCATGGTGACGCTGCCACCGGCCTTGTCCTCGGTGCACTCCCCCGCCTCGGGTGCCTTGGTCGCCGCCGTGGTCGCCGTTCCGCCATCGCTCTTGGCCGAGCTGTCCGATCCGCTCGACCCGCATCCCGCCAGTGCAGATGCCACGACCAGCGTGGCGATCGACAGCCTCCAGTGGTTCTTGCTCATGGTTCTCCTGTAGCCCCCTGGACCGCCCCCGATGGGCGGTCGCTGACAGACACGACCGGTTCGGCGACCTCCCGGGACGGGTGGTGCACGGGTGACCGGAAGCGATCTTCTCTAAAATCTACATGATAAGAAAATGATGTCCAGCGAAAGTTCGGATGACGTCTAGACCTGGGCGCTGGCGGGCCCGAGCGACACCGGGACGCCCACGTGGTGGCACGCCACGAAGTGGTCCGGCTCGAAGGCGCGGATCACCGGCGCCTCCTCCCGGCACCGCTCGTCGGCCCGCGGGCAGCGGGTCCGGAACCGGCAGCCCGACGGCGGGTTCAGCGGCGACGGCACGTCGCCGGGGATCAGCTCGGCCCGGCTGTCCGGGTCGACCTCGGGCATCGAGTCGATGAGGATGCGGGTGTACGGGTGCGCCGGCGAGTGGAACACCGCGTCGACCGGACCGATCTCGCAGATCTTCCCGAGGTACATGACGACCACGCGGTCGCTCACGTTCTTCACCACCGACAGGTCGTGGGAGATGAAGAGGATCGTCAGCGCGTACCGGTCCTTCATGTCCTCGATGAGGTTGAGGATCTGCGCCTGCACGGACACGTCGAGCGCCGACACCGGCTCGTCGCACACCAGGACCTCCGGGTCCATGACCAGCGCCCGGGCGATCGAGATCCGCTGGCACTGGCCGCCGGAGAACTCGTGGGGCCGGCGCTCCCCCGCGGACTCGGGGTCGAGCCCGACGGCGTCGAGCGTCTCGTCGACCCGGGCCTTCTCCGCATCCGTGAGCCGCTTCCCCGAGCGGATCGCCAGCCCCTCGCCGACGATGTCGCGCACCCGGCGCCGCGGGTTCAGCGAGGCGATCGGGTTCTGGAAGACCATCTGCATCCGCTGGCGCATCGCCCGGGTGCCGGACTTGCTGAGCGCGGTGATCTCGCCGCCGTCGAGCTGCACGGACCCGCCGTCCGGCGGCGGCAGCTGCAGGATCGCCCGGGCGGTGGTGGACTTCCCGCAGCCGGACTCGCCGACGATGCTGACCGTCTCGCCGCGGCGGACGTCGAAGCTGACGTGGTCCACGGCCCGGAGCACCTGGCCGTCGTCCAGCGGGTAGTCGACGACGAGGTCCTCGATCCTCAGGACGACATCGCCGTCGCGGAGGGCTGCGGTTCCGGATCCGGCCATCAGCCGACCTCCTGCTCGATGCTCAGTTCGTGGGGGTCGTCCCGGCCGAGCGCGAGCACGGTGCCCGCGCCGGCGGCGGCTTCCTCGGTGCGGTGGCAGGCGACGTCGTGCCCCGGACCGACGGGCAGCAGGCGCGGCCGCTCCTGCCGGCACCGGTCGTCGGCGTAGCGGCAGCGCGGCGCGAAGGAGCAACCGGCCGGCAGGGCCCGCAGGTCCGGCGGCCGGCCCTCGATGGACCGCAGACGGGTGTGGCTGGGGGCGTCGAACCGCGGCATCGAGTCGAGCAGGGCCGCGGTGTACGGGTGGCCCTCGCCGGCGAACACCGCCGCGCTCGCCGCGTGCTCGACGAAGCGGCCCGCGTACATGACCGCGACGCGGTCCGTGTGGCGCGAGACGAGGCCGAGGTCGTGGCTGATGAGGACCATCGCCAGGTCGCGCTCGGCCCGGAGGTCGGCGAGCAGGTCGAGGATCTGGCGCTGCACCGTCACGTCGAGCGCGGTCGTGGGCTCGTCGGCGATCACCAGCTCGGGGTCGCACGAGAGCGCCATCGCGATGACGACGCGCTGGCGCATGCCGCCCGACAGCTCGTGGGGGTGCTGGCCGAGCCGCCGCTTCGGCTCGGACAGGCCCACCCGGGCCAGCAGGTCCGCCGCCCGCTCGCGAGCCGCGGACCGCGACAGCTTGAGGTGGTAGCGCAGCGGATCGGTCATCTGGGCGCCGATGGTGCGGACCGGGTTCAACGTGGTCATCGGGTCCTGGAAGACCATCGCCATCTTCGTGCCCCAGAAGTGGCGAGCCTCGCGGGACGGCAGCTCGTCGACGCGCCGCCCGTCGTAGCGGACCGACGAGCCCGCAGCCACCCGCGCGTTGTCCGGGAGGATGTGCATGAGCGACTTGGCGAGCATGCTCTTCCCCGAGCCCGACTCGCCGACGATCCCGAACGTCTCACCGCGGCGCAGCTGGAACGACACGGACCGGACGGGCTGGATGGTCTGGTCGCCGGTGACGAGGTCGACGGTCTGGTCGACGACGTCGAGCAAGGGCGTTGGTTCCATGGAGGCTCCCCTCATCGTGACTTCGGCTCCCACCAGAGGCGCATCCGGTCCCCGACGCGGTTCAGGGCGAACACGGTGATGAACAAGACGGCACCCGGCCCGAACACGAGGTGCGGGTACTGGTCGAAGTCGCTCTGGCCCGCCGCGATCAGGTTCCCCCAGGTGGGGTTGGGCCGTTGGATGCTCAGCCCGAGGAAGCTCAGCGTGGCCTCCGAGACGATGAGCACGGCGACGATCACGAAGCTGTACGAGACGACCGGCAGCACCACGTTGGGCAGGATCTCCCGCAGCAGGATCCGGCGGTCGTCCGCCGCGAGGGCGCGGGAGGCCAGGACGAACTCGCGCTTGGCCAGGGTCATGGTGTTGGCCCGGACCAGGCGGATGTACGACGGGATGCTGATGATGCCGAGGGCGATCGTGACGTTGCGGGCCGACGGCTGCAGCACCGCCACCATCGCCATGAGGAACACGAGCGGCGGGAAGGCCATCATCGAGTCGCTCAGGATCGCCACGCCGCGATCGAGGCCCCGGCGGTAGAAGCCGGCGAGCAGGCCGATGGCACCGCCCACGAACGCGCCGATCGCCACCGCACCGAGGCCGACGAGCAGCGACACCCGGGCCCCGTAGATGACACCGGCGAGGATGTCGAGGCCCTGCCGGTCGGTGCCGAGCGGGTGCGACGACAGGAGGTCGGGCCGCACCAGCGTCGGCTCGAGGAGGGTCTTGGACACGTCGGACGCCTCGCCGAGCGGCAGCAGGTCGGCGAACACCGCCGACAGGAGCAGCAGGAGGAGCCAGCCGGCGGCGAGCCAGAACCCGACGTCGACGGGGTGGCCGGCGATGTCCGACGCGAGGATGCGGGCACCGCGCACGGCACCGATCGCCCCGGCCGCGGCGATCGCGAGGCGGACGCCCAGCGGCAGCGGGCTCCCCGCGATGCCGACGACGAGCGCGACCAGCGATGCGACGGTCAGGGCGGCGGCGCCGGCCCGGCCGCCCAGGAACGAGCGGCGGCGGGTCGTCGCATCCGACGGGGCGACGACGGGTTCGAGGAGGAGCTCAGACACGGCGGATCCTGGGGTCGAGGAGCTTGTAGAGCGAGTCGACGGTGAGGTTGAGGAGGACGTAGAGGATGGAGATGGCGAGGACGCCTCCCTGCACCACCCGGAAGTCGTTGGCGGCGACGGCGTCGACCATCATCGAGCCGAGCCCGGGCAGCCGGAACACGGCCTCGACGATGACGGCGGCGCCGATGAGCCGGCCGAGGCTGACGCCGGCGACGGTCACCAGCGAGAAGGACGACGGCCGCAGCGCCTCCCGCAGGAGGATGTGCCGGCGGGGCATGCCCCGGGCCCGGGCTGCGAGGACGAAGTCCTCCTGGAGGGTGGTGACGAGGTCGTTGCGCAGCACCCGGAAGAAGATCGCCGCCTCGATGAGGGCCAGGGTGAAGGCCGGGAGGAAGACGCTCCGCAGGTTGTCGAGCTTGTTGGGTGCGTCGGTCCACCGGACGAAGCCCTGGCGGGGGAAGTCCGGCCACGACAGGAAGAGGAGCCCGGCGATGCCGGCCACCGCGACCGCGCCGGCCACCCCCGCACCCATGCTCCGGAGCCGGTCCTCGGGGTGCTCGCGCCGCACCCGCGGCACGCGGCGGGCCAGCATCCCCACCGCGATCAGCAGGCCGGCCGCGAACACGAAGGTGCGCACCAGGTCGGGCCGGAACACGAAGAAGAAGATGAGGATGAGCGCGGCCAGGAAGTTCGGGATCGAGATGAGCCCGTACGCGGTGGCGCTCACCGCCTGGTCGCCGGGTCCCCCGCTCTGCGACGCGCTCCACAGCGCCAGCGGGATCGCCATGGCGAGCGCCATGGCGATGGCCAGCCCGGCGATCTCCAGGGTGACGGGGAGCCTCGACATGATGATGCCCGACACGTCCCGCACCGGTGGGCGGAGCGAGCTGCCGAAGTCGCCCTGCACGGCGTCGCCGAGCCAGTCGGCGTAGCGCTGGGGCAGCGGGCGGTCGAGGCCGAGCTCGGCCCGCACCTCGTCGTACTGCTGCGGCGTCGCGTCCGGTCCGAGCACGGCGACGGCAGGGTCGCCCGGCACGAACTCGAGGAGCATGAAGGTGCCGATGCTCACGAAGAACATGACGGCGAGGAGGTGGACGCCGGTGCGCAGCAGGCCCCGCAGGAACCGGTGGGCCCGACCCGTGCGCTTGCGGCGGTCGGCGGGCGCGAGCTCGCCGGCGACGGGCGCGAGCGCGGTCACGAGCCCTGCCCCGCGCCGAACGCCGCCGCCGGCCGGGAGAACACGAACCGCACCATCGGCTCGAAGACCTCGAGGCCCAGCGTGTCGTAGTCCGGGTCGAAGGACGTCTGGTCCCACTCGGCGCAGAAGTGCGCCGCCGCCTCGAAGTGGGGGCTCGCACGGTAGCGGTCCCGGGCGTCCCGGTCCTCGCCCATCTTGTGCCAGTAGTGGTACCCCTGGAACACCCCGTGGTGGCGCACGACCCACGTCGCCTCCTCGTCCAGGTAGGGCCCGAGGATGGCGGCCGCGACCTCGCTGTGGTTCGTGGGGGCGAGGTTGTCGGCGACGTCGTGGAGCAGCGCCGCCACGATCATGTCGGTCCGGGCGCCGTCGCGGAGCGCTCGGCTCGCGGTCTGCAGCGAGTGCTCGTAGCGGTCGACCTGGAAGCCGAGGGTCGGCCCCCGCATGCCGAGCAAGAGGCCGATCAGGTGGTCCACCTGGTTGGCGCGCAGGTGGCCCTGGGCCGCGTCGACGACGAGCGCCACCTCGGCGGGCGTGGCATCTTCCATCCTCGAGAACGAGGCTTGACGTGTCGATGGCAACTCGGTCCCCTGACTCCAGCGATCATCGTTTTCTCTATCTTACAGAAAATGATGCTCGCGTGTCGGGCGGACCTCCCGATGGCCCGGCCGGGCCTCGGGTCACTGCATGTAGCGCTCCCGCACCGCCACCGGATCGACCGTGCCGGACTCGCCCGGGTAGCGCTGGGCCTCGGCGAGGTGGGTGGCGCAGAGGTCGCGGGCCAGCTGCGCGTCGCCGGCCTCGATGGCGTCGATGACGGCCTCGTGCTCGGCGAGGACGGCGAGCCGCTCCTCGATCGGGATGCCGCCGTGGTCGGTGACGCGGCTCGCCCAGCTGGACTCGTGCGCGGACCAGAGCGCCTCGAGGGCACCCGCCATGATGATGAGCGTCTCGTTGCCGCAGTACTCCACGAGGGCCTCGTGGTAGCGCCGGCTCACCGTGGTGATGCCGACGAGGTCGTCGACGGCCTTCTCCGCCTCGCGGTGGATCTTGCGCAGCACGGGCACCACCGCCCGCTTCCGGTCGCTCCGCTGTGCGCACAGCGCGGCGCACGCGGGCTCGACCTCGAGGAGCGCGGCGGCCACGTCGGCGATGGTGACCTGCTTCGATCCGAGCACCAGGCCGAGGGTGTAGGCGACGTTGGCCGACGACGGCCGGTGGACGACCGCGCCGCCGAGGTTGCCGCGGCGCACGGTGATGAGGCCCTCGGACTCGAGGATGCGCATGGCCTCGCGGAGCGACGGCTTGCTGACCGGGTACTCGGCGCGGAGCTGCTCCTCCTTGGGGAGGAGGCTCCCGTCCTCGAGCTCGCCGCTCAGGATCCGCTGCCGGAGGTGGTCGGCCACCTGCTCGGCGAGCCGGTGGAACCGGAGGTTCATCCTCGAGTGGTTGAACTCTTCTACTGGCACCTGGGCTCCTCGGGCGGATCGCTGGACGCGGCCATCGGTACTGGCGTCGTGGCCCACCCGGTCCGCTCGCGCACCAGGTTAGGCGGCGGGGTCGGACGCTCGGAGGGACGAACGGGAAGGGGTCGGAGGTCCGCGAGGGACCGGTTCGGGATCATGGCCGGCCCAGGTGGAGGCGGAGGTGGGCGGCCGCGGCGTCGATCGCCGCCTGGGACTCCGGCAGCGCCGGAACGCTCGCGAAGCCGTGGAAGACCTCGTCGAAGCGCTCGAAGGTGACGTCGACCGACGCCTCCTCCAGGCGCCGGGCGAACGCCTCCGCCTCGTCTCGCAGCGGATCGAGCCCGGCGACCGCGACGTAGGTCGCCGGGGCGCCGGCGACGTCGGGCGTGCGCAGTGGCGAGAGCCTCGGGTCCGACCGCAGGCCCGGGTCGGGCGCGTACTGGTCCCAGTACCAGGCCATCGCGGCGCGGGTGAGCGGGAACCCGGTGGCGAACTCGCGGTACGAGCCGTTGTCGAGGTCGCAGTCGGCGATCGGGTAGAGCAGGGCGAGGGCGCCGATCGGGACGTCACCGGCGGACCGCCGGGCGAGGGCCACGACGGCGGCCAGGTTGGCACCGGCGCTGTCGCCCATCAGCCCGATGGCGCCGCCGGATCCGAGGCTCGCGAGGTTGCTGCACGCCCAGTCCGTGACCGCGGCGGC
>DATMGQ010000174.1:0-15929 GCA_035555395.1 Acidimicrobiales bacterium
GCGCCGGCGGCGGTGGTGGTGCTGGTGCTCGTGCTCGAGCCGGTCGATCCGCTCGAGCTGCAGCCCACCAGGGCGAGGAGGCCGGCGCCGCCGATCACCTGGAGGGCGCGGCGCCGGGCCATGAGGGTGCCGACGTCGAACGCGAGGCCGCGGTCGTGGTCGTCGTCGTGGTCGACCGCCGGGTCGACGGGGGCGTGGGTGCGGGTCGTGCGGATCATCGGGGTTCCTCGGGTTCAGAAGGGGGAGCCGGAGCGGGACCCATCGTGGAGATCGTTCCTGGGAGCTTCCGCAGCGTCTCCGGAGTTCGTCCTGGGATTCCGACGGCGACGGTCCGCCCCTCGGCACGACCGGGAGGCGGCCGGTACGTTCGGGCGATGCCGGTCCCGGAGGTGGTCCCGTTCGGCGTGCTCGCCGCACCCGACGCCACCGGTCGGCGCGAGGTCGACCTCGTCGTGCTGCACAGCTCGTCGCTCGCCGTCTCGCTCCTGACGTACGGCGCCGCGCTGTGGTCCGTGGAGGCTCCCGACCGCGCCGGGCACCGCGAGCCCGTCGCCCTGCACCTGGCCACGCTCGAGGAGCTGGCCGACCGCTCGCGCAACCCGTACCTCGGGGCCACCTGCGGCCGCGTCGCCGGGCGCATCGCCGACGCGTCCTTCCCCCTCGACGACCAGGTGGTGGTCCTGCCGCCCAACGAGGGGGCCAACCTGCTCCACGGCGGCGCCGAAGGCTTCGACCGCCGGTGCTGGGACGTCGTCGAGACCGCGGTAACGGAGGACGGCGGTCGAGCGGTGTTCGCCCTCACCAGCCCCGACGGCGACCAGGGCTTCCCGGGCGCCGTCGCCGTGACCGCCACCCACGAGCTCCACGGGCACGTGCTGCGCACCACCTACGAGGCCACGACCGACGCGCCCACCGTCGTCAACCTGACGAACCACGCCTACTGGAACCTGGGCGGGCCGGACCGCTGGGTCGTCGACCGGTCGATCGGCGACCACGTGCTCCGGCTCCCCGGCGAGCGCTACCTGCCCGTCGACGACCAGGCCATCCCCCGGGGCGGGCTCGCGGCGGTGGCCGGGACGCCGTTCGACCTGCGCCGGAGCCGCGTCCTCGCCGACGTGCTCGGCGAGCAGCCGCTCGGCATCGACCACGCCTTCGAGGTCCATCCGGGCGACGACGTCGAGCGGGCCGCGTTCGACGGGCTGCGCCTGGCCGCCGAGCTCCACCACCCGGCGTCGGGCCGCACCCTCACCGTGGCCACCGATCAGCCCGCGGTGGTCGTCTACACCGGCAACTGGCTGGGCGCCCCGTTCGCGGTGCAGTCCGCCGTGTGCCTCGAGACGCAGGGCTACCCGGACGCGCCGAACCGACCGGACCTCGGGTCGGTCGTCCTGCGGCCCGGCGAGCACGGACGGGCCACGACCGAGCTGACCTTCGGCGTTCGCTGAGCCCGGCTCCGCGGCCCTCGGGCCGCACGACCGTCAGGCGGCGGAGGCGGTGAGGACCAGCGGGTGGCCGTTCGTGACCACGACGGTGTGCTCGAACTGGGCAGCGAGGCCACCGTCGTCGGTGAGGAGCGTCCAGCCGTCGTCAGCGGTGACCGTGTGGGTCGCACCCATCGCCAGGAACGGCTCGATCGCCAGGACCAGGCCCTCCCACAGCAGGGTCGGGTCGGACCGGTCCTCGATGCTGGACAAGTTCGGCTCCTCGTGGATGCCGCGGCCGACGCCGTGGCCCAGCAGATCGGCGACGATCGTGAACCCGTGGCGGCGGGCCCGCCGCTCGACCGCCCGGCCGATGCCCCGCAGCGGTCGTCCGGCGACCGCGGCGGCCATGCCGTCGGCCTGGGCCAGCCGCGTGGCGTCGAGCAGGGCCTGGGCCCGGTCCGTGACCGACCCGACCGCCGTGCTGGCCCCGGTGTCGGCCCAGTAGCCGTCGAGCTCGGCTGACACGTCGATGTTGACGAGGTCACCCGGGCGCAGCGCCCGCAGCTTCGACGGCACGCCGTGCGCCGCCTCCTCGTTCACGCTGATGCACGTGCTGCCCGGGAACCCGTAGGCCAGCCGGGGCGCCGACCGGGCACCCGCGGCCCGCAACAGCCCCCGCCCGATGGCGTCGAGCTCGCCGGTGGTGATGCCCGGCTCCACCGCGGCCAGCATCGCATCGCGGGTGTCGGCCACCACGCGGCCTGCCGCCGAGAGCCCCGCCAGGTCGTCCACGTCGTCGATCGTCATGTGCGGAACGCTACGGCTCGCCTCACCGGTTGCGGCCGGCTCAGGGCTCGAGTGCGGCCTGCACGTGCGCCACGAGGGCCGCGAGGTCGACGGGTCGGGCGGTGTCGACCTCGATCACCGGCCCGAGGCCGAACGGCTCCGCGCACGCCTCGTACACCTCCGCCGGCAGGGAGCGGGCGACGTGCACCGGGTGGTGCCCCGGCCAGGTCGCCCGCTGCTCGAACCTCGTCTGGGCCAGTTCGATCGGCACCCGGCAGTGCACCTCCACCGGGTGATCGGTCAACGCCACGAGCCGCGCCCGCTCGTGCGCCGTGGCCGGCCGGAAGTTGGCCTCGACCACCACGCTCGGGCACTGGGCCGCCAGGCGCCACAGCAGCTCCATCGCCGCCGCCCCGAGCCGCTGCGACGAGACCCGCTCGTCCGCGTCGATGGGACCGAGCTCGTCGAACAGCGACTCCTTGATCACGTCCTTCGCCAGCAGCGGGAACCCCAGCTGCTCGGCCAGGGGCCCCGCCACCGTCGACTTGCCCGCCCCCGGAGCGCCCGACACCACCACCAACCGCCTCGCCATGGGCGAAGCCTTCCACGATGCTCCCGGGCGTGGCGGTCAGTCGGCGAGCGCCTCGGCGACGCCGGTCTCGTGCTCGCCGAGGTAGCGGGGCCCGGGATCGATGACGGCATCGAGCACCGCCTTCAACGAGGCCGGGGCCTCGCGCAGCTCGCTCATCCGGTTGCCGCCGCCCGGGGCGGCCGCGGGCACGCCGACGGCATCGATCCCGGCCTGGCGGCAGAGGAACACGGCCCGCGGGACGTGGAAGCCCTGGGTGACCACGATCGCCCGGTCCACGCCGAAGATCCGGTGCGCCCGCTGGCACGAGTCGTACGTGTCGAACCCGGCGTGGTCGGCCACCACCTTCTCCGCCGGGATGCCGTGGTCCACCAACCAGGTGGTCATCGCCCCGACCTCGTCGTGCTGGACCGTGCCGTGGTCCCCCGACACCAGCAACGCCCCCACCTTGCCCTCGCGGTACAGCGTGGCGGCCACGTCGAGGCGGGCCTCCAGGTACGACGTGGGCGTGCCGTCGGGCCGCAGGCCCGCTCCGAGCACGAGCGCCACCGGAGCCGACGGCACCGACCCGGTCGAGTACGAAGCGCCCCGCGCCGACCACCGCACCCACCCGATCGCAGCGAGCGGCAGCACCGCGACGACGAGCAGCCCCGCCGCGGCCACGGACCGGAACGGGTGGCGCCGGACCCCGCCCGCCACTTCCCCCATGGCGCGTCGCGCCGTCACCCCGATCGCCCGCACCCGCTCGCCCATCCGTCGAGGATCGCGTGCCGGAGGCCGGAGCGCGACGTCACCCCCCCCGTGCCCGGCGGCTCGGGCTCCGCAGCGGCTGGTCCGTGACGGTCAGCCCGACCGACGAAGCGGGCGTACCCGTCGGTCCCGGGGGATCAGTTGCCGGTGGTGTCGCTGGTGGACTTGGTGGCTTCGCCGGTGGGCTCGGCACCCTGCTTGGACGGGGCGTCGTCCATGTCGTAGCGGTCACGGACGCCGGAGCCGGCGCAGTGGCCGCCGTCCTTGCCGGACGACTGGCCGAGCTGGTCGTCGAGGACCGGGCTGGCTGCGCTGAAGACGCCCCAGGGGCTCTCGCAGCCCTCGACCACCCAGGCGTGGCTCATCCAGCCCTTCGAGCCGTCGCTCTTCGAGCCGCCCCGGGCTTCGCAGTCCGCATCGGTGGTGGTGCTGTCGCCGATGATCTGGCCGGTGGCCTTGCTGGAGCAGAGGCCGATGTGGCGGTGGGCGTGGTCGTTGTCGCCGGTGAAGCCCTGGGTGGGCTTGTTGTCGCCGGCGTGCCACTGGTAGTAGCTCAGCCCCACGACGTGGGCGTCGAGGCCGTTGCCGTCGTAGAGGATCATCTCGGGCTTGTCGATCTCGAACGTGTCGTCGATGAGGTCGCTCTTGATCCAGTGGGCGGCGATGCCGGGCACGTAGCCGGTGACGAGGCGGTAGCCGGCGTCCTTGGCGTCCTGCGCCGTCGGGTAGCTCATCGCCGTCTCGCGGGCGAGCTCGAGCTCGGCGGCGGTCTTGTCGCACAGCTCCTGGTCGGTCATGGCGACCCAGGGCTGCGGGCCCACGTGGCCGCCGTGGCCGCTGCCGTCGCCGGCGGCGGAGGTGGACGAGTGCTCGTGGCTGAGGGAGCCGGAGCTGCGGAGCCACCACAGCCAGGCGGCGTAGTCCTCGTCGCTCGCCTTGCTCAGCGAGGTGATGAGGACGGCGGCCGCGCCTTCGCTGGTGGCGGCCAGGCCGGTGTCGCTCACGAGCTTGTCGAGGCCGGGCGACCCCCGCCCCTCGAACGGATCGGGCTCGGTGGTGGTGGTGCTGCTGGCGGAGGAGGCGGTGGCCGCGGCCCCGTGCGCGTGGCCGTCGGCCGAGGTGGCGGCGAGAGCACCGGCGACGGCGGGCGGGTTGTCGCCCCAGCGGGTGTCGACACCGAGGTACTTGGCTTCGGCGTAGTACGCCGGGATGTTGAAGCCCTTGTCGCAGCGCTCCTCGTCGACCTTGATGCGGAGGGCGTCGAGACCGGTGGGCTCGGGGGTGCTGCTGGCGCTGTGGCTGTGGTTGGCGGCGTCGGGCGACGTGATCACGACGGTGGCGAGGCCGAGGGCGGCGACGGCGCAGAGGGCCGGGGCGAGCTTGCCCACCGAACGCTCCTCGCGGGCCACGATCAGGCGGAGCGCGATGAGCACGACGCCGACCTCGAGGGCGGCGCACACGGCGTCGATGGCACCGATGGACTCGGCGACGTTGGGGTTCTCGCCGAAGGGCAGGCCGACGGTGCGGCTGTAGATCCAGGCGCCGATGAACACGAGGTTGGCGACGGCGACGAGCTCGTAGAACCGCTTGCCGCCCCGGTTGGCGAGGACGATGCCGGCGGTGACGAGCTGGAACCAGCCCGCGGCCGCGAAGCCGAGCGCCTCCTGCCACGCCGAGCCGGCGTGGATGGGCGTCATGGCGATGTGGATGACGCCCGCGCCCGCGGAGAGCCCGGCGAGGGCCCAGCCCAGGTGCGGCTCCGCGGGTGCGCGTCCCGGCGCCGGCTCCGGCGCGTCGTTCCCCTGATCGACGAGTGTCTCGCTCACGGCCGTTCCCCTGGTTCCGTTTGCCTTGGGGCACCAGGGTAGGTGTCCTTGCACGGGGGATGCGAGAAGTTCCGCGAGGGCGGCGCATCGCGGCTGGTCACCCGCCCGGGGGAACCGCCACCGAGCGGCGCGGCGGGCAGACCGGTCAGGCCGGGGCTTCGGCGAGCTCCTTGAGGCGCTGGAGGGTGGCGGCCATGCCGGCGCGCAGCTCCTCCGTGTGGCCGTCGACGCCGCCGAGCAGGACGGTGGTGAAGGCCTTGGCGATGAACGGGTACGGCTTGGACGCCGCCCGGGACTCGGTCACCACGGTGCCGGTGCCGTCGGGCTCGAACGCGTAGCGCCAGCGGGTGCCGCTGTCGCCGACCTCGAACGCGAACTCCTTGCCCCGTTCGGCCGCGATCACCCGGCTCTTGGTGGACCAGCGCACGAATCCCCGCTTGTTCGTGCCCTTGAAGCGGGCGCCGACGGCGGGACCGGTGGCGCCGTCGAGCCAGTGGCCGCCGGTGCACTCGGGGCTGAGCCGGCCCATGTTCGACGGCTCGCTGACGAGGTCGTAGAGCGCCTCCGGCGTCGCCTCGATCCGGAGGGAGACGGAGTCGGCGGGATCGGGCGCGGGCACGTCGGTCATGCGCGGACCGTACCCGAGCGCCGGAGCGGGTGAGCGGGACGTGACCGTTGGCTCAGAACGAGTAGCGGGCCTTGCCGGCGGCCTTGGCGCGGTACATCGCGGCGTCGGCCCGCTCGAGGGCCTGCGACGCGCTGGCCGTGCCGGCGTCGGCCACGATCCCGATGCTCACGCTCGCCGGGCCGACGATGTCGTCGCCCGAGGCGGCGAGCGAGCCGGCGATGGCTGCGGCGAGGGCCTCCGACCGGGCGACCACGTCGGGGGCGGGGAACCGGCAGAGGACCACGAACTCGTCGCCGCCGATGCGGGCCACGACCGCCTCGGGCCCGGCGGCTCGGGAGATGAGGCGGGCCGTGCGGATCAGGAGGTGGTCGCCCCGGGCGTGGCCGTCGCCGTCGTTGACCCGCTTCAGGTCGTCGAGGTCGAGGTACAGCAGGGCCATGGCCTCGTCGTCGCTGCGGGCCGCCGCCTGCTCGGGCTCGATGCGCTCGAAGAAGCCGATGCGGTTGAGCAAGCCGGTCAGCGCGTCGTGGCGGGCGAGGTGCCAGAGCTGCCACGAGTGGTGCCGCCGGGCGAGGGCGAGCCCGAGGACCTCGCACAGCTCGTCGGCGGCATGGCGGAACTCGAGGCGGCCGATCAGGACGTGGTCGAACCAGACCACGAGGCAGCACGATCCGCCGCCAGGGTCGTGGACCCGGGCGACGGCGCAGCCGCCGAACCCCTCGGCGACCGCCGCCTTGGCGAGGGCCTGCGGCAGCTCGTCGACGTCGAGGACGGCGACGTCGCCGGCCCGCGCGCAGAGGTCCCACGGCGCCCAGCCGTCCTCATCGGGGAACGTGCCCCGGGCGTGGTCGACCAGGGGACCGGACAGCTCGTGGGCGACGACCTCCTGCCCCTCGCCTCCGCGGAACGAGACCGCTGCGCCGGTGTTGGGCCAGCGGCGCCCGATCGCGTCGCAGGTGAGCACCGCGGTGCGCTCGAAGGGATCGCCCGATGCCGCGGAGCGCAGGGCCCGGCTGATGGCCTGGCGGCTGGTGCCGTCGCGGACGACGAGGACGAGGTGCTCGCCGGTGGGGTGGTCGATGACCCCGCTCTTCAGCTCGATGTCGAGCCACGATCCGTCGCCCTTGCGGACCCGGTAGGGCGCCACCGAGGTCCGGCCCGGGAACTGCTTGGCGAAGTCGATGCCGTCGACAGCTCGGGCGAGCTCCTCGGGATGGAGCAGCTCGAGCCCGGGTGCGCCCAGGAGGTCGTGGCGGGCGGTGTCGACGAGCGCGCAGAACGCGTCGTTGACCCAGACGATCGTCGCGGCGGGATCGACGACGACGACCGCGTCGGCCAGGGACTCGGCCAACCAGAGGTCCCCGTCCCACATCCGCCCCGCGTCGTCCACCCCCGACTCGATCACAGTCCGTGAGGCTACCAACGCCTGGTGCGGTCGATCCCCTCGGCCTGCGTCCGGCCGTCCGGTTGGAGGGTGCTGCGCCGGTCCGCCACAGTGAGGCGATGGCCCCCGTCCTGCGCCCCCTCACCCCGGCCGATGCGGCCACCGTGCTCGCCATCAACGAGGCGAGCGTCCACCACCTCGCGCCGCTCGACGAGGACGAGTACCGCTGGTTCCTCGACGAGGCGGAGCTGGCCTGGGGCGCGGAGGTCGACGGCGAGCTCGCCGGGTTCGTGTTCGTGCTCGAGCCCGGGCTCGCCTACGAGAGCCGGAACTACGCGTGGTTCTCGGAGCGCTACGACGGCTTCGCCTACCTCGACCGGGTCGCCATCGACGAGCGGGCCCGCCGTCGCGGCGTCGGCACCGCCATCTACGACGCGGTCGAGGCCCACGCCGCCGAGCGCGGGGTGCCGCTGCTGCTCGAGGTGAACGTCCAGCCGGCCAACGAGCCGTCGCTGGCGTTCCACGCGTCCCGGGGCTTCCAGGAGGTCGGGACCCTCGACCACGACGGCGGCGCGAAGGTCGTGCGCCTCCTCGAGAAGCGGCCCAGCCCCGCCACCTGACGCGTTCCTGGCCGGGCCCGTCAGGTTCGGCACAGGAGATGTTCACCTGCCGAGGCCTCACCAGGTCGGGCTGTCCGCCGACCTCTCCCCGGTATGGATCGCACGCGGCGACGGCGCCCGGCCAGGAGAGATGCAGAGGCGGATGCCCTGCTCGACCGCCTCGTCGCGCCGGGCGGCCTGCGCGCCGTGTTCCAGCCGATCGTCCGCACCGCCGACGGCGAGGTGATCGGGTACGAGGCGCTGTGCCGGTCGGTGAAGGCCGAGCGCACCCAGCCGTCGGACTGGTTCGCGCTCGCATCGCAGCTGGACCGCCGGGTGGAGCTCGAACGGGCGTGCCTCCGCGCCGTCGCCAAGCACGGCTCGCCGCCGGACGACGCGCTGCTGTTCGTCAACGTGAGCCCGGCGCTGCTCGCCCACCCCGACTCGGTGCACCTGCGGGACAAGCTCCCCCACCGCCTCGTCCTCGAGCTGACCGAGCGCGAGGAGATCGATGACATCGTCGGGCTGCGGGCATCGTGCGAGCCGTGGCTCCGCACCGGCGCCCGGCTCGCCATCGACGATGCCGGCGCCGGCTACTCGAGCCTCAAGCAGGTGGTGGAGCTGCTGCCCGAGTTCGTGAAGATCGACCGGTCGCTGATCGTCGACATCCACCGGGACCGGCACCGCCAGGCGCTCGTCGCCGCCCTCGCCGGCTTCGCATCGGAGATCGGCGCCAACCTGATCGCCGAGGGCGTCGAGTCCCGGGCCGAGCTCAGCTGGCTGCGCGACGCGGATGTGGGGCTGGCGCAGGGCTTCCTGCTCGGGCGGCCGGCCCCGCCTTGGTCCACCGTCCACCACCCGGGCCAGCGGGTCGCGGCCCAGCCCCGACTCGACCGGCTCGCGGCCCGGCTCGACGAGGCGAGGAGCCGGCGCCGGGCGTGCGAGGTGGTGGCCGCCCACCTGTTCCGCCAGGGCGGCCTCATGCCGTCGGTGTACCTGGAGGTCGGCGGCCGGCTCCGCTGCCAGGCCCAGCGCGGGTTGTGGCAGGTGCTCGACGGGATGGTCCCGAGCGCGGGCATCACCGGGCTGACCTACCGGACCGGCGAGGAGCAGTACCTCGACGACATCAGCGCCGCACCCGACTACCTCGAGGCCATCCCGGGCGTGGTGGCGGAGCTCTGCGTGCCGCTCACGACCGACGGCACCACCCAGGGCGCGCTCAACGTGGAGTCGCTCGTTCCCCTGAGCGAGGCGGTCCGGGCCGAGGTGCGGGCGTGCGCCGAGCTGCTGGGCGACCGCCTCGGCGACCTCCAGCCCGAGCTGTCGCGCGTGCCGCTGCGCCGCCTGGCCCGCACGGCCGCGTCGCTCGCCGCGGTGGAGGACGCCGGGCGCACGATCGACGCCGTGCTGCACGCCGCGCAGGAGCTGAGCGGCATGGGCTCGGCGATGCTCGTGCTCGAGGCAGAGTGGTCCGACGGGCAGCGCCGCCACAGCGCCGGTCCGCTCGGCGAGGCCCTGGACGCCATGACCGCTCCCGAGCTCGCCCACCTCGCCGAGGTCCTCGAACCGCTCACCTCCTGCTACACCGCGGGCGAGGCGACGGGGCGGACGGTGACGGCGAGCGCGACCCTGCGCGACGTCGGTGCCCGCTCGCTCGTGGCCCTGCCCATCACCGCCCGCGGGCGGCGGACCGGGCTCCTGCTGCTGACCGACTCGGACCCGGTGCCGCTCGGCCCCGAGCAGGTCGAGCCCCTGGAGCTGCTCGCCGTGCTGGCCGGCAGCTGCCTGGAGACGGCGACCACCGTCGAGGAGCTGCGTCGCCAGGCCCGCCGCGACTCGCTGACCGGGATCGGCAACCACTCGTCGTTCCACGAGCGGCTCCGGGACCTCGGCGCCCTCGAACAGGTCGCGCTGCTCGTGCTCGACATCGACAACTTCAAGCAGGTGAACGACACGGGCGGCCACCTCCTCGGCGACCAGGTCCTGCGGGCCACGACCGAGGAGCTCCTGGAGGTCCTCGAGCTCGACGCGGTGTTCCGCATCGGCGGCGACGAGTTCGCGGTGATCCTCCAAGGCGTCCACGCCGCGCCGCACGCGGCCCGGGCCATCGAGCGGGCGATCCAGCGCAGCGTCGGGCCGATGCTCGCTGCCCACGGGGCCGCCCTGTCCGTGGGGGCGGCGCACCGCCGGATCGACGAGGCCCTGATCGACACCCTGGAGCGGGCCGACGCCCAGCTGTACCAGGCCAAGGCGGCCAAGCCCCACCGCGTCGGCGCGTCGACCCGCCGCCGGGTGGAGACCGCCGCCCGTTGAGCCCGACCGCACGCCCGGCGCGGTCGACGCGGATCGGGCACCATGACCCGGTGCGATCGATGACCCGCCGCTGGGGGACGGTGCTGGCCGGGGTGCTCCTCGCCGCCGCGGCGACCGCGTGCGATCCCGGACCGGGCCCGACGACGACCACCACCAGGCCGGCGCCGACCACCACGAAGCCCCAGGCGTGCGCGACCGCCGGGCTGCCGACGACCGTGGCCTACCGCTCGATCCCGGGTGTCTCGGCGAACGCGCTGAGCCTCGACGTCCACGCCCCCGCTCGCGCCTGCCGGGCCCCGGTGGTGCTGTGGGTGCACGGCGGCGGCTACCACACCGGCGACAAGGCCAACCAGGTGCGGGACAAGGTCGCCCGGTTCAACGCCGAGGGCTGGCTGTTCGTGTCGATCAACTACCGGCTCACGGTCCCCGGCTCGGCGACCTCCGCGCAGTTCCCGGACCACTACGAGGACGTGGCCGCCGCCATCGCCTGGGTGCGCCGGTCGATCGCCGCCTACGGCGGTGACCCGGCGCGCCTCGCCCTCCTGGGCCACTCGGCCGGGGCGGACATCGTGGCCAACGTGGCCGACCAGCCCCGCTACCTCGCCGCCCGGGGCCTCGCGCCGAGCGACCTGGCCTGCATCGGGCCGCTCGACACCGAGGGCTTCGACAAGGTGGCCTCGGTGGGCGACGGCGAATCGGCCCAGTGGCGCAGCGCCCTGGGCAACGAGCCCGACTACCTGACCGCCACCTCGGCCACCCGGTTCATCCAGCGCGGCGACGACCTGCCCGACACGATCGGCGTGGTGCGCGGCACCGCCGGCCGGCGGGCGATCGAGCAGGCCTACCTCGACGCGGTCGCGGCCACGGGGGCGCGCACCGTCCGCATCGACGCCGCGGGTCTCACGCACCAGGAGGTCAGCACCCGGATCGGCGCAGCCGGCGACACGGTGATGACCCCGCCGCTCGTCGCCTTCCTCCGCACCTGCTTCCGAGCCTCGTAGGACCCGCCGCGTCCGCGGTCAGGGCTGGCGGCCCAGGAAGGCGATCATGCGGGTCTGCTCGTCGGCGTCGTCGGCCACGGGGACCCGCGGGCCGTAGTGGCCGCTGGTGCGCAGCAGCTCGTCCATCGGCTCCATCGAGGCCACGAAGCGGTGGACCTCGACGGCGTCGAGCGTCTCGTCCTGACCGGTGGCCCGGGCGAGGTCCCAGGTGTGGGCCAAGACGTCGGGCGTGCAGATCATGTCGATCTGGTCCTCGAAGGACTGGTCGCCCATCCGGGTGTCACGGCGACGACCAGCGACCTCGGGGTCGTCGAGCGCCGCCTGGATCGCGGCGTCGAGCGACCGCCACGATCCGACCGGGTCGACCGCGGCATCGGGAGGTCGGGGCGCGTCCAGGTCCCACGTGGCGAAGAAGTAGTCCGGCAGCCAGGACGTCAGGTGGCCGACCACGTCTCGGGCCACCCAGCCCTCGGGCGGCGCGGGGTCGTCCCACCGGCCGTCGGGGACGCCGTCGACCCGCTGGGAGAACTGGGCGGCCACCCGCCGGTACCGGTCTGCGATCTCGCCCACCTGCTGCTCCTCGGATCGGCGCCTCGGTGTGCAGTCTCGCCGTTCTGGAGCCGCGGCGCTCCGGACGCCGACGCTCGCCGCCAGCTCAGGTCCGGGGGTCGACGGCCACGGGGTCGGTGAGCACGATCACGTCGTCGGCCACCGGGCGGGGCGGCGCGAACGAGGTGCGGGCCCGGCCCCCCTCCTTCGCGGCGTACATCGCCTGGTCGGCGGAATGGAGCACGGCGTCGAGGTCGCGGTCGAAGCCGGGCCGGAAGCGCTCGACGGTGACGCCGGCGGAGAACGACTGGCCCTCGGGGGTCAGGCCCTGGAGCCGCTCGAGGATCGCGGCCGCCTCGTCCTCGTCGGTCGCCGGCATGAGGAGGGCGAACTCCTCACCGCCCCAGCGCGCCAGGAGGTCGCCGGTGCGGAGGTCGGCCGACCACACCGCCGCGGCGGACGTCAGCAGGCGGTCGCCGGCCTGGTGCCCGTGCTGGTCGTTGAACGCCTTGAAGTGGTCGAGGTCGATCAGGGCGACGGCCATCGGGAGGCCGCGCCGGGTGGCCCGCTCGGCCTCCTCCGGGAACCGCTCGTCCCAGGTCCGCCGGTTGGCGAGGCCGGTGAGCGGGTCGAGTCGGGCCAGGCGGGAGATCTCCTGCAGCAGCTCGGTTCGGCTGCGCACGAGTCGCTGGATCGTCTGGCCGATCGTCGCGGCCACGATCGTGAAGAGGATGATCGAGCGCCACTGGGCCGCCGCGGGCACGGGCGACGAGAGGAACACGACCGCGATCACGTTGGTGACCGAGACGGCGACGATCGTGAGGTTGAGCACGAGCTGGCCGCGCCGCAGCGCCTGCCAGACCACCGGGAGGAGGAGCAGGGATCCGTAGCCGGCGGTGCTGCCGTTGCCGCTGGCGTAGCGCATGAGGTCGATGGCGAGGCAGAGCCCGACCACGGGGATCAGGGTGTAGAGCTCGGACACCTCCGTCCAGCCTCCGAGCAGGATCGACGCCGCGACGACCACGATGATCACGCCGGCGCCGATCATCGGCAGCACGTGCTCGGGGCCCTGGGAGGGCAGCCAGGCCAACGCGAAGCCGAGCCCGTAGGCGAGGATGAACGGGGCCAGCTGCTGCCAACGGTCCCCCGCCGTCTGGAGCTCGTCGTCCGGCGCGTCCATGGAGGTCCTGTCGGCGGCGCCCAGGCAACCTTGATGCCGCGGACGGCCCGATCGCCGCCTGACAGGGTGATCTTCCAGCCACCCGACGGCGGCCGTGGTGGCGCCGGTACCCTCCCGCGCGTGGATGGCACCGACGCTGCGGGCAGCGCGGCGCCGGCCGATCGCCCGGTCGCCGGCCCGCAGCTCCGGTACGGCACGCCGCAGGCGTGGGGCACGATCGCGGCCGTCGTCCTCGGGTCCGGGATCGTGTTCCTCGACGGGACCGTGGTCAACGTCGCCCTCCCCGCCATCGGCGAGGACCTCGGCACCTCGCTCGGCGGCATGCAGTGGACCGTCAACGCCTACCTGGTCACGCTGTCGTCGCTGCTCCTGCTCGGCGGCTCGATGGGCGACCAGCTCGGCCGCCGCCGGGTGTTCGTCGCCGGGCTCGTCGTGTTCACGGCGGCGTCGATGCTGTGCGGGTTGGCGCCGTCGACCGGGTTCCTGGTCGGCGCCCGGGCGCTGCAGGGCGTCGGCGGCGCGCTGCTGGTGCCCGGCAGCCTGTCGATCCTCGCCGCCACCTTCCACCCCGACGACCGGGCCCGGGCCATCGGCGCCTGGTCCGGCATGGCCGGCGTCACCAGCTCCCTCGGCCCGTTCCTCGGCGGGTGGCTCATCGACGCGTTCTCGTGGCGCCTCATCTTCTTCATCAACGTCCCCCTCGCCGCCATCGCCGTCGCCATCACGTTGCGCTACGTGCCCGAGACGCGGGCGCCGGTCCGCCAGCCGCTGGACCTCGTCGGCGCGGCGCTCGTCACCGTGGCCCTCGCCGGCATCTCCTACGCCGCGATCGAGCAGGGAGCGTCCGCGCAGGTCGTGGCCGCGGTCGCGGGCGTCGTCGCCCTGGTGGCGTTCCTGGTGTGGGAGCGCCGGAGCGCGCACCCGATGCTGCCGCTCGACGTGTTCCGGTCCCGGCAGTTCAGCGGGGCGAACCTCACCACGTTCGCCGTCTACGCCGCCCTCGGTGCCGCCTTCTTCCTGGTGACCCTGCGCCTCCAGATCTCGCTCGGCTACTCGGCGCTCGAGGCGGGTGTCTCGTTCTTCCCGTTCACGCTGCTGATGCTGTGGCTGTCGCCCAAGGCCGGCCAGCTCAGCCAGCGCATCGGCCCCCGCCTGCCGATGACCGTCGGCCCGCTCGTCGCCGGGGCGGCGATGGTCGTGTTCGGCCAGATCGCACCGGGCGACCACTACGCCACGAGCGTCCTGCCGGCGGTCGTCCTGTTCGGCATCGGCATGGCCATCACGGTGGCGCCGCTCACCGCCACCGTCCTCGCCAGCGTGAGCGATGCCATGGCCGGCGTGGCGTCGGGGGTGAACAACGCCGTGTCCCGCCTCGCCGGGCTCCTCGCGGTGGCGGTGCTCCCGGCGCTGGCCGGCATCGCCGTCGACGACTCGCTGGCCGACGCCCTCGCCGAGGGCTACGCCACGGCGCTGCGGATGTCGGCGGCGCTGTGCGCGGTGGGGGGCCTCATCTCCCTGGCGATGGTCGAGCGGGCGACGCCGACCCGCCCCGTCGTGCACCCGTCGCCCCAGGTGGCGTGCGGCGACCCGTGCCTGGCCGAGGACCCAGGACGGGTGGGCGAGACCGCTGCTTGACGGTGGCGTCACCCAGGCGGGTGAATCCGTGCTCGGCCCGATGGGCCATTCGGTTCAAAGACCTCCACTTGGTTGGGGCGGGGTGCCAAGCTGCCGATGAGGGACGGGAGCACGGGGACGGGAGGATGTCGTGCGGGTCACCCAAGGGCAATCCATCGAGGCGGCGAGCGGCGACGCCCCACGGTCGACCAGCAACGGCGCCCCCGACGCCACGGGGGTCACGCTCGCGCTGATGGACCGCCTCCGGCCGTACCTCGCCGAGTCGCTCATGGTGCTCGACGCCGACTGGACGGTGAAGGCGAACCTGGCCCCGCCCGGCGGCCTGATCGGCCGGGGCCTCGGCCTCGGCGTCCACACCCTCGAGGACATGCACCCCGACGACGCCATCATGGTCATGGACCTCGGCATCCAGGCGTTCTCGACCGAGCCGGGGTGGCAGGGCTCGAAGATCGTCCGCATGCGGACCGGCGACGGGACCTACGGCCGCTACGAGATCACCGCGATCAACCGCTTCGATGACCCGGTCATCGCCGGCATGGTCGTGCGGACCCGCGAACTGCCGCTCGACGTGACGGAGGACGTCACCGGCATCGAGCGGACCTCGGCGATCGAGACCCTGGCCGAGATGCTGCCGCTCGGCGTGCTGCTGCTCGACAAGAACGGCCGGGTCGTGTTCGCCAACGACAACGCCTGCGGGATGCTCCTGCACGAGCCCGAGGCGCTCAAGCGCGACGGCTTCGCCCCGTCGCTCGCCCCGAACGACCAGCGGATCACCAGCGAGATCATCCGCCGGGTCCTCGGCGAGCCCGGCCACGAGCGCTGCACCGTCGTGCTCAACGCCGGGCCGGTCGAGCGGGCCGAGTTCCAGTTCACCTCCGAGGGCGCACCGGGCGCGATCTCCTGCGTGGTCGTCACCATCGAGGACGTCACCCAGCGCCACGCCGAGCACCGCGACCTCGAGGCGCGTGCCAACCACGACCCGCTCACGGGCCTGCTGAACCGGGCCGCCCTGCACCAGCTGCTCCAGGACCGGCTCGACCGCGGCGTGCCGACGATGGTCGCCTACCTCGACCTCGACGGCTTCAAGGCGGTCAACGACACGTGGGGCCACGAGCGCGGCGACCAGCTGCTGACCGCGGTCTCCCGCGGCCTGGCCGACGCCTGCCCGGCCGAGGACCAGATCGCTCGGCTCGGCGGCGACGAGTTCGTGGTCGTCACCGACCCGCGCCACAGCTACGAGGCGCTGGGCAACCGGCTCCGCGACG
>DATMGQ010000175.1:0-11909 GCA_035555395.1 Acidimicrobiales bacterium
TGGAGGTGGGCCTCCACGCCGTCCTTCTGCAGGCCGGGATCGACCCCGAGGTCCCACGCCGAGTCGCTCAGCACCTCGTGGAGGGTGATGCGCAGGGTCTCGCCCTTCGGGTTGGTGACCGTCCAGACGCCCTCGCCCTCCTCCAACCGGTTCGGGGCGTTCATCCAGTTCAACGGCTTGTAGGCACCCCCGTCGGCGTGGATGGCGACGCAGCCGTCGGCCTTCACCATCAGCAGGCGGGTGGCCATGGGCAGGTGCGCGCTGAGGCGGCCCTGGTAGTCGACGGAGCAGGTGGCGATCACGACGCGCATCGGCCGGGACCCTACTGCCCGTCCTCAGGGGCGGCGCCCACGACGGCGTCGCCGTCCCGGGCGCAGCTCGATGCGGTCCCGGACCTCCCGCCGGCGGTCCTGGAGCTCCCGGTGGGTGAGCACGCCGCCCTCGGTCGGATCGATGCCGACGCTCTCCTGGAAGGCGGACAGGTCGAGGTCCCAGGTGGCCGGGCCGAGGCCGGCGTCGGCGGCGATCTGCCGGCCGTGGCGCTGGTTGAAGTAGAGGGCGATCGCCGCGATCTCGCCGAACAGGTCCAGGTCGGGCGCCAGGGTGGCGATGGCGCCGTCGAGGAACACGAGGTTCTTCACGAACAGCATCAGCGGCTTGGGCAGACGGGCGCCGGCACCCAGCAGCGCCTTCACCACGGACTGGATCTCGGCGGTGAGCTGCTCGGGCGAGAGCGTGGTCGGATCGAACGGCGGCTTGTCGAGGCCGAGGTCGGCGGCCAGGGCCTCGAGGTCGCTGGTGGCGGGCAGGGCGCCCAGGTCCCGCAGGGCGGCCAGCTGGGACCGCACGTCGTTCATCGTGGCCGCCACCAGCAGCCGCAGGAACGCCTGGCGCTCGTGCTCCGAGAGGCGGCCGGTGATGCCGAAGTCGAGCAGGCCGGTGCGGCCGTCGGCGAGGACCAGCAGGTTGCCGCTGTGGAGGTCGCCGTGGAAGATCCCGTTGATCATCGCCCCCTCGAGGAACCCGATCATCCCGGTGCGCACCACCGACTCCGTGTCGATCCCGGCACCCTGCATCCCGACCACGTCGTCGAACGCGAACCCCGACAGCTGCTCCATGACGAGGACGCGGCGGGTGACGAGCGTCGGGTGGGGGCGGGGGACCACGTAGCCCCGCTGGCCGAGGGCGGCGAACGAGCGGCCGACCTCGACCATGTTCTCGGCCTCGAGCCGGAAGTCCAGCTCCTCGGTGATGGTCTCGGCGAACAGCTCCACCAGGGCGGGCGGGTTGGCCAGGGCGGCCACGGGGATGCGGCCCACGAGCAGCGGGGCGATCCACGCCATGACGCGCAGGTCCGACCGGACGCGCTCGTTCACGGTGGGCCGCTGCACCTTCACGACGACGGCCTCGCCCGAACGGAGGACGGCGGCGTGGACCTGGGCGATGGACGCGGCGGCCAGGGGGCGGCGGTCGAACGAGGCGAACACGTCGCCGAGCGGGCGCCCGAGGTCCTCCTCGACGACCGCCCGGATCTGGGCGAACGGCTCGGGCTGGACGCGGTCCCGGAGGAGGCCGAACTCGTCGACCAGCTCGTCGGGGAACACGCCTCGCCCCGACGACACGATCTGGCCGAGCTTGATGTAGCTCGGGCCCAGGCGCTCGGCGGCTCGCCGGAGCCGGCGGGCGAGGTCCCGCTTCGAGGCGCTGCCGCCGGTGCGGCGGGCGCCGAGGTACCAGGGGACCAGGGCCGAGCCGAGGCGGACCACGGTGGATCCCATGCGGCGGCCGGGCGGCACCGCCCGGCGGCGCGTCAGCTCGGGGATCGACGCCGCCACCTCGGCCCGCGTCCGGGCCAGGCCGGCCTGCCAGGGCTGCGGACCGTCGTCGAGGACCCACGGCGCCGCGTCGGTGAACGCTCCCCATGCGACGTCGGCGGGATCTGCGGCAGCCACAGGGGCAGTCTGGCAGCACGCCGACCATCGCCCACCAGGTCGGTACCCTGACGGGGGATGACCTCGGATCGCAGCCCCGGCGAGTGGAGCCAGGTCGTGCGGCAGCAGGCGGCGGTGGCCCAGATCGGGCAGCTCGGCTTGCGTTCGGACGACCTGGAGGAGGTGCTGCGCGGGGCGATGGTCATCGCCGGGGAGGCGCTCGGCATCGACGAGCTGGCCCTGTTCGAGCTCCAGCCCAGCCGCCGCACGCTCGTGGGCCGGGCGGCCGTCCACGGCGGCCAGGTCGTCGGCCGGCGGCGCATGGGCGAGATCGAGCTCCCCGTCGGCCGGGGGTCGCTGCCGGGCTTCGTGATCGAGGAGCGGACGGCGGTGGCCACCGCCGACCTGCTGGGCGACGAGCGGTTCCGCTCGCTCGCCCCCGAGCACGGGCTCGAGGTGCGGGCCGCCATCGCCGCGCCGATCAGCTGGGACGAGCACCCGTGGGGCGTGCTCATCGCGTACGACGAGGGGCTCCGCTCCTGGACCGACGACGAGGTCCACCTGGTGCAGTCGGTCGCCAACACCATGGGCCTCGCGGTGCAGCGGGCCCACGTCGAGCGCGAGCTGCGCGACAGCTCGGCCCGGCTCGACCTGTCGTTGAGCGCCGGCGGGCTCGGGCTGTGGTCGTGGACCCGCGAGGGCGACCGCCTGACCTTCAATCCGCACGCCCTCGAGATGTTCGGTCTGGGCTCGGGCACGTACACGGGGGTCGGCGCCGACTTCATCGCCGTCATCCACCCCGAGGACCTCGACGGGTTCGCCGGCGATCCCGGTCCGCATGCCGAAGAGGTCCACAGCGTGTTCCGCATCGTCCGCCCCGACACGGGCGAGACCCGCTGGATCGAGGGGTGGGGCCGGCGCGTCGAGGTCGGGCCCGACGAGTTCGACCTGGTGGGCGTCTGCGCCGACGTCACCGAGCGCCGCCGGTCCGAGGAGCTGCGCGAGCAGATGCTCGGGCGCGAGCACGCCGCCCGGGTGGCCGCGGAGACGACCCGCGAGCGACTGGCGTTCCTGGCCGACGCCAGCGCCCTCCTGAGCGCCAGCCTCGACCTCGACGAGACCCTCCTCAGCTTCGCCGACCTGTGCGTGCCCTACCTGTCCGACGTGTGCCTCATCGACCTGATCGACGACGAGGACCGGCTCGTGGAGCGGGCGTCGCAGGCCGTCGACGAGGAGTCGCTCCGCAACGTGCGCGAGCTGCGGCGCCGGCGGGCGGCGCTCGGCGGGAAGGGCGGCGTCTACAGCGAGCGCGCGGTGGCCGAGTCGGGCCAGGCCATCGTCCACACGATCATCACCGACGAGGACTACCAGCGGGCGTCCGTCGACGAGGAGCACCTCGCCGTGTTCCGGGCGTTCCACTGCCACTCGGCCGTGGTGGCCCCGCTCACCGGGCGCACCGGCCTGCTGGGCGTGCTGTCGCTCCAGCTCAACCGGGCCGGCCGGTCCTTCGGGGCCGACGACCTGGCCCTCGTGGAGCAGCTCGCCGCCCGGGCCTCGCTCGCCCTCGACAACAGCCGCCTGTTCGACTCGCGCAACCGGGTCGCCCGGTCGCTGCAGGCCGCGCTGCTGCCGCCCGCGCTGCCGTCGATCGCCGGCATCGACCTCGCCGCTCGCTACGACGTGTCCGCCGCCGAGGCCGACGTGGTCATCGGGGGCGACTTCTACGACGTCATCCCCGTGGCGCCCGGCTCCTGGGGCATGGTCGTGGGCGACGTGTGCGGGCGCGGTCCGGCCGCGGCCGCCCTCACCGGTCTCGTGCGCCACACGCTCCGCAGCGCCGTGGTCCGCGAGCAGGTGCCGAGCCGGGTCCTGGCGCAGACCAACCAGGCGATGCTCCAGCAGATCGACGACGACCGGTTCTGCACCGCGGCGTACGTGCGCATCGACATCGACGATCCGCCGTCGGGGCGCGTCGGCATCGCCGCCTCGAGCGCCGGGCACCCCCGGCCGATCGTCGTGCGCTCCGACGGGCGCGCCGAGGCGCTCGACTGCTCGGGCACGCTCCTCGGGGTCGTGTCCGATCCCGACCTCGTCGACGTGTCGCTCGAGCTCGGACCGGGCGATGCCGTCGTGCTCTACACCGACGGCGTCACCGAAGCCCGGCAGGGCAACGAGCTCTTCGGGGAGGACCGGCTGCTCGCGGCACTCGGCTCGCTGGCGGGCCGCTCGGCCGAGGCGATCGCCGCCGGCCTGGAGCAGCACGTGGCGGACTACCGGCGCAGTGCCCGCGACGACACCGCCATCTTGGTGATCCGCGCCGTCGACCCCGCCTGATCGCGCCGCCTCCATCGGCCCGAGCGGTCGTGGCGGGATCGGTAGCCTGGCGGGGAGATGACCTCGGACCGCAGCCCCGGCGAATGGAACCTGGCCGTCCGGCAGCAGGAGGCCGTGGCCCGCATCGGCCAGCTGGGACTCCGTTCGGGCGACCTGGAGGCGCTGCTGCGCGAGGTGATCGTCGTCGTCGCCGAGACCCTCGACGTCGCCGACGTCGCGCTCTTCGAGCTCCAACCCGACGGCCGCAACGTCCGGGGTCGGGCCGGGATGCACCGGGGCCAGGTCGTCAGCCGCCGCCGGATGGAGCGCATCGAGCTGCCGCGGGGTCGCGGGTCGCTCCCGGGCTTCACCGTCGAGCAGCGGGCGGCGGTCGTCAGCCACGACCTGCTCGACGACGAGCGCTTCGAGGCGCTCGCGCCCCAGCACGGCGTCGAGGTGCGAGCGGCGCTCGCTGCGCCCATCACCTGGGACGAGGTGCCGTGGGGCGTGTTCGTCGTCTACGACCAGGTGGTCCGACGCTGGACCGACGACGAGGTCCACTTCGTCCAGTCCATCGCCAACACGATGGGCCTCTCGATCCAGCGGGCCCACGTCGAGCGCGAGCTGCGCGACAGCTCCACCCGGCTCGACCTCTCGCTGAGCGCAGGCGGGCTCGGGGCGTGGTCGTGGGACCTCGAGGGCGACCGGCTGCTGCTCAACGCCTCGGCGATGGCGATGTACGGCCTGGTGCCCGATCGCTTCAGCGGCCGCGGCCTCGACTTCATGGCGGTCGTCCACCCCGAGGACCGGGGCCGGTTCCCGCAGGCGCTCGACGGCGACGGCATCGCGTCGATCGAGCAGCCCAACGTGTTCCGCATCATCCGCCCCGACACCGGCGAGCTGCGGTGGATCGAGGTGTGGGGCCGGCCGGTCGAGGCAGGGTCGCCCGAGCTCCACCTCGTCGGCGTCTGCTCCGACGTCACCGAGCGCCGGCTCGCCGAGCAGCGCCAGGCCGAGATCCTGGCCCGCGAGCACGACGCGCGCGTCTCGGCCGAGCAGGCCCGGGAGCGCCTCGCGTTCCTCGCCGAGGCCAGCGCGGTGCTCAGCACCAGCCTGGACCCCGAGGTCACGCTGCTCAGCCTCGGCGAGCTGTGCATCCCGACGCTCGCCGACATCTGCTTCATCGACCTGATCGGCGACGACGGGTTCCTCCGCGACGAGGTCGGGATCGGGTCCACCGAGGTGAAGCTCAACGACGCCAAGCTGCTGCGCAAGCGGCGCAAGGAGCTGGGCGACAACGCACCGACGTCCACCGGCCACCTCGAGGCGCTCGGCGGCAAGGGCCTGCTCTACCAGTCCATCGACGACGGCCAGCTCACCCGAGCGTCGGCGGACGCCGACCACCTGGCGCTGTTCCGCCGCTTCGACGCGCGGTCGACGATCATGGCGCCGCTCGTCGCCCGCGGCCGGGTCATCGGCGTCATCACGCTCGTGCGCTGCGGCGACCAGCCGCTGTTCGACGACGACGACCTGGCGATGGTCGAGGAGCTGGCCGCCCGCGCCGCCCTCGCCACCGACAACGGGCGGCTGTTCCACTCGCGCAACCGCGTCGCCCGCTCGCTGCAGGAGGCGCTGCTGCCGCCGGCCATGCCCGTCATCGAGGGCCTGGCGCTGGCGGCGCGCTACGACGTCGCCGAGGCCGACGTCGCCATCGGCGGCGACTTCTACGACGTGGTCCCGCTGGGCCCCTCGGCCTGGGGCGTGGTCGTCGGCGACGTGTGCGGGCGCGGGCCCGACGCCGCCGCGCTCACCGGTCTGGTCCGGCATACGCTGCGCAGCGCCGTGGTGCGCGAGCAGGCGCCGAGCCGGGTGCTGGGCCAGACCAACCAGGCGATGCTCCAGCAGATCGACGATTCGAGCTTCTGCACGGCGGCCTTCCTGCGGGTCGAGCTCAGCCAGCCGCGCTCGGGCCGGGTGCGGGTCGTCGCGTCGAGCGCCGGGCACCCCCGACCGGTGATCGTGCGGGCCGACGGCCGGGCCGCGGCGATCGACTGCGCCGGCACGCTGCTCGGGGTCGTGCCCGATCCGGTGCTCTTCGACGTCCACGCCGACCTCGAGCCCGGCGACGCGATCGTGCTCTACACCGACGGCGTCACCGAGGCCCGCCGCGGCAACGAGCTGTTCGGCGAGACCCGCCTGGTCGAGGCCCTGCGCTCGCTCGCCGGCGAGCCGGCCGAGGCCATCGCCTCCGGGCTCGAGGCGATCGTCGCCGACTTCCGGCGCAGCGCCAGCGACGACACCGCCATCCTCGTCCTGCAGGCGGTCGCCCCGGCATGATGCAGGGGTGACCACCCCGCACGATCCCATCGACGACCACCTCCTCGCCGCCGAGCTGGCCGAGGGGGCCGGCGCCGTCCTCCTCGAGGTCCGCAGCCGCCTGCAGGCCGAAGGCGCGTCGGCATCGGAGCTGAAGGCCGCCGGCGACGCGGCGGCGCACGCCTACCTGATGGAGCGGCTCGCCGAGGCCCGGCCCGACGACGCGATCCTGTCGGAGGAGGGGAGCGGCGCCACCGGCCGGACCGGGACCGAGCGCCTCGGCCACCCCCGGGTGTGGATCGTCGACCCGCTCGACGGCACCCGCGAGTTCTCCGAGCCGCCCCGCATCGACTGGGCCGTGCACGTGGCGCTCGTGTCCGACGGCCAGCCGATCGCCGGATCGGTCGCCCTGCCCGCCCAGGGCCGCACCCTCAGCCGGGTGCCGGCATCGGTGCTGCCCCCGCCTCCACCGGCCCGCCCCCGGGTGATCGTCAGCCGCTCGCGTCCGCCCGCCGTGGCGCTCCACCTCGCCGAGGCCATCGGCGGCGAGCTGGTCGAGATGGGCTCGGCGGGCGCCAAGGTGGCCGCCGTGGTGCTGGGGCAGGCCGACGTCTACCCGCATGCCGGCGGCCAGTACGAGTGGGACTCGTGCGCCCCCGTGGCCGTGGCGACGGCGGCGGGCCTCGTGGCCACCCGGCTCGACGGCAGCCCCCTCGTCTACAACAACCCCGACCCGTACCTCCCGGACCTGCTGATCTGCCACCCCCACCTGGCCCTCGAGGTCCGGCAGGTGCTCGACCTCTGGCTGGCCTCGCACTGATTGTTGAGTCAACTGGTCAGGAATGAGGGCGGCGCCGTACCCTTGGCGCTCGCCCCGGATCGCTTGCGTGGCCGCGCCACCTGCCGATCTGGAGGTGATCCGAGTCCGTCGTCCCGAGTGAGCGCATGAGCACCACCTACGAGCTGTCCCACCTGCGGGTGCTCGAAGCCGAGTCCATCCACATCATCCGGGAGGTGGCCGCCGAGTTCGAGCGCCCCGTGCTGCTGTTCAGCGGCGGCAAGGACTCGATCGTCATGCTCCGGCTCGCCGAGAAGGCGTTCTGGCCCGCCCGCATCCCGTTCCCGGTGATGCACGTGGACACCGGCCACAACTTCCCCGAGGTCATCGAGTTCCGGGACCGCCGGGTCGCCGAGCTCGGGGTGAAGCTGGTGGTCGCCTCCGTGCAGCAGGCCATCGACGACGGCCGCGTCGTCGAGGAGAAGGGCCCCCGGGCGAGCCGGAACCGGCTCCAGACCACGGCCCTGCTCGACGGCATCGAGGAGCACCGCTTCGACGCCGCCTTCGGCGGTGCCCGCCGCGACGAGGAGAAGGCCCGGGCCAAGGAGCGGGTGTACAGCTTCCGCGACGAGTTCGGGCAGTGGGACCCGAAGAACCAGCGGCCCGAGCTGTGGAGCCTCTACAACGGCCGCCACCACCAGGGCGAGCACATCCGCATCTTCCCGCTGAGCAACTGGACCGAGCTCGACATCTGGCAGTACATCGCCGAGGAGTCGGTCGACATCCCGAGCATCTACTACGCCCACGAGCGCGAGGTCTTCCAGCGCGACGGCATGTGGCTCGCGGTCAGCGAGCACCTCGAGCCCGGCGAAGGCGAAGAGGTCGTCGTCAAGACCGTCCGCTACCGCACCGTCGGCGACGCCACCATCACCGGAGCCGTCGAGAGCAACGCCGCAACGGTGGAGCAGGTCGTAGCGGAGGTCGCCGCGACTCGCCTGACCGAACGCGGCGCAACGCGCGCGGACGACCGAGTGACGGAAGCAGCCATGGAAGACCGCAAGAAGGAGGGCTACTTCTAGTGGTGACCCTCACGGATCATGGCTCGCACCCAGCGAGCGACCAGCGAAGCGCTGCGCTTAAGAACGGTGAGCGAGGCGACGAAGGAGCTTCGAGCGAACACGGAACGATGCACCAGACCGGATCTGTCCTGCGATGGGACCCGGAGCACCGAAGCACCGGGCGAGAGGTAACCCATGTCTGAACTGCTGCGCTTTGCAACGGCCGGATCGGTCGATGACGGGAAGTCGACCCTGATCGGGCGGCTGCTGTACGACTCGAAGGCCATCTTCGAGGACCAGATGGAGGCGGTGGAGCGGTCGTCGGAGGCGATGGGCTCCGAGCACACCAACCTGGCGCTGCTGACCGACGGCCTCCGGGCCGAGCGGGAGCAGGGCATCACGATCGACGTGGCCTACCGCTACTTCGCCACCCCGCGGCGGAAGTTCATCATCGCCGACACCCCGGGGCACATCCAGTACACGCGGAACATGGTCACCGGTGCGTCCACCGCCGACCTGGCGCTGGTGCTGGTCGACGCGCGCAAGGGGCTGGTCGAGCAGTCGCGCCGGCACGCCTTCCTGGCGTCGCTGCTGCGCATCCCGCACCTCGTGCTGTGCGTCAACAAGATGGACCTCGTCGACTGGGACGAGGAGCGCTTCGAGGAGATCAAGGCCGAGTTCCGCAGCTTCGCGGCGAAGCTCGACATCACCGACCTGACCTTCGTGCCGGTGTCGGCCCTCCACGGTGACAACGTCGTGTCCCGATCGGCCAACACCCCGTGGTACGAGGGCTCGTCGCTGCTGCACCACCTCGAGGAGGTGCACATCGCCTCGGACCGCAACCTGATCGACGTGCGGTTCCCGGTCCAGTACGTGATCCGGCCGCACAACGACGAGTTCCACGACTACCGCGGCTACGCCGGCACCGTCGCCGGCGGCGTGCTCAAGCCGGGCGACCCCGTCACCGTGCTGCCGTCGGGCTTCTCG
Organism: Acidimicrobiales bacterium; assembly: GCA_035555395.1. Taxonomy (GTDB): domain Bacteria; phylum Actinomycetota; class Acidimicrobiia; order Acidimicrobiales; family Iamiaceae; genus Aquihabitans. The sequence continues at coordinate 9,384 of DATMGQ010000175.1, forward strand.
TCGACGATCGCCAGCGTCGAGACGATGGACGGCCCGGTCGCCGAGGCGTACGCGCCCGAGTCGGTGACCGTCCGCCTGACGGACGAGATCGACATCAGCCGCGGCGACATGATCTGCCGTCCGAACAACCAGCCGACCTCCGGCCAGGACATCGACGCCATGGTGTGCTGGATGAGCGAGGCGGCGTCGCTCACGGCGCGCGACAAGCTCGCCATCAAGCACACGACCCGTTCGGCCCGTGCCCTCGTCAAGAACGTGCAGTACCGGCTCGACGTGAACACGCTGCACCGGGACGACGAGGCGTCGTCGCTGGCGCTCAACGAGATCGGCCGGGTCCAGCTGCGCACGACGCAGCCGCTCTTCTACGACGAGTACCGCCGCAACCGGACGACCGGCTCGTTCATCCTCATCGACGAGGCCACCAACAACACGGTGGGGGCGGGCATGATCCTCGGCCCGGCGACGCCCCAGTCGTGAGCACCAACGTCACCTGGCACGACGGCGAGGTCGCCCGCGAGGACCGGCCGTCGCTGGGGGCCACGGTGTGGCTCACCGGCCTGTCGGGTTCGGGGAAGTCGACCGTGGGCGTGGCCCTCGAGCGCCTGCTGGTGGCGGCCGGCCGTCCCGCCTACCGGCTCGACGGCGACAACCTCCGCCACGGCCTCAACGCCGACCTCGGCTTCTCGACCGAGGACCGCGACGAGAACGTCCGGCGGGCCGGCGAGGTCGCCCGGCTGCTGGCCGACGCCGGCGTGGTGGCCATCGTCCCGCTCATCAGCCCGTACCGGGCGGGGCGCGACCGGGCCCGAGCCGTGCACGACGAGGCGGGCGTGCCCTTCGTCGAGGTCTTCGTGGACACGCCGATCGAGCTGTGCGAGCAGCGCGACCCGAAGGGCCTCTACGCCAAGGCCCGGGCCGGCGAGATCACCGGCTTCACCGGCATCGACGACCCCTACGAGGCCCCGTCGTCGCCCGAGCTCGTCCTCACCCCCGCCGACGGCGACCCCGAAGCCCAAGCCCGAGCCGTCCTCGCCCTCCTCCCGTAGCCACCCGATTTCGGGTCACCTGTGCCCCGTGGCGGGGCTCAGACGACCCGAAATCGTGTCGGGCTCTGGGGTCGCGCCTCGTTTCGGGTCACCTGTGCGCCGTGGAGGGGCTCAGACGACCCGAAATCGTGTCGGGCTCTGGGGTCGCGCCTTGTTTCGGGTCACCTGTGCGCCGTGGAGGGGCTCAGGCGACCCGAAATCGTGTGAGGGGCGCGTGAACGTTGGGGTCGGGCCGTTTCGCTGGGCGGTCGTCGGTGGTACCCCTCAGGGATGGCTTCCACGCGGTACGACGACGATCCGCCCGACGGGGTGATGGTGCCGGCGGCGCACCGGCGGGGCGTGGGCGGTGACCTCTTCGCCGACGAGGCCGACGACCAGGCGCTGCGGGCCGACATCCGGCGGTTGGGCGAGCTGCTCGGGCAGTCGCTCGTGCGGCAGGTCGGGCCCGAGCTCCTCGAGCGCGTGGAGGACGTCCGGCGGCTCACGCGGACCGACCCCGGGGCGGCGGCGGCGCTGCTGCGCGACGTCGACCCGGTCGAGGCCGGACACCTCGTCCGGGCGTTCAACGCCTTCTTCCACCTGGCGAACGTGACCGAGCAGGTCCACCGCGGCCGGGCGCTGCGGGAACTGCGCTCAGAAGCGGGCGGCTCGCTCGCCGAGGCCGCGGACCGCATCGCCGAGCGTCGGGCCGTCGCTCCCGTCGACCTGTCGGGCCTGGCCGAGTCGCTGGCCGTGCGGCCGGTGTTCACCGCCCACCCGACCGAGGCGGCCCGGCGCTCGATCCTCACCAAGCTGCGGGCCGTGGCAGAGCTGCTCGACGCCGAGGACGCCGAGCTGGCCACCACCGGCGGGCCGCGGACCCGGGCCGAGACGGACCGGGAGCTGGCCCGGCTCATCGACCTGATCTGGCTCACCGACGAGCTGCGCCGGACCCGCCCGGACCCGCTCGACGAGGCGCGCAACGCCCTGTTCCACCTGGTCGACCTGCAGGCCGGCGGCCTCGTCGACGTGCTCGACGACCTGGCTCGGACGCTCGACGGCCTCGGGGCGCCGATCGATCCCGAGGCCCGGCCGCTGACGTTCGGCTCGTGGATCGGTGGCGACCGGGACGGGAACCCGAACGTCACGCCGGACCTGACGCTCGACGTCCTCCACCTCCAGCACGAGCACGGCCTGGCCGCAGCCGAACGGCTCGTCGACCGGCTGATCGAGGACCTGGGCGTGTCGTCGGTGGTCGCGGGCGCCTCGGACGAGCTGCTCGACCACCTGGCCCGCAACCTCGAGGCGCTCGACGAGGTGCCCGAGCGCTACCGCCGGTTGAACGCCGAGGAGCCGTACCGCCTGGAGCTCACCTGCATCCGGGCCAAGCTGGGCCGGACCCGCACCCGCCTCGCCCGGGGCACCGAGCACCGGGCAGGCCTCGACTACCTCGGGTCTGCGGAGGTGGTCGACGACCTGGACCGCCTCCGCCGATCGCTGC
>DATMGQ010000176.1:0-8003 GCA_035555395.1 Acidimicrobiales bacterium
CGTCGTGGACGGACCGCTTCGGCCGCCGCAAGCTCGAACGGTGCGTCGAGCGGCTGCGGGCGTCGGTGCTGTCCCTGGGCGAGGGCCGACCCGAGCTGGCCCGCTCGCTCGACCCCGTGCTCGCCGCGCTCGAGGAGGTGACCTCCGCCATCGAGGTGGCCGAGGTCCTGCCGCTCACCAAGCGCATCCGCGCCCACCAGAAGGTCGACCGCATCCTCGACGACCTCGAAGCCAGCCTCTTCAACGCCGCCCTCCCGCAGCTTCCCCGCTAGTCCCACATCGGTCCCGATCTCGGCGAGAGAGGGTGCGCGCCGCGTCGGACCGGTGGACGATGGGGCGTCGGCTGCGACCGCAGCCCGGGGAGGTCCCATGCCTGCTGCGATCCGCCACCGTCCTGCCCGCCGGGCCGCGCTCGTCGGGGCCCTGCTGCTCCTCGGCTCGCTGGTCGCCGCCGCCTGCGAGGCACCGCCCGACCCGCCCGCGGCCAAGCTGTTCGACGCCTGGAAGGCGGGCAAGCCGTCGCAGGCCACCGGCGCGTTCACGACCAGCGCGGCCAAGACGCACATGTTCAGCCAGCCGTACACGACGACCGCGCAGTGGCTCTTCGTGACCTGCGACGGTGCCGCCGGATCGACCTACTGCACGTGGGTCAACCGGATCGAGGGCCGGCTGGTCCTCCGGGTCGACAACGCCAGCCAGAAGGTCACCTCCGTGCAGCGGATCTCCCTCAACAACGAGTCCGCCGGACGGCTCTTCCACGGTTGGCGCGTCGGCAACGTCGCCGGCTCCGGCGGGGTGGCGTCGCCCGAGGTGAAGGCCTCCCTGGCGAAGGTGCCGTACAAGGTGTCGGACCACTGGCTCCCGCAGGGCTGCGTCAAGGGCTCGCTCTACATCAACTGCACCTGGACCAACGACGCCGGCAAGACGATCGTCTTCCAGTACGACCCGCCGTTCGCCTGGGTCGTCGGCTACTCGGGCACCTACTTCTCGTAGGGGTCAGCTCGAGATCAGGTCGTCGGGGCGGTCGCTGGGGGGCTCGACGAGCTCCCAGGCGCGGCCCCGCTTCTCGAAGCGCCACCAGCGGAGGTCGCTGCTCACCCGCAGCTGGATGTCGCCCCAGGTGAAGCGGTTCGAGCGGATCTGGACGTCGTCGGGGTCGATGCCGGCCTGGTCGAACGCGTCGAGCCCCTGGTCGATGACGGTCGTGGGCGGCCGCCACAGCGCCTCCTCGATCGCGTCGATGCCATCGGCCCCGGCACTGCGCCAGGCGAGCGCCTGGTGGGTGAGCTGCGCGCTCGACACGCCGGACCGCCGTGACAGCTCGAGCAGGGACTCGAGCGTGCCCAGGCGGTCGGCGGCCTGGCGGGCCAGGTCGGTGGCCTCGTCGAGGGCGAGCTGGCTCGGGGCACCGTCGGCCAGCTGGGCCCAGGCCCGACGGGCGGCGTCGGCGGCGAGGTCGGTGAGGCCGGACGCGGTGAACGGCGCATCGCGAGGCGGGTCGGCCGGCCAGGTGGCCGGCGTGCCTGGCTCCTTCGGGAGCTCCCGGCGCTCGGGCGTGGGGGCGAGCGGACGGGCCCAGGCCTCGCGGGCGACCATGCCCGGGTCGACCACGGCCCCGCCACCGAACGCCGCGGCCACCATGCGGCCGGAGCCGCCGGGGCCGGGCGGCGGGGGCGTGGAGCTGGACTCGACCCCGCCCTCAGCCGTGCCCGCGCCCGCCGCCTGCTGGGCGTCCCAGGCGCGCTGGGCGCGCACGAGCGCCATGAGCTGGTCCCGGGTGGTGCCGCGCAGGGCGAACAGCAGGAACGGGTCGGCATCGAACGCGTCGGCCACCAGGTAGGCGACGGCCGCAGCGTGCTTGCAGGGGTCGGCCCAGTCGGGGCACGAGCACCGCGGCTTGAGGTCGCCCGGTCCGGGGAAGAGCGGTGCGCCGGCGGCCTCGGCGGCCTCGGCCACGCCCGGGTCGAGCTCGCCGTCGAGCAGCGCGGCGGCGTACGCCGAGCGCTGGGCGATGGCCCGGGCGACGTCGACCCACCGGGCGTCGTCGTAGGTGGGCGCCGCGATCTCGACCTTGTAGGGCAGGACCCGGTTGCCGCGGACGAGCGCGGTGATCTTCCCCGCGGCGACCTCGACCCGGGCGACGCGGTCCTGGCGGGCGTAGGTGCGGCCCCGGGCGAGGCGGCTCGGGTCCAGTCGGGCCCGCTCCTCGAGGGCGCGCACCCAGGCCTGGCCCCACCACGTCGCACCGAACTGCCGGGCCATCAGCGCGCCCGCCGGATCGGCTCGTCGGTTTCGGAGCCGAGCGCCACGAGGAGGCGCAGGTCCTCGTCGCCCAACTCGGACACCCAGCCCTCGCCGGAGGTGACGACGGACTCGGCGATGGCCCGCTTCTCGGCGAGCATCTGGGAGATCCGGTCCTCGACCGTGCCCTCGCAGACCATGCGGTGCACCTGCACCGGCCGGTCCTGGCCGATGCGCCACGCCCGGTCCGATGCCTGGTCCTCGACCGCAGGGTTCCACCAGCGGTCGTAGTGGATGACGTGGGTGGCCCGGGTGAGGTTGAGGCCGGTGCCCCCGGCCTTCACCGAGATCACGAACACCGGGACCTCGCCGGCCTGGAAGCGGTCGACCATCTCGGTGCGGCGGCCGGCCGGCGTGCCGCCGTGGAGGAACTGCGCAGGTCGGTCTTCGGCGCGCAGGTGGGCTTCGAGCAGGTGGCCCATCGCCACGAACTGGGTGAACACGAGGACGGACTCGCCCTCGGACGCGATCGTGTCCACCAGCTCGCTCACGGCGTCGAGCTTCCCGGAGCGGCCGGTGACCGGCCCGTCCTGCTTCAGGAACTGGGCCGGGTGGTTGCAGATCTGCTTGAGCCCGGTGAGCAGCTTGAGGACGAGGCCCCGACGGGCCATGCCCTCGGCCTGCTCGACCTCGGTCATCACCTCGTCGACGGTGGCCTGGTACAGCGTGGCCTGCTCGGTGGTGAGGGGCACGACGCGGTCGGTCTCGGTCTTGGGCGGCAGGTCCGGGGCGATGTCGGGGTCGGACTTCCGGCGCCGCAGGAGGAACGGTCGGACCAGCCGGGCCAGCGATTCCGCCGCGTCCGGGTCGCGGTCGCGCTCGATGGGGACGGCGATCTCCCGGCGGAACCGGTCGAGGGGGCCGAGCAGGCCGGGCGTGGTCCAGTCGAGCAGGGTCCACAGGTCGACCAGGCGGTTCTCCACCGGCGTGCCGGTGAGGGCGAAGCGGGCGTCCGCCGGGATGGTGCGCAGGGCCTTGGCGGTACGGCTGACCGGGTTCTTGATGGCCTGCGCCTCGTCGGCGGCGATGAGCCCCCAGGGGTGCTCGGCCAGCGCGGCGGCCTCGCGCCGGGCGACCCCGTAGGTGGTGAGGACGATGGCATCGGGCTGCAGGTCGTCGAGCGAACGGGTGGCGCCGTGGTAGCGCAGCACCGGCACACCAGGGGCGAAGCGGTGCGCCTCGCGCGCCCAGTTCGACAGCACCGAGACCGGGCACACCACGAGCGTCGGCTTGCCGGCGCCGGGCCCGCCGCCTTGGTGCCGGGCGAGGTGCAGGGCGAGGAACTGGATCGTCTTGCCCAGGCCCATGTCGTCGGCGAGGACGCCGCCGAGTCCGAGCTCGGCCATCTCGGCGAGCCACGCGGCGCCGTCGCGCTGGTACGGGCGCAGCTCGGCGTCGAGCCCCGTCGGCACCGCCCACTCGGTGCGGTCGCCGACGCTCCGGAGCCGCTCGCCGAGCAGGGCGAGCGGGCCCTGCACCTCGGCGGCCACCTCCTCGCCGTCGACCAGCAGCTCGCCGCTCAGCGCGGCGGCCAGCGCCTCCCCGGCGGTCACCTTTCGGCGCTGCTGCAGCCGGGCGAGCTTCGCCGGATCGGCCCGCACCCACCGGCCGCGCAGGCGCACGACGCCGCGCTTGGCCTGCACGAGCAGGGCCAGCTCGTCCTCGCTGATCTGCTGGCCGTCGATCGAAGCGTCCCAGCGCAGCTCGCACAGGGCGTCGAAGCTCAGGCCCGCCGGGCGGTCCGAGCCGAGCGAGTCCGACGCCACGACCGGCTTGAGGTCGACGGCCTGGAGCACGCCCGCCGGCCAGCGCACCTCGATGCCGGCGCCGGCGAGCTCGGTGGCCACCGGGCCGAGCAGGTCCTCGACCTCTTCGCCGGTGAGCTCGAGCTCGTCGGGTCGGGCCTGGTCGAGCAGGCGGCCGACGGGCCGCCACACCCGGGCGCCCCGCCGCAGGGTCAGCAGCACGGAGTCCTCGACCGCGGCACCGAACCGCTCGGCGACCGCCTGGGGCGCGGCCCACAGGTCGGCAGCGTCGAGCACCAGGCTGCGATCGGCCACGCTCCCGACCTCGAGCACCGCCCGGAACGTCCGCGCGTCGGCCAGGTCGAGCACGCCCTCGCCCTCGTCGGTGCCGACGTCGGGCTCGTCCGGTTCGGCGGCCTGGTCCTTCGACCCGTCGAGGCCGCCGGCGTCCTCGAGCCGGAGGGCGACGGTGATGTCGGCCTCGGCCGACGAGGACGTGGACTGGAGCCAACCGGTGGTGGTGCCGCCCCAGGTGGCGGTGGCGAGGTCGAGCCCCAGCACCGTGGGCCCCGCACCCCGCTCGGCGCCGGACGGCACGAGGGCGACCCGGGGCCGGGCGGCGAACGCCTCGTGCCCGGCCACCAGCGGCGCCGCGGCGGTGCGCACGTAGCTGTCGGCGACCGCGTCCCAGAACCGGGCGACCAACCAGCGGGGTGATGACACCCGCCGGGGCGCGGTGCTCGGGAGCGCGGTGGCGTGACCCGCGGGCGCCAGGGCGTCGGCCAGGGCGTCGCGGGCGCTCAGGTCCTCGGGGTCGAGCGGGCCGATGCGCCACCCGTCGACGCCCTCCTCGTCGACTGCCGGGAGCAGGCGCCCCCGAGCGATCAGGTGCAGCGCGCCCCGGGCCGCGGCCGCCCAGTCGTGCACGGACCGGCCCGACGGGGCATCGGGGTCGAGCGCCACCAGGTCGTCGAACACGTCGACCAGGGCGACGAGCGTCGACGGGACGGTCCGCTGCCGCACGGTGTCGCCCGCCGGCATCACCACGTCGATGGTGTCGGTGAACGCGTCGGGCGTCCGGCCGGGGTGCCACAGCGCCAGCTGGCCGGTCCGGGCAGGTCGACCCGGGACGAAGATCGCCTCCACCCCGGGCTGTTCGAGGAGCGACCGGGTCGAAGACATCCTCGCAAGGCTACGAGCGCCCTCTGGCAACTCCGCCCGATCTCCCGGTACCGAGCGAAACGTTCGTCCTCGGTGGGCGGGGCGGAGGTGGATCGGCCACGATGGGTGCTCACGTTCCAGGAGACCGACGATGCTCGCCGACCAGATCCAGACCGACCTCACCGCGGCCATGAAGGCCCGCGACGAGCTGCGGCTGTCCGTGCTGCGGATGGCCGTCGCCGCCATCAAGGAGGCCAAGGTCTCCGGTGACGAGGTCCGGGAGCTGAGCGACGACGAGGTCGTGGCCCTGCTGGCCAAGGAGGCCAAGCGGCGCGAGGAGGCGGCCGAGGCGTTCGCCGCCGGCGGCCGAGACGAGAGCGCGGCGCGCGAGCTGGCCGAGCGCGACGTCCTCGCGGCCTACCTGCCGGCGCCCGCGTCCGACGAGGAGATCGAGGCGCTCGTCGCGGAGGCGCTCGCCGAGGGCGGGTTCAGCGAGCCGTCGCAGATGGGCCAGGCGATGAAGGCGGCGATGGCGAAGGTCGGCGGCAAGGCCGACGGCAAGAAGGTGTCGGCCCTCGTCAAGGCCCGCCTCGCCGGCGGCTGACCGGTCCAGCGTGCGCGCCCTCGGGGTCGACGCCGCCGGCAAGCGGGGCTGGGTCGGCATCGTCGTCGACGAAGCCGGGTTCGCGTCCGCCCACGTCGCCACCGCCCTCGCGGCGCTGATCGCCGATGCCGAGCAGGCGGGCGCGGTCGACACCATCGGCATCGACATCCCCATCGGCCTCGTCGACGGTCCCAAGCGCACGGCCGACGTGGCGGCGCGGACCTACGTCGGGCCCCGCCGGTCGAGCGTGTTCCCGGCACCCCACCCCGACGTCGTGCACCTGACCGAGTACCACGAGGTCAACGAGCTGCTGCGCTCGCGCGGCCAGGCGGCCGTGTCCCGCCAGGCGTTCGGGTTGTACGCGCGGATCCGGGAGGCCGCCGAGCTGGCGGTGGACCCGCGGCTGCTCGAGGTCTTCCCCGAGGCGTCGTTCCGGGCGATGGGCGAGGCCATCGTCGCGTCGTCCAAGAAGACGTGGAACGGGGCGGCGGACCGCGTCGCCCGCCTCGCGGCGGCCTCGCCCCCGATCGTGCTGCCGCCGGACCTCGGTGATGCGGGCGACGTCGCGGCCGACGACGTGTTCGACGCAGCGGCCGTGGCGTGGTCGGCCCTCCGCTGCGCCACGGGTCAGGCGTTCGCGCTGGGGGACCCGGACGAGCGCGACCTCGTCACGGGCCGGCGCATCGCCGTGTGGGTGTGATCGTCAAGCGGCTCGGACGGTGACGCCCCGCCAGGACGCGGTGCGGTCCTCGATCTCCGCCGTGGCGCCTTCGGCGTCGGGTGGTACCACGCCGCGCCGGCCGTGCGCTCAGAGGGTGTTCAGCGGAGGGCGCTGGTGCATCGGGACCGGCAGCGGCTCCCGGCCCGGCCGGTGCAGGACGGCGGGCCCGTCGGGACGGACCCCGGCGCGGTCGAGGATGGCCTGGCCGACGGCCAGCGCCTGGGGCCCGAGCTCGTCGAGCGATCGGTTCCGGTGGTGGCGGACGCCGAGGTCGACCTGCGCGATCCGGTCGATGCCCGCCACCCGCATGGCATCGATCAGCAGGGCCACGTCGACCCCGTAGCCCACGACGAACGGGAGCCGTTCGAGCAGCGTCCGGCGCCCGGCGTACTCGCCGGCCAGCGGCTGGGCGATCTCGGCCAGCTCCGGGAAGTAGAGCGACAGCAGCGGCCGGGCGAGCAGCTCGGTGACGCGACCGCCGCCGACGCCGTCGGCCTCGGGTCGGTGGTAGTGGCCCTTCACGAAGTCGACCCCGGGGTCGCAGACCAGCGCGCCCACCATCCCGAGGATGAAGTCCGGGTCGAAGTCGACGATGTCCGCGTCGACCCACACGACGACGTCGCCGGTGGACTCGTGCACGGACTTCCACAGCGCCTCGCCCTTCCCGTGGCCCTCGCCATGGTGGGCGAGCACGGAGGCGGCATCGACCACGCGGGCGCCGGCAGCCCGGGCCACCGCGGCGGTGTCGTCGGTGGAGTGGTCGTCGACGACGACGATCTCGTCGACGAGGGCGGTGCCGTGGGCGGCGATGGCGCCGTCGACCAGCGCGTTGCGGATGGCGGCCACGACGAAGCCGACGGTGGCGTCCTCGTTGCGGGCGGGGATGCAGGCCGACACGGTGGTCCCGGTCGCGGCCTTCTCGGACAGCACGGTGGCGAGGTCGAACGCGTGCTCGGGGTGCGAACGCACCCCACGCTGGTCGCTCGACGTGGTCATGGGCGTCATCGTCATCGTTCAACCCTTCCCGGGCAAGACGGTCGCTTCCCCGTGCGACGTCCTCGACGTCGCACCCGACCGTACGGACGCTCCGGGTCGGGCAGGTTGCGCCGACGTGAACCCCTCCCCACGTGCACCTGACGCCGGCCCGGGCGGCACGAACCGGGGCGCAGCTTCACGGAACCCGGTAGGGTGACCACATCGCGCTGGGCGGGGGAGCTCGGTGCACGGCGAGGGGGAGGGGAGACCCGATGCGGGCTCTTTCGTTTTTGGTGGGCGCGGCAGCGATGAGCGCGGTGGCGCTGACGGCATGCGAACCGGCGGCACCACCGGCGGTCACGACGAAGGCGGTGGCCTCGGCCAACGGGACGGCGCTGCGCAGCACCGACCCGGTGATCACGCCCGACGGCCGCTACGTGGCGTTCTGGTCCGTGGCCAGCAACGTCGTGCCCGGTGGCGTCGGCGGTCCGACCGA
>DATMGQ010000177.1:0-9299 GCA_035555395.1 Acidimicrobiales bacterium
GTCTCGAGAACGGCACCAACGTGCGCTTCACGCTCACCGCCGAGAACGCCCTCGGCAAGGGTCCCACGAGCGCACCGTCCACCGGCGACGGCATCCCGGCCGGCGTCCCGGCCACGCCCGCCGCCCCCGACGCCTCGCCCAGCGTCGGGGCCCGCGACGGGTTCCTCGACGTCCGTTGGACGTGGTCGTCGGCCCAGCAGAACGGCGACGCCGTGAAGCGCTTCCGGGTGACCTCGTACCGAAACGGCAGCCGCGACACCCAGGTCGTGGTCGGCGATCCGGCGAAGCGCTCGCAGACCTTCCGCACCGTCAACGGCGAGGAGTACCGCTTCACGGTCGAGGCCGAGAACAAGGCGGGGTGGTCCAAGCCCAGCGCCCAGTCGGCGGTGGCGGTGTCGGCCGGCAAGCCGCTCGGGACCTACGGGGTCACCGCGTCCGAGGGCGACACCCAGACGACCCTCTCGCTCAGCGGCAGCGTCGACGACAACGGCGCCGCCATCAGCCGCCTCGAGTACGACGTGAACACCAGCGGCAGCTGGAAGGCGCTGCCCGACAACCGGCGCATCACCGGCCTCACCAACGGCAGCACCTACCGGTTCCGCGTGCGGGCGGTGAACAGCGAGGGCAACGGGCAGCCGTCGGCCGCCAGCAACGCGATCCGCCCCTACGGCTCGCCGAGCACGCCCAAGGTCTCCGCCAGCGTCGACAGCCGGACCATCCGCTGGACCTGGACGGCCTCGAACGGCAACGGCCGGGCGATCGACCGCTACCAGTACAGCCTCGACGGCGGCGGCTGGGTCAACATCGACGGCCGCTCCTTCTCCCGCACGTTCGGCTACTCCGAGAACCACACGCTCCGGGTGCGGGCCGTGTCCAACGCCAGCGACGCGAGCCGCCGGATCAGCGGGATCGACTCGGCCACCGCCCGAACGGGCACCGCGCCCGACCCGGAGGTGGAGGCGTACCGGACGGGGACCACCGAGTGCGACACCGCCCCCGGCGCGACCTGCACCCAGTACAACGTGCGCGGCCGCAAGCTGCCGCCCAACACCACCGTCACCGGTTCGTGCCAGTTCCGCACGGGCACCAGCGGGGCGTGGGGCCCGTCGCAGTTCCCCCACGACGCCCGCACCGATGGCAACGGGTCGTTCACCGGCAACAACTCGTGCCACGTCGGCACGAACGTCTACCTGCGCTTCCAGGTCCGGGTGAACGGCAACACCTACTACACCGACCCCGTCACGAAGTGACCTCCCCCCCTGAGGAACGAATGACCATCCCGCACGACCAGGCGACGCGCTTCGCCGAGACCTTCGACCGCCTCGTCACCAACGTCGACGTCGCCATCAAGGGCAAGGCCCACGCCGTCCGGCTGGCGCTGGCCTGCATGCTGAGCGGCGGGCACCTGCTGCTCGAGGACGTGCCCGGCACCGGCAAGACGGTGCTGGCCAAGTCGCTGGCCAACACCGTCCAGGGCACCAGCTCGCGGATCCAGTTCACGCCCGACCTGCTGCCGTCCGACGTCACCGGCGTCACCATCTACAACCAGCAGAGCGGCCGGTTCGACTTCCACGAGGGCCCGGTCTTCGCCAACGTCGTGCTCGCCGACGAGATCAACCGGGCCTCGCCGAAGACGCAGTCGGCGCTGCTCGAGGTGATGGAGGAGGGGCGGGTCACCGTCGACGGCGTGGCTCACGAGACCGGCACGCCGTTCATGGTCATCGCCACGATGAACCCGATCGAGCAGGCCGGCACGTACCCGCTGCCCGAGGCCCAGCTCGACCGCTTCCTCATGAAGACGTCGCTCGGCTACCCGGACCGCGACGTCTCCCTCCAGCTGCTGGCCGACGCCGCCAACCGGGCCCGTGACGAGCACGTGCAGCCGCTCATCCCCGCCGAGTCCGTCGCCCAGATGGCCGAGGTCGCCGCCGCGGTGCACGCCGACACCTCGGTGCTCGACTACGTGGTGAGCATCGCCGAGGCCACCCGCCGCCACCCCGAGGTGGCGCTCGGCGTCAGCATGCGCGGCTGCCTCGCCTTCGTGCGGGCCGCCAAGACGTGGGCGCTCGCCCAGGGCCGCACCCACGTCCTCCCCGACGACGTGAAGGCGCTGGCGCTGCCCGTCCTCGGGCACCGCATCCTGGTCACCCCCGACGCCCAGTTCGACGGCGTCACCAGCGAGCAGGTCGTGGCCCAGGTCCTGGCCCAGGTCGCGCCCCCGACCCGGCGGACCGCCTGACCGGTGCGGGTGCCGAACCTGCGGGCCGCCCTGGCTCCGGTGACCTCCCTGGGCTGGACGATCGCCGCCATCGGCGTCGTCGCCTGGCTCGTCGGCGCGCGCCTCGATTGGGAGGAGCTGCTGATCCTGGCCGGCGCCTGCCTGGTGATCTTCGCCATCTCGCTGCTGATGACCGTCGGACGGTTGGCACTGACCATCGACCTGGGCGTCGAGCCGCAGCGGGTGGCGGCGGGCGGGCGAGACGCCGTCGGCGTCGTGCGAGCGGTGAACGAGCGGGCCCGCCCCTCCCTCGGCGCCCGCGTCGAGGTCCCGGTCGGCGCCGGTGTCGCCGCCTTCGAGATCGGCACCCTGGGGCCGGGCTCGACGTTCGAGGAGCCGTTCGTGGTGCCCACGCTCCGCCGCTCGATCATCCCGATCGGCCCGGCCCGCAGCGTGAAGGGCGACCCGCTCGGCATCGCCCGGCGCGAGGTCACCTCGGGCGAGCAGGTGCTCCTCTACGTGCACCCCCGCACGATCGTGCTGCCGCCCGTCACCGCCGGCTGGATCCGCGACCTCGAGGGCCAGACCACGAACGACCTGTCCACCAGCGACGTCGCCTTCCACACGCTGCGGGAGTACGCGCCGGGCGACGACCGCCGCCACATCCACTGGCGGACCACCGCCCGGCTCGGGACGATGATGGTCCGGCAGTTCGTCGACACCCGTCGGTCGCACCTCGGCCTCGTCCTGTCCACCGACCAGGCCGACTGGGCCGACGACGACGAGTTCGAGCTGGGCGTCTCCGTCGTCGGCTCGCTCGGGCGCACCGCCCTCCACCAGGACCAGGACGTCACCGCGCTCAGCGGGGCCGACCCGCTCCCGTCGACGACCCCGGACCTCCTCCTCGACGGGCTGGCCGGGGTGGCCTCGGTGCCTGACGGCCTCGCGCTCGACGAGCTCGTGCGCCGGTCGCTCCCGCGCACCCGCTCGGTGAGCATCCTCGCCCTGGTGGTGGGATCTGCCGCCGACCCGCGCACGGTCCGCCTCGCCTGCTCCCACTACGGCCCGGAGGTCAGCGTGCTGGCCATCCGCTGCCAGCCCGGGGCCGAGCCCCGGCGCCGGCGCATCGGGACCACGTCCATGGTCGACATCGGCCGCCTCGACGACCTCGCCCGGGTCCTCGCCATCGTGGGGGCCCGGTGAAGGCGCCCGACCTCGACCGCCTGCGTCCCGACCGGTCCGACCTGGTCGACGCCGGGTTCGCGGTCGTCCTGGCGTCGCTCGGGGTGATCGGGTTCCGCACGGTGTTCTCGGGCGGCGAGGAGCTGTGGGTCGGGATCCCGTCGGTGCTGGTGGGCACGGCGCTGGGCTACGTGCTGGCCAAGTTCCGAGTCCCGCTCCTGGCCTCGACGGCGATCGCCATCGTCGTGTTCTTCGTCCTCGGGGGACCGGTCGCGCTGCACCACCGCGCCGCGGCCGGCGTGCTGCCCTCGCCGAGCGCGGTCACCGGCCTGGCCGACGGCACGGTCCACGGGTGGAAGCAGCTCCTCACGTCGCTGCCGCCGGCGGGCGACGCCGGTGACCTGCTGGCCGTCATCTACCTCTGCGGCTTCGCCGGCGGCCTCCTCTCGATGGCCTTCGCCCTCCGCTTCCCACGGCGGGCCTTCTGCGTGCTCCCGCCCACGGCCGTGCTGGCCGCGAGCGTGCTGATGGGCACCAAGCGGCCCGCCTCGCTGCTGCTCCAGGGCGTGGTGTTCGCGGCGCTGACGCTCGCGTGGGTCGCCGTCCGCCACCAGCGGGCCCGCTCGGTCACCCGCACCACCACGTCCCGCTCCCGGCTCGCCACCGCCGGTGCCCTGCTCGCGGTCTCGGCGCTGTGCGGGATCGTGATCGGCCCCCGCCTCCCCGGCGCCCAGACCGAGGACCGCTACGTCCTGCGCGAGGAGGTCGAGCCGCCGTTCGACCCGCTCACCGAGCCCAGCCCGCTGGTGTCGTACCGCAACTACACGGACCAGGACGTGCGCGACGACGCCATCCTCACGGCCACCGGCCTCCCCGACGGCGCCCGCCTCCGGATCGCCTCGATGGACGCGTACAGCGGCACCGTGTGGCAGGCCACCGGCGACGGCTCGCTCGTCGCCGGCGAGTACCAGCGGGTCGGGACGGAGATCCCCGCCGAGGGCCGGGGCGAGGAGGCCCAGGTCGAGATCGAGGTGCGCAAGCCCGAAGGCGTGTGGGTGCCGTTGGCCGGCGACGTGACCGGCATCCGCTTCGAGGGCGACCGGGCCGCGGCGCTCGACGACGAGCTGCGTCTCTCGGTCGAGACCGACACCGCGGCGGTCCCGAGCGAGCTGGAGCCGGGCGACCGCTACCGGTTCACCGCCGAGTTCCCCGATCCGCCCGACGCGGCCGAGCTGGCCGACGCCGAGCTCGACCACCGGTTCGAGCGCCAGGAGGTCGAGGACGTGCCGCCGGAGTTCGTGAGCCGGGGCGCCGAGTGGGCCCGTGACCAGCCCACGGCCATCGCCGAGATGACCGCCATCGCCGAGGGGCTCCAGACCGAGGGGGCCTACACCGACGGCGGCGAGGAGGCGAACCCGGTGAGCCCGCCGGGCCACAGCCTGCGCCGGCTCCTCGACTTCATCGACATCGAGCAGCCGTTCGGCAACGGCGAGCAGTTCGCAGCCGCCCAGGGCCTGCTCGCCGAGTCGCGCGGCGTGCCCGTGCGGGTGGTCATGGGGTTCGTCAACGAGTCGGGCGAGCGCCGGGTGACCTTCCGCGGCGAGGACATCGAGGCCTGGATCGAGGTGCCGGTCGAGGGCTGGGGCTGGGTCGCCATCGACGGGACGCCGCCCGAGGACCAGCTGCCCGACCCGCAGAAGCAGCCCCGGTCGAAGACCGAGAACCCCGAGCCCCAGCCGCCCCCGCCCACGACGATCCCGCCGCCGACGTCGATCCCCGAGGACCTCAAGCCCGAGGACCCCGACGAGGAGGAGCAGGACGAAGCGGGCGCCGGCATCCCCGCGTGGCTGGCCGTGGCCGCGGCCCTCGTCGGTGCGCCCGTCGTCGTCCTCGGCGCCACCGCCGGCGTCGTGGTCGTGTTGAAGCGCCAGCGGCGCGAGCGGCGGCGCCGCCACGGCAGCCCGTCCGAGCGCGTCGCCGGCTCGTTCACCGAGCTGGTCGACTACGCCCGCGACGCGGGCGAACCGGTCCCGCCGCGCACCACCCGCCGCGAGCTGGCGGCCGTGCTCAGCGCGGCGGCGGCCGCCCCGCTGGCCGAACGGGCCGACACCGCCGTGTTCGGCGCGGCCGATCCCACCGACGACGACGTCGACGGCGCGTGGACGGCATCCGACGAGGCCCGGGCGGCCATGGCTGCCGAGCTCGACCGCACCGGGCGCCTGCGAGCCGCGGTGAACCCCACCTCGCTGCGAGCGAACCGATGACCGCCACCGAGGAGCGACCGCCGTGCACCTGATGCTCCGCGTCCGGTCGGGACCGTCGTCGCGTGCGCGCGACGTCGTCGTGACCGTCGAGCCCACCCACACCGTCGACGAGCTGCGCCGTGCCCTCGTCGCCCAGCCCGGGGTCGATCCCGGCACCTCCCTGGTGCGCAGCGCGTCGGGCCAGGTCCTCGATCCGCAGGCGTCGCTCGCCGAGATCGGCCTGGTCTCGGGCGAGGAGCTCGTGGTCGGCGAGCAGCGGGCCGGGTTCGGGCCGCCTCCGTCGGAGGCCGTCGTCCGGATCGAGGCGATCGGCGGCCCGGCCTCAGGGTGGCGGGTCGAGCTCGGGCCCGGCACCTACACCCTGGGCCGGCCGTGGAGCCGGGCCGAGGACGATCCCGCGTACCGGGCCATCCCCGACGCCGCCATCTCCCGGTCGCACGTCGCGGTGGTCGTGGGCCACGACCTCGCCGTCACCCTGCGCGAGAGCCCCGACGCCACCAACCCGCTGCTCGTCGACGGCGTGCGGCCCGAGGGCCCCGTCGTGGTGGGGGAGGCTTCCGAGCTGCGGCTCGGTGACTCCGTGCTCGTGTGCCGGCCGGTCGACGCCGCCCCGCCCGCCCGCATCGACCAGCTCGGCCAGGTGGCCTTCCACCGCACCCCGCTGCGGCCGGCCCGGCCCGAGGAGGTGGTGATCCCGCCCCTCACCAAGGTCCCCGGGACCCCCGAGCCCGCCCGCTTCTCGTGGCTCGCCTCCGCGGCGCCGCTGCTCGGCGGCGTGCTCATGGCCGCCGCGCTCCAGGAGCCGCGGTTCCTGATGTTCACGCTCCTCGCGCCGATCACCGGCGCCGCCGGCTTCTTCGAGAACAAGCGCCGCACCCGCGACCGCCATGAGCGGGAGCTGGCGGCGTTCGAGAAGCGCTTCACCGAGCGGGAGGAGGCGTACGCCGCCGCGTTTGCCGAGGAGGAGACGGTCCGGCTGGCCGCCTCCCCCGACATCGCCGACCTGCGGCGGCGCGCCGAGCGGCGCGACCGCACCCTCTGGTCCCGAGGCCGCGACATCCCCGAGTTCCTCACCCTCCGCGCCGGCACCGGGCCGGCCGAGCCCCACATCACCGCCGACTTCTCCCACGACGGCGACGAGGAGCTGGTGGGCCGGCTCGAGGCCCTGGCCGAGCGCTACGAGCGCTTCGAGCGGGTGCCCGTGACCATCCCGCTCGCCGACCTCGGTGTGGTGGGCATCCACGGCACCCGGCGGGAGGTGGCGGCGCTCGCCAAGGCGCTGCTCCTCCAGGCGGTGTGCCTCCACAGCCCCGAGGACCTCGTCGTGGTGGGCGCGGCCTCGCCCGAGATGGACCTGGTGAGCTGGCTCCGCTGGGTGCCGCACACCCACGCCACGGGGTCGCCCATCGGCGGGGCCCACCTGGCCACCGACCAGCGCGGCACCGACCGCCTGCTCCAAGCGGTGCTCGACGTCGCCGAGTTCCGGTCCATGGGATCGGGGCACGGCGTCGACCGCCGGTGGCCGTGGATGCTGGTCGTGATCGACCGGTCGATGGAGCCCGACCCCCACCTGGTCGCCCAGGTCCTCGACCGCTCGCAGGAGACGGGCATCTCGGTGCTGTGGCTGAGCGAGACCGCCGACCGCGTGCCGCCGCAGTGCCGGGCGGTCGCCGAGCTGGCCGACCGGGCCGAGGTCGGCGCCGAGCAGCTCTCCAAGCTGTGGTTCACCGACCCGGAGACGCCGACCGAGTGGTTCTCGGCCGACGGCGTCGACGAGTCCCTCCCGGACACGATCGCCCGCTCGCTCGCCCCGCTGCGCGACGCGTCGTCCGCCACCTCCACCTCGTCGATCCCGCGCGTCGTCCCGCTGTTCGCCGCGCACGGCATCGACGAGGTGACGCCCGGCTGGATCCAGCAGGAGTGGGCCGTCGACCGCCGAGGCGAGGGCGGCTACGCGCTCCAGTCGGTGGTGGGCACCACGGCCGACGGCCCGCTGGTCCTCGACCTGGTCGCCGACGGGCCCCACGGCCTCATCGGCGGCACGTCCGGCGCCGGCAAGAGCGAGCTCATCGGCGCCCTCGTCGCTGGCCTCGTGGCCTTCCAGTCGCCGCGCGACCTGAGCCTCCTGTTCATCGACTTCAAGGGCGGATCCGCCAGCGAGGTGTTCAAGGACCTGCCCCACATCTCGGGACGGGTGACGGACCTCGACGAGTCGCTGGCGCTGCGGGCCCAGGTGTCGCTGCGCGCCGAGCTGCGCCGGCGGGTCAGCCTGTTCAGCGAGCGCTCGGTGAAGGACATGGCCGACATGCGCCGGCTCCACCCCGACGAGGCCCCGCCGTCGCTCGTCATCGTGATCGACGAGTTCGCCACGCTGGTCAAGCAGCTGCCCGAGTTCGTCGCCGACATCATCGACATCGCCC
Organism: Acidimicrobiales bacterium; assembly: GCA_035555395.1. GTDB lineage: Bacteria > Actinomycetota > Acidimicrobiia > Acidimicrobiales > Iamiaceae > Aquihabitans. Next base: position 8,085 of record DATMGQ010000177.1, read on the forward strand.
AGCGCGGCCGCAGCTACGGCGTGCACCTGCTGCTCGCCACCCAGCGCCCGTCGGCCTCGGTCGACGACAACATCCTGGCCAACACCAACCTGCGCATCTCGCTGCGGATGCTCGACCGGGCCGAGTCCATGAGCATCCTCAACGCCCCCGACGCCGCCGAGATCCCGGTGCCGCTGAAGGGCCGGTCGATCGCCCGCATGGGCCCCGGCCAGCTCGTCGAGTTCCAGTCCGCCTACTGCAGCGCGCCGGTCGCCACCACCCGGGGCCGGCCGCCTGTGGCCCTCGAGCCGCTCGGCCTCCAGGCGCCGGGTGCCGGCGGCACCGCCACCGGCCCGGTCGACGCCGCCGAGGTGGCGCCGCGCACCCAGCTCGACGCGCTCATCGAGGCGGTCCGCTCGCTGGGGCACGAGCCGGTCCGCCAGATCTGGAACGAGCTGCTCCCGGACCACTTCGCGTTCACCGCCGCCGACGCCATGCGCCGCGTGCCGGGCTACGCCCGCGACCCCGGCCGGCTGGTGCTCGTGGGCGGGGCCGACGACCCCGCCAACCAGAGCCAGCACGCGTGCGTCGTCGACCTCGAGAGCGGCGGCGGCCTCTTGGTCCTCGGGACCGGCGGGTCCGGGAAGACCACGGTCCTGCGCACGATCGCAGCCAGCGCCGCGCTCGACGACCACCGGGCCGGCGGCGGCCGCGTCGCCCTGTTCGTGCTCGACTTCTCGTCGGGCGAGCTGCGGTCGCTCGCCGCCCTCCCGCAGTGCGCCGGGGTCGGCACCCTCGACGACCTCGAGGCGACCACCCGCATCATCGAGGCGCTCGACGCCGAGGTCGGCCGCCGGCGGCAAGCGGCCGGCGACGGGTCGGACCCCACGATCGTCGTGCTCGTCGACGGCTACGCCAACCTCGTCGACGCCCTCCAGAACACGCGCGGCGGCCAGGAGCAGACGTCGGACCAGTGGCTGACGGCGTTCCACCGGATCGTCCTCGACGGCCGGCAGCTCGGCGTGCACTGCGTCCTCACCGCGGACCGCAGCGCGTCGGTGCGCAACGCCATCTTCGCCAGCGTCACCAAGCGCCTCGTGCTGAAGCAGGTCGATCCGGCCGAGACGTCGTCCCTCGGCGTGCCGAGCACCCAGACGTTCGCCCCCGGCGCCGGGTACCTCGACGGGCTCCGGGTCCAGGTCGCCACGCTGGCCGGGCCCGACACCGAGGCCGACG
>DATMGQ010000178.1:0-26463 GCA_035555395.1 Acidimicrobiales bacterium
AGCCCGGACGCTCCTACAACCCGCTGTTCATCTACGGCGACGCCGGCCTCGGCAAGACCCACCTCCTCCAGGCCATCAAGCACTACGTGGAGGAGAACTACCGGGACTACGTCGTCCGGTACGTCACCAGCGAGACCTTCCTGAACGAGTTCATCGAGTCCATCCGGCTCAACACCTCGGCGGAGTTCAAGCGGCGCTACCGCGAGGTCGACGTGCTGCTGGTCGACGACATCCAGTTCCTGGAGAACCGCAAGGAGACCCAGGAGGAGTTCTTCCACACGTTCAACGCCCTCCACGAGGGCCGCCGCCAGCTCGTGCTGTCCTCCGACCGCCCGCCGGACGCCATCTCCACCCTGGAGAACCGCCTGCGCAGCCGGTTCAAGATGGGCCTCATCACCGACATCCAGCCGCCGGACCTCGAGACCCGCCTGGCCGTGCTGGGGAAGAAGGCCGAGGGCGAGGCGTTCCCGGTGCCCGACGACGTGCTCGAGTTCATCGCCGTCAACATCACCGACAACATCCGCGAGCTCGAGGGCGCCCTGAACCGGGTGTCGGCGCTGGCCAAGCTGCACAAGCGGCCGGTCACGCTGCCCGAAGCGGAGAAGCACCTCCACGACATCATCGGCGACCGCCAGCCTCGGCCGATCACGCCGGACATCATCCTGCAGGCGACCTCGGAGATGTTCGGGTTCACCATCGAGGAGATCAAGGGCAAGAGCCGTCAGCGCCCGCTGGTCACCGCCCGGCAGATCGCCATGTACGTCTTCCGGGACTCGACCGACCTCTCCTACCCGGCCATCGCACGCGAGTTCGGGGGGCGCGACCACACGACGGTCATCCACGCCGTCGAGAAGATCAAGGCCCTCATGGGCGAGCGGCGCCAGATCTACGACCAGGTCACCGAGCTGCTCAACCAGATCCGGAAGGGAAGTTGAGCGTGCGCCGCGCGTGCCGGTCGTCACAGCAGTTGTCCACCGTTGTCCACAGGGACCTGGGCATTTCTCACCCGTTCGCGCTGGATGCAGCTGTGGACGCGGCCGTGGACGGCAGGGGACGCGCGGGGAGAAGTCACGCTCCGGACACGTCGCATGCACCGCGACGCCGCGAACCTGTGGAACGCTGTGGATTCCCCTCGACGAACCCCGTGCCTGCTGACCTGCACTGATGGGTGCTTATCCCCAGTCCACAGGCCCTATTACCAACATCAGATCTTGATCAGCACCTTCTCTGGAGAACGTGAGGTTACGAAGTGAAGTTCCGTTGCGAGCGTGACACCTTGGTCGAGGCCCTGGCTTCTGCCGGCCGAGCCGTGGCCAACCGCGGCGGGGCGCTGCCCGTCCTGTCCGGCGTCCGCGCCGAGCTCACGGGCGACACCCTCCGCCTCACCGGAAGCGACCTCGAGCTCACCATCGAGATCGAGATCACCGTCGCCGGCGAGCGCGACGGCGTGGCCGTCCTGCCGGCGAAGATCTCCTCGGACCTCGTGCGGTCGCTCGGCGACCCGCGCGTCGAGGTCTCGGTCGAGGGCGACGAGGCCCGCATCACCGCCGGCCGCTTCGAGTCGTCGCTGCGCCTGCTGCCGGCGGATGAGTTCCCGCGGCTGGCCATGCCCGCCGACGATGCCGTGACCCTGGCCGCCAAGGACTTCGCCGGCGCCCTCCGCCAGGTGGTGCCCGCGGCCAGCGCCGACGATGCCCGTCCGATCCTCACCGGCGTCCTGCTCGCCGCGGAGGCCGGGGGGCTGCGCCTCGTCGCCACCGACTCCTACCGCCTCGCCGTGCGCGACCTCCCGGGCACGTCGGTGCTGGGCGAGGGCCAGAGCGTCCTGGTGCCCTCCCGGGCGCTCCGCGAGCTCGAGCGGCTCCTCGGGTCCGCCGAGGAGGTCACGCTCCGCCTGGGCGAGCGCGAGGCCGCGTTCGAGGTCGGCGACGTCCGCCTCACCACCCGGCTCATCGAGGGCGAGTTCCCGAACTACCGGGGCCTGATCCCCGCCAGCCACCCCAACCGGCTCACCGTCGGGCGCGAGGCGCTCGTCGAGGCGGTCAAGCGCGTGAAGCTGATGGCCCGCGAGCTCAACACGCCGGTCCGGCTCGCGATGAGCACCGACGGGCTGGAGCTGGTGGCCATCACCCAGGACGTCGGCCAGGCGCACGAGCAGCTCGACGCGTCCTACGAGGGCACCGAGCTCACCGTGGCGTTCAACCCGGAGTACCTGCTCAGCGGCGTCGAGGTCACCCCCGGCGACGAGATCCACCTCGACACGGTCGACGCCCAGAAGCCGGCCGTCATCCGCGCCGGCGAGGCCCAGGAATTCCTGTACCTGCTGATGCCGGTCCGGGTCTCCTGACCGCCGCAGCCTGAGCCGTGCAGCTCCGGCACCTCTGGCTCACCGACTTCCGGGGCTACCGCGAGGCCGACGTCACGTTCGACGGCGGACTCACCGCCGTGCTCGGCCCCAACGGGCAGGGCAAGACGAACCTGCTCGAGGCCATCGGCTACCTCGCCACGCTGTCGTCGTTCCGTGGCGCCCCCACCGAGGCGCTGATCCGCGCCGGCGCCGAGCGGGCGATCGTGCGGGCCGAAGCCGAGCGCGAGGGCCGTGAGCTGCTCCTGGAGGCCGAGCTGGTGGCCAACGGCCGCAACCGGACCCAGCTCAACAAGCAGCCGTTGCGCCGGGCGCGCGACCTCCTGGGCGCACTGCGGGTGACCGTCTTCTCGCCCGACGACCTCACCTTGGTGAAGGGGTCCCCGGGCGACCGGCGCGGCTACCTCGACGAGACGCTGGTGTCGCTGCACCCCCGCTACGACGAGATGCGAAGCGACCTCGACCGCGTCCTGCGCCAGCGCGGCGCGCTGCTCAAGCAGTCGGGTGGCCGGCTCACCCCCGAGATCGAACTGACCCTCGACGTCTTCGACGCCAAGCTCGTGACGGCGGGGGAGGCGCTCGCGAAGGCCCGCCGCAACCTGGTGGCCGCGCTCGAGCCGCTGCTCGGCGCGGCGTACGACTCCGTCGCCCAGCGCTCGGCGGAGGTCCGCGCCACCTACGACCCCCCGTGGATGGCCGACGGCCTGGCCCCCGCCCTCGCGGCGTCGCGCAAGGACGACCTGCGGCGCGGCGTGTCGACCGTGGGCCCGCACCGCGACGAGCTCGAGCTGGTCATCGGGGGCCTGCCAGCGCGCACCCACGCCTCGCAGGGCGAGCAGCGCTCGCTGGCGCTCGCGCTGCGCCTGGCCGCGCACCACGTGGTCACCGAGCAGACCGAGAGCTCGCCGGTGCTGCTGCTCGACGACGTGTTCTCCGAGCTCGACCCCGAGCGGAGCGACGCGCTGCTGCGGTCGCTCCCACCCGGCCAGACGATCCTCTCGACCGCCAGCGGCCTCCCCGTCGGTGCCGTCCCCGGCGCGGTGATCGAGGTGCGCGAGGGCGTCGCGACCCAGCGCTGACCGCCGCTCCAGTGGGGTCGCACCCGGTGGTGGAGCGTCCCGGCCGCGCGACACTGGCGGGGTGCCGTGGTCGAAGCTCCCCACCCCCGACGGACGGGGCGACGAGCCCGATCCGGCCACGCTCCCGCAGCTGCTCGACGCCGTCCTGGCCGGGATGGGCGCCCCGAAGGCCGACGCGATCGTGGCCATCCACGATGGCTGGGCGGCCATCGTCGGCGATGAGCTCGCGGGGCACGCGCAGCCCCTCGCGGTGGAGGACGGGTGCCTTCGCGTGGGGGTCGACAGCGCCGCGTGGGCGAGCCACCTGCGGTGGTCGGAGCGGGAGATCGTGACCCGCGTCGACCGCCTCGTGGGGGCCGGCGTCGTCACCTCCGTGACCACCCGGATCTTGCGTCGGTGACGCGGCGTCAGATGGCTCGCAAACCCTTGTGACACAACGTTCTCGGCCGTTCTCAGACCGGCTGGGGATACCCCGGATGTCACCCCCCGTCTGGTAGGATGGCTCCCATCGTGAAGCGCCTCGAACTGCCGGTCGGCACCCTCCGTGCCGTGGCCTTCCGAGCGGCCGCTCACCTCCCTCCTGCTCGTCCCTGAAAGGCCGCGCCGTGTCCCCCGCGAAGTCGGACTACTCCGCCAGCAACATGACGATCCTCGAGGGCCTCGCGCACGTGCGCAAGCGCCCCGGCATGTACATCGGAGGCACCGGGCTCCCGGGCCTCCACCACATGGTGTGGGAGGTCGTGGACAACTCGGTCGACGAGGCCATGGCCGGCTACTGCGACCGGATCGACATCACCCTCCTGGCCGACGGCGGCTGCCGCGTGGTCGACAACGGGCGCGGCATCCCCACCGACGTGCACCCCGAGTTCAAGCTCACCGGCGTCGAGATCGCCCTCACGAAGCTGGGCGGCGGCGGCAAGTTCGGCGGCGGCGGCTACAAGGTCTCGGGTGGCCTCCACGGCGTGGGCGTGTCGGTCGTGAACGCGCTGTCCGAGAAGGTCACCGTCGAGGTCGACCGCGACGGCAAGCGCCACCGCATCGAGTTCGCCGAGGGCGGCTCCAAGAAGACCAAGCTCGAGGTCGTGGGCGATGCACCCCGCGGCCGCACCGGCACCACCGTCACGTTCTGGCCGGACCGGGGCATCTTCGAGAGCACCGAGTTCGTCGGCCGCACCATGCTCGAGCGCCTCCAGATGATGGCGTTCCTGAACAAGGGCCTCGAGATCCGCTTCAAGGACGAGCGCCCCGAGCACGACCAGGAGCCGGTCACCTACAAGTACCCCGGCGGCATCGTCGACTTCGTCAAACACATCAACGCCACCAAGTCCCCGTTGTTCAGCCGGGTCGGCTACCTGGAGTCGTCCGACGACCACGCCGAGGTCGAGCTGGCCTTCCAGTGGAACGACGGCTACCAGAGCGATGGCCTGCACAGCTTCGCCAACGGCATCGCCACCATCGAGGGCGGCACCCACGAGGAGGGCTTCCGAGCCGCTCTCACCACGGTGGTCAACAAGTACGCCAAGGCCAAGCAGCTCCTCAAGGAGAAGGACCCGAACCTCGGCGGCGAGGACGTGCGAGAGGGCCTGAGCGCCATCATCTCGGTGCGCGTCGGCGAGCCGCAGTTCGAGGGCCAGACCAAGGGCAAGCTCGGCAACCCCGAGATCAAGACCCTGGTGCAGAAGGCCACCAACGAGAAGCTGGCGGACTGGCTCGAGGAGCACCCCACCGAGGCCAACAAGATCGTCAAGAAGGCCATCAACGCCCAGCGGGCCCGGGCGGCGGCCAAGAACGCCCGTGACGCCACCCGCCGCAAGAGCGCGCTCGACGGCGCCGGCATGCCCGACAAGCTGCGCGACTGCTCCAGCCGCGACCGCAGCGAGTGCGAGCTGTTCATCGTGGAGGGCGACTCCGCCGGCGGCTCGGCCACCAGCGCCCGCGACCCGCGCACGCAGGCCATCCTCCCGATCCGCGGCAAGATCCTCAACGTCGAGCGGGCCCGCCAGGACAAGATGCTCAAGAACACCGAGGTCCAGGCGCTCATCGCCGCCATCGGCGCCGGGTTCGGCGCCGAGGAGTTCGACGTCACCAAGTCCCGGTACGACCGCGTGATCCTGCTGTGCGACGCCGACGTCGACGGCAGCCACATCCGCACGCTGCTGCTCACCTTCTTCTTCCGCCACATGAAGGAGCTGGTGGAGCACCGCCACGTCTACATCGCCCAGCCGCCGCTCTACTCCACGGTGGTGGGCAAGGAGAAGGTGTACCTGAAGGACGACGCCGCCAAGGCCGAGTTCCTGGCCGCCAACCCCAACCACAAGAAGGAGTTCGCCCGGCTGAAGGGCCTCGGCGAGATGGACTGGGAGGAGCTCAAGGCCACCACCATGGACGCCGCCTCCCGGACCCTCCTCCAGGTCACGGTCGAGCAGGCCGCCACGGCCGACACCGCGATCTCCACCCTCATGGGCGACGACGTCGAAGCCCGCAAGGAGTTCATCAAGAAGAACGCCAAAGACGTCCGCTTCATCGACATCTGAGCAACGAGAGACCTCCCCATGCCTGACGACGAACTGCCCCCCATCGACCCCGACGCCGAGGGCCTCGACCCCACCGTCACCGCCTACGGGCTCATCGAGCCCATCGAGATCGAGGAGGAGATGGAGCGGTCCTTCCTGGACTACTCCATGTCCGTCATCGTCTCGCGGGCCCTGCCTGACGTCCGCGACGGCCTCAAGCCGGTGCACCGCCGGATCCTCTGGGGCATGTACGACGTCGGCGCCCGCCCGGACCGCCCGTTCATGAAGTGCGCCCGCGTCACGGGCGAGGTCATGGGCAAGTACCACCCCCACGGCGACGGCGCGATCTACGACGCGCTCGTCCGGCTGGCCCAGCCCCACTCGCTGCGCCACCCGGTCGTGCAGGGCCACGGCAACTTCGGGTCGCCCGACGACGGCCCCGCCGCCGCCCGCTACACCGAGTGCCGCCTCGACCCGCTCGCCATGTCGATGCTCCAGGACATCGGCGAGGAGACGGTCGACTTCGTCGACAACTACTCCGGTGAGTTCCAGGAGCCGGCGGTGCTCCCGGCGCGCTTCCCGAACCTCCTCGTCAACGGTGGCCAGGGCATCGCCGTCGGCATGGCCACCAACATCCCGCCGCACAACCTCGGCGAGGTCATCGACGCCACCGTCCACCTGATGGACAACCCCGAGGCCACCCCCGACGACCTCATGCAGTTCGTCAAGGGCCCGGACTTCCCGACCGGCGCGCTGATCATGGGCCGCGCCGGGATCATGGACGCCTACCGCACCGGCCGCGGCTCGATCCGCATGCGCGCCGTCGCCGAGATCGAGGAGTCCACCCGCGGCGGCGACAAGATCATCGTCACCGAGCTGCCGTACCAGGTGGGCCCCCGCCAGGTGCTGGCCAAGATCAGCGAGCTGGTCGCCAACAAGGAGCTCGAGGGCATCTCCGATGCCAACGACGAGTCCTCCGGCGGCAAGACCCGCATCGTCATCACGCTCAAGCGCGACGCGCCGGCGCTGATCATCCTCAACAACCTCTACAAGCGGACGCAGCTCCAGAGCTCGTTCGGCGTGAACACGGTGGCGCTCGTCGACGGCGTGCCTCGCACGCTGAACCTCCGCGAGGTGCTGTTCCACTACCTGGAGCACCAGGTCGACGTCATCACCCGGCGCTCGGAGTACCGCCTCCGCAAGGCCAGGGAGCGGGCGCACATCGTCGAGGGCCTCATCAAGGCGCTCGACCTGATCGACGAGATCATCGCCACCATCCGCGCCTCCGAGGACAAGGACGATGCCCGCACCAAGCTGCAGGCCGCGCCGTTCGAGTTCTCCGAGGTGCAGGCCGAGTACATCCTCGACATGCAGCTCCACCGCCTCACCCGCCTGGGCAGGGCTCAGCTGGAGGAGGAGATGGAGAAGCTGCGGGCCACCATCGCCGAGCTCGAGGCCATCCTCGCCGACCGCAACGTGCTCTACCAGGTGATCAAGGACGAGCTGGGCGAGATCCGGGCCAAGCACGGCTCGGACCGGAAGTCGCAGATCACCTACGACGTCGGCGACATGGACCTCGAGGACCTCATCGACGACGAGGACCTCATCGTCACGATGTCGGCCAAGGGCTACACGAAGACCGTCTCGGTCGACGCGTTCAAGGCCCAGGGCCGGGGCGGGCGCGGCATCGCCGGCGCCAAGCTCAAGGACGAGGACTACATCGAGCACATCATCACGACCACGGCCCACGCCTACCTGCTGTTCTTCTCGAACCTCGGGCGCGTGTACCGGCTGAAGGCGCACGAGATCCCGATGAAGGACCGGACGGCGCGCGGCACCGCGATCGTGAACCTGCTGCCGCTCCAGCCCGACGAGCGGATCCAGACGATCATCGACACGCGGGACTACGAGTCGAACCAGTACCTCTTCTTCGCCACCCGCAACGGCCAGGTGAAGAAGACCCGGTTCACCGAGTACGACTCGTCGCTGCGGGCCGGCATCATCGCCCTCAACCTCCGTGACGGCGACGAGCTGGTGAAGGTCATGCCCGTCAACGACGAGGACGAGATCTTCATGGTCAGCCGGGCCGGCATGACCATCCGCTACACGCAGGGCGACGTCCGCCCCATGGGCCGCAACGCGGCCGGCGTGCGCGGCATGAAGATGAAGCCGGGCGACGAGGTGGTGTCCTGCGACGTCGCCCGTGACGACGCCGCGATCCTCATCGTCACCGACGGCGGCTACGGCAAGCGCACCCAGCTCGACAAGTTCAACATCCAGGGCCGAGGCGGCCAGGGCGTGCGCGGCATCAAGCTCACCGCCAAGAAGGGCTTCGTCGTCGCCGCCTTCATGGTGGGCATCGACGACGAGATCCTCGCCATCGCCTCCGACGGCGTGGTGACCCGGATGCAGGTCCGCGAGATCTCCTCGCAGGGCCGAGACGCCACCGGCGTGAAGGTGATGAACGTGGAGGGGGATCGGACGGTCGCAGCAGTGGCCCCGGTGCTCTCCGCCGACGATGAGTGACCGGCGACCGCCGACCACCGCCGCCACCACGATCAGCGGCCAACGGGGCCAAGCGACCCCGTTGGCCCTGATGGCCGTGCTGTTCGCGGCGCTGTTCGCCGTCGGCCTCGTCCGGGTGGGCGCCGCCGCCGGCGGGGCCGCGTCGGCCCAGGCTGCGGCCGATGCCAGTGCCCTCGCGGGTGCGGCGGGCGGCGAGGACGCCGCCGCGGAGGTGGCCGCCGCCAACGAGGCGTCGGTCGTCCGCTACGAGCCCGCGGGCGACGAGGTGCGGGTCACGATCGAGCGCCACGGCGCCACCGCCACGGCTCGCGCACGATGGCAGCCGGCGCCCATCCCCTAGGCTTGCCTCCGTGTCTGTCGAGCCCCCAGGGCCCCCTGCCGCACCCAAGGCGTCGGTGAACGCGCCGCGTGCGGGCGGTGGCCCCAAGCGGCCGCCCCGCCCGGAGCGGCCCGCGCCGCCCCCTGCCACCAACGGCAAGGCGGCCAAGGCCTCCAAGGTGGCCGACGCTCCGCCGCCACCGCCTCGTGGCTTCGTGGGGGCTGCCGCCCCCGCCGCGTCGGCCACCGCCGTCGCCGACCGCGAGCCGGTCTCCGGGCCGCCCACGGCCGAATCGCCGGCCGTCGTGCCCGCTCCTGCCGTCGCCACCCCGGAGCCTGCGGCGGACTCCGGCCGTCGCCGGGTCCGGCGCGGCCGCCGGGTGAAGCGCGTCGTGCGCCGCATCGACCTGTGGTCGGTGCTCAAGCTCTCGCTCGTGGTCTACACGTGCCTCTACATCGCCGTGCTGGCCACGCTCGCCGCCCTGTGGGGGATCCTCTACCAGAGCGGCAACGTCGACAAGCTGCAGTCGTTCCTCGGTGACGTCGGCCTCGAGAACTTCACGTTCTACGGGAACCAGATGTTCCGGGCCTGTGCGGCGATCGGCGCCGTCGGGGTCCTGGCGGGCACGGTGATCACCGTCCTCGCCACCGCGCTGATCAACATCATCAGCGAGATGACGGGCGGCATCCGGCTGATCGTCATCGAAGAAGACGTCGACCGCTGACGCCCCGCGCGGCAAGCGGTTCGCATCCCCCGGCGCCGACCCACTACCGTCGGCTCCCGCTCGGGGCTATAGCTCAGTTGGTTAGAGCGCACCCCTGATAAGGGTGAGGTCGCTGGTTCGATTCCAGCTAGCCCCACGACATCGTTCCCATCCCGGAGGCAACCCGTGACGATGATTCGCCGAGCGTTGGTCGCCCTCGGGCTGGCCGGCCTGGTGGCGGCCGTCCTCCGGGTGCGGGGCTCGGGCGGCACCCCGCCCCAGCGCGGGGGCTGGCGCGAGCTGTCGCCCGACGAGCTGCGCTGATGCACGTCGCGGTCGTGGGCCTGGGCGCCGTCGGCACCCGGGCGGCACGCCAGCTCGCGTCGACCGATGCCGTCGAGCGGATCACGCTGTTCGAGACCCAAGAAGGCCGGGTCGCCGAGGTCTCGTCGTCGCTCGGCGCCAAGGCGCACGCCGGTTCCGGTGCCCCTGAAGCACTCGCCGACGTCGACGTCGTCCTCCTCGCCACGCCGTGCGGCACGCACCTCGGGCCGGCCCGGGCCGTGGTGGGTCGGGGCATCCCGGTGGTCAGCACCTCCGACGACGTGGACGAGGTGCGGGGCCTGCTCGACCTCGGGCCCGAGGCCGAGGCCCGCGACACCTCCGTCGCCGTGGGGGCCGCCTTCTCGCCGGGGCTCACCTGCCTCCTCGCCCGGCTGGCCGCGGACCGGCTCGACAGCGTCGACGAGATCCACGTGGCCCGGCTGGGCACCGGTGGACCGGCCTGCGCCCGCCAGCACCACGGCTCGCTGGGCGGGGTCGGGATCGACTGGCGCGACGGCGGCTGGCAGCGCCGGGCCGCCGGCTCGGGTCGCGAGCTGAGCTGGTTCCCCGACCCGATCGGTGCCGCCGACTGCTACCGGGCGGCCCTGCCCGACCCGCTGCTGCTCGTCCCGGCGTTCCCGGGCGTGGGCCGGGTCACGGCCCGCCTGGCCGGCACCCGCCGAGACCGCCTCACCGCCCGCCTCCCCATGCTGCGCCCGCCGCACCCCGAGGGCGGGCTCGGCGCCATCCGCGTCGAGGTCCGGGGCCGAGGAGCCGATGGCATCGCCGTCGAGATCCTGGGGGCCATGGACCGTCCCGGCATCGCCGGCGGCGCCGTCGCCGCCCTCGCGGCCGTCGAGCTCGCCGCGGGCCGCGCTCGCCACGCCGGCGCCTCGGGACTCGCCACCTTGGTCGAGGTGCGCCCGTTCCTGCGGGAGCTCGCTCGCCGAGGTGTGAAGGTCGCCGAGTTCGGGTAATCCCAGGTCAGCCACCATCCGTGGCGCGATGACCACCGTGTGCGACAATTTGTTCGTCGCATCTGGGCCGAACGACTCAATCATCGGCGATGGAGGCCGATCGAGGGCCTTTTCGCGAAGAAATCGTTCAAGTCCCCTCAAGTTCGGTCCGTAACCCTCTGCACCCACTGGACACGGGTCAACAACGAAAGAGGGCGATGAGATGACGACCGAGACCGATCGGGAAACCCAGAAGCTGATCGAGGACCACCTGCCGCTGGTGCGCCACGTGGTCTTCCAGGTGGCGGTGAACTTCCCCCGCCACGTCGACCGGGAAGAGCTCGCCACCGCCGGTGCGCTCGGCCTCGTCGAGGCGGCCCGTCGCTACGACGAGTCCCGCGGCGTCCCATTCGACCGCTTCGCAGCACAGCGCATCCGGGGCGCGATCCTCGATGCGGTCCGCGCCGCCGACTGGGCCCCCCGCTCCGTGCGCAACCTGGCCCGCCGGCTCGAGTCGATCGAGCAGCGCCTCGCCAGCAACCTCGGCCGCATGCCGTCCGCCGACGAGACCGCTGAGGCCCTCGGTGTCACCAAGGACGAGCTCCGCCGCCTGCAGGACAAGATGTTCCGCTCGGTCGTCCTCGCCCTGGAGTACGACGTCAACGACGGCGACGAGGACCTCACCCTGGTCGAGGTGCTCACCGACGACGCCACGCTCGAGCCCTCCGAGGAGCTCGAGAGCCGTGAGCTGAAGGCGTACCTGCGGGACGCCGTGCACCTCCTCCCCGAGCGCCACCGCCTCGTCGTGGTCGGCTACTTCCTCGAGGGCCGCAAGTCCCAGGAGCTGGCCAGCTTCCTGGGTGTGACCGAGTCCCGCATCTCGCAGCTCCGCTCCGAGGCGCTCGAGATGCTCCGCGAGGGCATCACCGCCCAGTACGAAGCCGACAACGGCGAGCCCATGGAGGCCCCCCAGGGCCGGGTCGCCCGCCGCAAGGCCGGCTACGCCTCCGCCATCGGCGAGGCCTCCCACTGGCACGACCGCATCGGCGAGCGGGCTGCCGCCACCGCCTGAGCGAGGCCGAGGCGTCGAACGGCGCCACCAGACCCACACCGCCTTCCCTCCAGTTGGCGTGTCCACGGAACCGGGCCCTCGGGCCCGGTTCTGTCGTTCGCTGGCGCTCACGCCGCTCCGCTTCTTCGGGCCGTCGAGGCCGGGGGCGTTCCGTGATGCGTCGGCCCATCGGGAGCCAACCCGCGCCACCGCAGCGGTTGCTCCTTCGGGGCGGGAACTAGCGGAGGAAGTCGATGAGGTCGGGCATGCGGAGGCGGGCCGCGGTGCCGAGGACGGCGTCGAGCGCCGCGCCTCGTGCCAGCCGGTCGAGCTCGGCGTTGCGGATGGGGCGGCCGCTGACCGGGGCGCCAGCGCCGACCGTGGCCGGCTCGGGCTGGCGGGCCAGGAGCTCGAGGCCCTCGCGCGCCAGGCGGGCGTTGAGGTGGGCGACCACCTCGATCTCCGACACGAGCCGGCTGAGCACGTCGTGGTGGTCGCGCAGGATCGCCGGCCACGGCCCGCTCGCCCCCGCGGCCAGGTCCCGCAGCGTGGCGCTGGAACCGGTCTGGGCGATGGTGGCGGCGCGCAGCAGATCGAGCTCCCGGGCCCGGTTGCGGGCCCGCTCCACCTCCCGCGTCGCACGGGGCAGGAACCGGGCTTCACCCGCTTCGATCAGCAGGTTGGTCTCGATGAGCTTGAAGAGCAGGACCTCGAGCGCGTCGCCCTCCCGCTCCAGGATCGTTCCGACGGCTTCCATGCCCGCCATCCATCGGCAACCGCCACGCAGGGTGAAGCCATACCCGTGATTTCCTCGCTCTGCGGAGCCGGTGAACGCCCTGGTACGCCGCTCCTCGGCGCCGTGCGGCAAGACTGGCGCCGTGCTGGTCGACTGCGGGATCTACCGAGACGGGACCCGGCTCGACGACCACCGCGAGGTCGCCGGTGCCGCCGGTCGGGCGTCGGCGGAAGCCGGGTTCGCCTGGATCGGCCTCCACGAGCCGACGGCCGAGGAGTTCGCCGCCGTCACCGCCGAGTTCGGCCTCCACGAGCTGCTCGTCGAGGATGCCCTGAAGGCGCACCAGCGGGCGAAGATCGACCAGTACCACGACGTCTGGTTCGTGGTCCTGAAGACGGCCGGGTACCGGAACCCCGACGAGGTCGTCATCGGTGAGATCCAATTCATCATCGGGCCGTCGTTCCTCATCACGATCCGCCACGGCCACGCCACGCCGCTCACGGACCTGCGGGCCCAGCTCGAGCGCGACCGGCGGATCCTGGAGCTCGGGCCCCCAGCCGTGCTCTACGCCGTGGCCGACCGGGTGGTCGACGACTACGTGCTGGTCATCGAGGAGCTGGAGATCGACGTCGACGAGGCCGAGGCCGCCGTCTTCAGCGAAGACCGGTTGAACCCGGCCGAGCGGATCTTCGGGCTGAAGCGCCAGGTCCTCGAGCTGCTCCGCAACGTGATGCCGATGAGCGACGTGGTCGCCGACCTCGAGCGGGCCGACGCCCTCCTGCAGGACTCGCCGCTGCACCACTACTTCCGCGACGTGCACGACCACCTGCAGCGCGTGCTCGGCCGGTTGGAGCTGGTGCGGGACCTGCTCACCGATGCGCTCAACGCCAACCTGGCCCAGGTCAGCGTCCGCCAGAACAACGACATGCGGACCATCTCGGCGTGGGCGGCGCTCATCGCGGCGCCGACGATGCTCGCGGGCGTGTGGGGCATGAACTTCACCCACATGCCCGAGCTCAGCTGGACCGCGGGCTACCCGGTCGCCATCGGGTCGATGGTGCTGGTGGTGGCGCTGCTGTGGCGCCAGTTCAAGCGCTCGGGCTGGCTGTGACGCGGCCGCCCTCCGGTGCCGCCCGGCGCTGAGGCGCCGGACCCTTCACCAGCAGCGCGGCGAGGGCCAGGCCGACCCCGATGGCCACGGCGGTCGCCGCCCGGTCGAGGCCGGGCGCCAGCGTGGTCGGGAGCACGGCCCGGGCCAGCACCGTCCAGCGGGTGGCACCCCACCCGAGCAGGGCGGCAGCGGTGGCGGCCACCGCCACCAGACGGACGCGCGCCGGGCCGAGGGCCGCGACCAGGCCGGCGATCAAGGCCACGACGGCGACGACCACCGGGATCACCGATGCGCCGGCATCGGGCGGCACGGCCCGCCACGTGGCGGTGGCGACGACGACCGCTCCCGCGGCGGATCCGGCACCCACGGCCGCGGCAGCCCGCAGGCCGAACCGCACCCCGACCAGGAGCGCCACGCCCAGCGCCACGACGACCAGCAGCGCCCAGGCCGCCAACGACGGCGCCGGCGCGATCACGAGCTGCCCGGTGATGACCGTGTCGCGGCCGTCGACGGTGACGGGCACGCTCCAGGTCCCGTCCTCGCCGCCGAGATCGACCCGGCCGTCGGCATCGACCGCCCGCGGGGCCCGGGGCGACATCCAGTGGATGCGGTGGTCGTGCCAGGCGTAGGTGCCGTTCGTCGCGACCGTCTCCCAGCGCGGCTCCGCATCGGGGTCGGGGACGGTCGACGCGGTGCCGTAGCGAGCCTCGTTCGCGGTGGTGGCCACGGCGAGGGCGTTGCGTCGCACGGTGCCGTCGGCGTCGAAGCGCAGGTAGGGGACCGGTTCGGCCTCGTCGGACGTGGGGTAGTCGGCGACGACGGCCGTGTGCCCCGCCGGGAGCGACAGCTCGAGCAGCGAGTCGCCGCCGATGACGCGGACCTCCGCGCCGGCTGGCAGCGGGGGCGCCACGCCGGTGACGGTCGAGCGGTAGTCCGTGGGGCGCGGCGCATCGGCCGCCGCCGGGGAGGCGGGGACCAGGAGCACCGCCAGCACCAGCACCCCGAGCGCCGCGAGGGCAGCTCGTGGGCCGGGCCGGGGCGTCATCGCTTCGAGCGGCGGATGACGACCACGACGATGACGGCGGTGACGACGAGTACGCCCACGATCAGGACGGCCGCGTTCGAGCCGGACGGGTCGGCGGGCGCCGACGCCTGTGCGAGCAGGTGGGTGGCGGCGGAGACCACGTCAGTCCTGGAGGAGGGCCAGCACGTCGTCGTGGACCTTCCCGTTGGTGGCGACGCCGCTGCCGTGCCCGGGCCCCTCGGCCCCCGAGTAGCTGGTGAACCGGCCGCCGGCCTCGGCGAGGATGATGGGCATCGGGGCCAGGTCGTACAGCTCGGCCACGGGGTCGACCATGGCCTCGATGCGGCCGGTGGCCACGAGCACGTACCCGTAGCCGTCGCCCCACGTGCGCAGCTGCATGCCGGTCTCCTTGACCCGGAGCATGGCGGCGTCGCTCCAGATGTTGAAGCCGCTGGTGCTGATGCAGGCCCCGTCGAGGGTGGGGTGGTCGTTGACCGAGACCGGCGCGCCGTTCGCGAAGCAGCCCAGGCCCCGCCCGGCGGCGACCGTCTCGCCGAGCGCCGGCACGTTGATGACGCCGACCGCGATGCCGTGCTCGTCCTCGAGGGCGAGGAGGTTCGTGTAGAGCGGCACGCCGTGGGTGAAGGCCTTGGTGCCGTCGATGGGGTCGAGGATCCACCGCCGGCCGGACGTGCCGATCTTCTCGGCTTCCTCCTCGCCGAGGATGCCGTCATCGGGGAACAGCCGCTCGAGCTCCTCGCGCACCAGGCGCTCGGCGGCGCGGTCGGCCACCGTCACCGGGGTGCCGTCGCCCTTGCGGTCGATGGCGAGGTCGTCGCGCCGGAAGTGCTGGAGGGTGAGGTCTCCGGCCTTGCGGATGATGGTGACGGCTGCCTCGAGCAGCTCCGGATCGGTTGGCGTGGCCATGGGGGTCATCCTCGCACGCGACCCGGCCGGCCCGTCCATGCCCGCGGGCTGCGGGGGAGGGCGTCGCCCTAGAAGCGGTTCTTGTACCCGGTGCCGGTGCGCAGGTACGAGATGAGGTCGGTGGTGCCGCGGGGCGTGGCGCCGAGCCAGTCGCTCCAGCGCTTGTACTCCTCGGCCGTCGGCGCTGCCTTCAGCATCGCGGCGTGGATCTGGATGACCTGCACCTGGCTTGCGGTCTTGCGCTGGTACTCGGAGGACTCGCACCACTGGCGCATGAGCCAGCCCCGCTTGGCGCCCGCATCGGCCCGGGTCTTCCAGTACTGGAGGCCCGCCGGGTCGGGGTCGCGGCCGAAGAGGTTCTGGTACATCTGCTTGATGTACGACTCGTTGTCGAGCTCGCCGTACTTGCGGATGAACTCGGGGCCGGCGGCGAACTGGCTGGCCGCGGCGTCGAGCGTGGTGCCGGCGCGGATCTTGCGGAACCAGTAGTCGAGGCCGGCGTAGTCCGGGATGCGCAGGAAGAAGCCCAGGTAGAGCCGGGTCGTGGGGGCCGTGAGCTTGGCGGCCCCGTCGTGGGCCAGGAGGCTGGCGATGAACTCGTCGGGGGTGACCGCGCCGCCCTCGAGGTCTTCGGTGCTGCGCGAGAGGAACGTGGCCGACGGCGTGATGGCGAGGAAGTCGGAGACCTGCTGCTTCACGAAGGTGGGGGCGTCGGGCAGCGGGGCGAAGGCGGTGTTGGCGACCTTGGCGCGGACCTTGGCCGGCTCGGCCGCGTCGAGCGAGTACTTCGCGTTGACGGCGGCGGCGTTGTACCACTTCGCGTTCGGCATCCGGATCTCGAAGTGGCAGTGGCTGCCCGTGGACTCGGCGTTGCCGCTGTCGCCCAGGTAGGCGATGTGATCGCCCTTGAGGACGCGCTTGCCCGTGGCCATGCCCGGGGCGAACGCGTACTTGAACTGGTTCGCGCCGTTGTCGGTGCCGGGGTCGTCGTTGTTGATGTGGAGGTAGCAGTAGTACCAGCCGTCGTCGCCCTTGAGGTAGAGCGAGTTGCCGCTCGACTGGTGGCGCAGCTCGATGATGGTGCCGCTCACGCACGCCAGGAGCTTGAGCATCTTCTTGCCCATGAGGTCCTGGCCCTCGTGCTTGCGGCCGCCGCTGCGGGGCGCGAGGTAGGTGTCGCTCCAGGTGGCCTTGCCGAGCGTGGCGTCGGGCAGCACCGGGAACATCATCGGGCGCACGTACTTCTCGCTGGCCGGCCGGGGCGGGAGGAAGCTGTAGTCCGCGCTGGTCGGCGGAGCCGTGGTGCCCTCCAGGCTCTGGTCCGGGGACGCGCTCGGGTCGCTGCTGGACCCGCTGAAGGACACGACGTCCTGGGCACCGGCCACACGGGGGATGAGGGGCGCGAGGCCGGCGGCGAGGCCACCGGCGACGACCAGGCGGCGACTGAGGCCGGATGGGCGGGGCTCGGGATCGGGATGGCAGCTGCAGGACATGACGGAGACCTCGGTGGGCGGGCCGGCGGGGCGGGGAGCCGGGGCGGAATGGGCCGGGGCCCCTTCCCATCGGCCAGAGATCGCCGATGAATATGACGATAGCGTTACGACTGAGACGGTTCCAGGCTGCTGCCCGTCAGGGGCGGCCGGTAGGGTGCGGAGGTGGCCGACGACGTGCACCCCGCGATCGCCGCTCGTCTCGACGATGACGGCCAGCGCTACACCTCCGGCCGCCGCAAGCTGGTCGAGGTGCTCGTCGACGCGGGCCGCCCGCTGACGGCCGCCGAGGTGCTGGTCGAGGGCGACCTCGCCCAGAGCTCGGCCTACCGCAACCTCGCCGTGCTCGAGGCCTGCGGGGTGGTGCACCGGGTGGCCGGCTCCGACGAGTTCGCCCGCTTCGAGCTGGCCGAGGACCTCACCGATCACCACCACCACCACCTGATCTGCACCTCGTGCGGGTCCGTGGCCGACTTCACCGCGCCCGAGGGCCTGGAGGCGTCGGTCGAGGAGCTCGCCCGCCAGGTCGCTGCCACGGCGGGGTTCACCGCCGACCACCACCGCCTCGACCTGTTCGGTCGCTGCGCGGCCTGCCACACGGCGGGCCACACGGATCCCGCGCACCACCGCTGACGGCGCTCACCGAGCCGCCATCCGTGTCCGTGTCCCGCCCGTCCCGCGCCCAGGAGCCCCGTCGCCATGTCTGATCCCGTCACCGAAGCCGCCCGCCGTCGGACCTTCGCCATCATCTCCCACCCCGATGCCGGCAAGACCACGCTCACCGAGAAGTTCCTCCTCTACGGCGGCGCGCTCACCAGCGGCGCCGGCGCGGTGAAGGCCCGCGGCGACCGCCGGTCCGCCACGTCGGACTACCTCGAGCTCGAGCAGCAGCGCGGCATCTCCATCACGTCGACCGTGCTCCAGTTCCCGTACCGCGATCGGGTGGTGAACCTGCTCGACACCCCGGGCCACCGCGACTTCTCCGAGGACACCTACCGGGTGCTCGCCGCCGCCGACGCCGCGGTCATGGTGCTCGACGCCGCCAAGGGCATCGAGCCGCAGACCCTGAAGCTCTTCGAGGTGGCCAAGGCCCGGCAGATCCCGATCATCACCTTCATCAACAAGTGGGACCGGCCCGGGCTCGACCCGCTCGAGCTGCTCGACCAGATCGACGAGAAGATCGGCGTCACCGCCGCGCCGGTCACCTGGCCCGTCGGCATCGCCGGTGACTTCCGCGGCGTGATCGACCGCCGCACCGACCAGTTCATCCGCTTCACCCGCACCGCGCGCGGCGCCACCGAAGCCCCCGAGGAGGTCGTCGACGCCGAGCGTGCCGCCACCGAGGAGGGCGAGGCGTGGACGGCGGCGGCCGAGGGCGACGAGATGCTCACCGCCATGGGCCTCGACTTCGACGAGGAGCTGTTCCTCGGCGGCGAGCTGTCGCCGACGTTCTTCGGCTCGGCCATCACCAACTTCGGCGTGCGCCTCCTCCTCGACGGCGTGATCGACCTGGCCCCGGCCCCGTCGGCCCGGCTCGACGTCGACGACGTGGCCCGCCCGCTCGACGCCCCGTTCAGCGGCTTCGTGTTCAAGGTCCAGGCCAACATGGACAAGGCCCACCGCGACCGGAGCGCGTTCATGCGGGTGTGCTCCGGGCAGTTCGAGCGGGGCATGGTCGTGACCCACGACGCCACCGGCAAGCCGTTCGCCACCAAGTACGCCCACACCGTGAACGGCCAGGACCGCGAGACGCTCGACATCGCCTACCCGGGCGACGTGGTCGGCCTGGTCAACGCCATGGACGTGCGCGTCGGCGACACCCTGTGGCTCGACCAGCAGGTCACGTTCCCGCGGATCCCGAGCTTCGCCCCCGAGCACTTCTCGGTGGTGCGCGTGCGCGACACCAGCAAGTTCAAGCAGTTCCGCAAGGGCATCGCCCAGCTCGACGAGGAGGGCGTGGTGCAGGTGCTGCGGGACCCCGACTTCGGCGACCAGGCACCGGTGCTGGCGGCGGTGGGCCCGATGCAGTTCGAGGTCGCCGTGCACCGGCTGGAGAACGAGTTCGGCGCCCCCGTCGAGCTCAGCCCCACCGCCTACTCGGTCGCCCGCCGCACCGACGATGCCAGCGCCTCCGCGCTGCGGGCCATGCGCGGCGTCGACGTCCTCGACCGCTCCGACGGCACCCGCATCGCCGTCTTCGAGAGCGTCTACTGGCTCGACCGCCTCATGGCCGACCAGCCCGAGCTGGTCCTCGAACCCCTGGTCGCCGGGGAGCTCGCCGCCACCAACGGCTAGGTCGACGACCCGACCGAACGCTGCTGCTCAGGCGGGTCCCTGGGCGATTTGAGCAATCGCTACTCATGTGCCTGGTGGGGGGCTCGTGGTCCCCTGATCACATGGACAGCAACGCCTTCGCCCACGGGGTCGCCAGCGGCGATCCGCTCGCCGATCGGGTCATCATCTGGACCCACGTGTCGGGCGTCGACCCCGGCGTCGACCTCACCGTGAGCTGGTGCGTCGCCCGCGACCACCGCCTGAGCGACCTCGTCGCCCAGGGCACGGCGGTGGCGGCTGCCGACCGGGACCACACGGTCCACGTCGACGTCACGGGGCTCGAGCCGGGGACGACCTACTTCTACGGGTTCGACCTGCCCGGCGCGGTGTCCCGCGTCGGGCGGACGCGCACCCTGCCGGCTGGCCACGTCGAGCGGGCCCGGTTCGCGGTGGCGTCGTGCGCCAAGTTCAACGCCGGGTTCTTCAACGCCTACGACCGCATCGCCGACCGCGGCGAGGCCGGGGACCTCGACTTCCTGCTCCACCTGGGCGACTACATCTACGAGGCGTCCAACACCCCGCCGAAGAACCAGACGCCGGGCGCCGACATCGGCCGGCCGTTCGCGCCGCTCCACGAGTGCGTCACGCTCGACGACTACCGGACCCGCTACCGCCAGTACCTCGGCGACCCGTCGGTCCAGCGGGTGCGGGCCGCCCTCCCGGTGATCGCCGGCATCGACGACCACGAGCTGGCCGACGGCGCTTGGCGCGGCGGTGCCGACAACCACGACGAGGACGCGTTCGGTCCCTGGGAGGTGCGGCGGGCCGCAGCGTTCCAGGCCCGCGAGGAGTGGCTTCCGATCCGCCGCCCCGACCGCAACGACCCGACCCGCGTCTACCGGCACGTCCCCATCGGCGACCTGGCCGACCTGGTCCTCACCGACGCCCGGAGCCGCCGGGACCAGCCGGTCGCCGGTGCCGCCATGGCCGACCCCGCTCGCAGCGCGCTCGGCTCCGAGCAGCGCGGGTGGCTGCTCGACCAGCTCAGTTCGTCGACCGCGGCGTGGCGCCTCTGGGGCAACCCGTCGGTGCTCTCGACCACCTTCCGGCCCGACGTGCCCGCGGACCTGCTCGAGCCGCTGCGGAAGCTGAAGCTCATCCACGCCGACGAGCTGGCCTGCGACCAGGACCAGTGGGACGGGTACCCGGCCGAGCGCGACGCGATCCTGGCCCACGTGGAGGAGCAGGGCATCGAGGACCTGGTGGTCCTGTCCGGCGACATCCACGTCGGCATGGCCCTCGACGTGCACCGCGACCCGTTCGCCGCCGCGGCGACGGGGGCGCAGCCCCTGGCCGTGGAGCTGATCACCGCCAGCCTCACGTCGCAGAACCTCGACGACAAGCTCGGCTACAGCTACGGCGGCTCGCGCCGGACGCAGCAGCGGTTCGTCGAGTCGTTCCCGCACGCCCGCTGGGCCGACTTCGACGGCCACGGCTACCTCGCGGTCGACCTGGACCACGAGCGCCTCGAGGCGACCTGGTGCTTCGTGGACGAGGTGCTGGCGCCGAGCGACGACGAGTTCCGCGCCGCGACCTACCGGGTGCCGCGCGGCCGCTCCGAGCTGGTCCCGGTGGTCGACCCGCTCCTCACCCGGTCGGTCGGTCGCTTCACCCGGTGAAGCGGGGCGAGCCGGCCACCGCGTCCGCGGGCGCTGCGCTCGCAGGTGTGGTCGGCGTCACCGGGACGGTGGTGGCCACCGCGCCCGAGATGGTGGCGGTCACGGGCTCGCCGAACCAGCCCTCGGCGTGGACCGTCACCGCGGTGGCATCGGCGGGGATGGGCGTCGAGACATCGATCACGTAGGCGTCCTCGTCGCCGGCCTTCCAGTCGGCGTTCGGGATGCGCGGCCCCGTGACGGGGGCGACGAGGGCGGTGGACCGGGGGCCGGAGAGCGTGGTGAAGTCGACGACGAGCGTCAACGGCGCGGCCGGGACGAAGTCGTAGTCCCCGCCGCACGCGGCACTGACCTCGCCGTCGATGCTCACGAACCCGCTCCCGCCGAGGACCAGGGCGCCCCCCGCCTCCGGGCGCCCCTCGATCGTCACGTCCCCCGGGAACGCGAACGAGCACGCACTCGCGGGCGTGGCCGCGAGTGCGATCGTGACCGCCCCCACCAGCACCGCCATCGCCAGACCGATCCGGGTTCCCCACCTGTTCGCCATCGGACGAGCGTAGGGCGGCCAGTCGGGGCCGGCCGGCGTCACGGCTCGCAGGTGAGGCCGTCCTCCGGGACCGTCAGGTCCACCAGGTAGTCGCGCACCATGTCGTCGATGCAGGGCTTGCCCTGGCCGACGATCGTGTGGCCCTCGCCCTCGTTGGTGACGAGCACCGCACCCGGGATCTGCCCGGCGACGGCGACGCCGTTCTCGTAGGGGGTCGCCGGGTCGTTGGTGGTGCTGACGACGACGACGGGCGGGAGCCCCTCGGTGTCCGCGGGCACCGGCTTCAACGGCTTGGCCTCGGCCGGCCACATCGAGCAGCGGACGTAGTCCGACACGATCGGGCCGCCGAAGCGGGGCACCGCCTTCTCAGCGGCGATCGACGCGTCGAGGACCTCGTTCGGGTCCGACGGCCACGTCTCGTCGAGGCACGACACGCCGAAGTACACCTCGAAGCTGCTGCCGCCGCCGTCGGTGCCGAGGTACATGTTGGCCAGCTCGACCAAGCCGCTGCCGTCGGCGTCCTGGGCGTCGCGCAGGGCGCTCGACAGCGAGCCCCAGAGCTGCTGGCTGTAGAGGGCCTGCGCCAGGGCCAGCGACACCACGCCAGGACCGGCGTCGCGGTCGGCGCCGGGGGCCGGGATCGGGGCCTTCTCCGCCGCGGCGCTGACCTCGTCGATCACGGCCCCGGCGTCCTGGTCGCCGAAGCCGCAGCCCTCTTGCTTGCAGTGGGCGATGTAGGCGTCGAGCGCCGTCTCGAAGCCCGCTGCCTGCGTCTCGGCCGTGGTCAGCCCGTCGGGGGCGTGGTCCACGACGCCGTCGATGATCATCGACCGGACGTGCGTGGGGAAGAGGCGGGCGTACTCCTGGCCCAGCGACGTGCCGTACGAGTAGCCGAGGTAGTTGATCTGCTCCTCGCCCATGGCCTTGCGGATCTCGTCCATGTCGCGGGCGACGTCGGTGGTGCCGAGGAACGGGAGGACGTCGCCGTACTTCTCCTCGCACTCGTCGACGAACGCCTGTGACGCCTCGAGCGTGGCGGCGCGGTCGGCGTCGCTGTCGATGCTGGGGTCGGTGTCGTAGATGTCGACGAGGTGCGAGTGGCAGTCGAGCGGGGAGCTCTCGCCGACGCCACGGGGGTCGAAGCCGACGATGTCGAACCGCTCGCCGATGTCGCCGGCGCGGCCGAACGTGCGGGCCAGCTGGATGGCGGAGCCGCCGGGGCCGCCGGGGTTCATGAACAGCGTGCCGATGCGCTCGTCGGGGTTCTCGGCCGGATGGCGGGTGACGGCGACCTCGATGGTCTCGCCGTCGGGCTTCGTGTAGTCGAGCGGCACGTCGATGGTCCCGCACTCGAACCCGCCGCCGCAGTCCGACCAGTCGATCGTGCGGGCACCCGGCTCGGGAGCCTTCGTGGTGGTCGACTCCTCGCTGGTGGCGGACCCGGTCTCGGTGGTGGTGGGCTCCTTCGCGGCCTCGTTCCCACCCGAGGTGGCGCACCCCGCGAGCAGCGAGGCCGACACGACGAGCACAGCGAGGGTCCGTTTCACGCCGGGGATCCTAGGGATGACCCCGTCGAGAGGGGCCGCGACCTGTGTTCGGCCCGGGGCCCGCTTCCCGGCGCGACATCGCCGTCGCCCTCAGGTGCGGGGCGGTGCTGCGTGCGCTGCGGGGCGGTGGCGACGTGCGAGCGCACGAGGTCCACGACAAGGCCGGGCGTGACCCTGCTCTCGAGCGAGCGGCGCCGAAGCGGGTCAGGCGCGGGCCCGGGTGCGCCGCCAGCCCTCGGGGAGGACGTGGTCGAGCACGTCGTCGACGGTGACCGCACCGACGAGGCGGCCGGCGCGGTCGCACACGGGCAGCGCGAGCAGGTCGTAGGACGCCAGCCGCTCGGCGACGTCGCGCAGCGGCAGGTCCGGGGCGACCGGCTCGGTGCTGTCGTTGACGCACTCCTCGAGCGTGGTGGCCGGCTGCTCGCGCAGGAGGCGCTGGAACCCGACGACCCCGACGAACTTGCCGGTGGGCGTGGACACGGGCGGCTGGGTCACGAACACCTGGGCCGCGAGCTCGGCCGGGATCTCGCGCATGCGGATGTTGGCCAGGGCCTCGGCGACCGTGGTGGTGTGGGCGAGGATGACCGGCTCGGGGGTCATGAGGCCGCCGGCCGTGTCCTCGTCGTAGGCGAGGAGGCGGCGCAGCGGGATGGACTCCTCGGGCCGCATCTCCTCGAGCAGCGCGGCCCGCTCGGTCTCGGGCAGGTCGGCGAGGAGGTCGGCGGCGTCGTCGGGCTCCATCTCCTCGAGGATGTGCGCGGCCCGCTCGAGGTCGAGGGTCTCGACGAAGCGCACGGCCTCCTCCTCCTCCATCTCCTCGAGCAGGTCGGCGACCTGTTCGTCGGCGAGGAGGGCGACGACCTCGTGGCGACGCTCGGGGGCGAGCGCCTGCAGCTTGTCGACCACATCGGTGGGGTGCAGGTCTCGCAGCTCGGCGACCTGGTCCTCCTCCGGCGTGCTGGTGAAGCTCGACGCCACCTGGTCCCACGGCACCACGTTGGGCGCCCGGCGTCGGAGCGGGCCCCGGCGGCCGAGGGCCGCCAGCACCACGAACCAGAACGCCTTGTCCGGGCCCGGACCGATGGCCAGGTCGGTGAGGTACTCGTCGCCGATCTTGGTGTCGAGCAGGTCGCCGACGGCCAGCTTCTCGCCCGGGCGGCGGTCGAACGCCCGCACGCTCACCGTGCCGCCGACCATGCGCACCCCGTTGGGGTCGATCTCGGCGATGCGGCTCATGTTGATGAAGATGTTCCGCCGCTCGATGTTGGCCACCAGCCCCAGCACCCGGAACTTGTCGCCCGACGGCGCCAGCACCACGTCGCGGACGCGCCCGACCGGATCGCCGTCCGCATCGGTGAGCGGCAGCCGCACGAGCCGCGACACGAAGGCAGGAGTGGTCGACACGGGTGGGAGGGTACCTGCGCCCGGTCCCCCGACGTGGCGAGAACGGCGGTGGCCGAGCGCGACGGGCTCAGGGCTCGAAGCGGTAGCCCATGCCGGGTTCGGTGATGAGGTGCTTGGGGCGGCTGGGGTCCTGCTCGAGCTTCCGCCTCAGCTGGGCGAGGTACACCCGCAGGTAGTTGGTCTCGCGCTCGTACTGGGGGCCCCAGACGGTCTGGAGGAGCTGGCGCTGGCTGATGAGTCGGCCGGGGTTGCGCACCAGGGCCTCGAGGAGCTGCCACTCGGTGGGGGTGAGGTGCACGGTCTCGTCGCCGCGGGTGACGCGCTTGGCGGCGAGGTCGACCTCGAAGGCATCGGTGGTGATCACCGCCTCCTCGTCGGGCCCGGGTGCGCCGCGGCGGGTGGCGGCTCGCAGCCGCGCCAGCAGCTCGCCCATGGAGAACGGCTTGGTCACGTAGTCGTCGGCGCCGGCGTCGAGGGCGGCGATCTTGTCGACCTCCGCGTCGCGGACCGACAGCACGATGATCGGCACGTTCGTCCACCCGCGCAGGCCCTCGACCACGGCGATGCCGTCGATGCCGGGGAGGCCGAGGTCGAGGATGACGACGTCGGGGTGGTGGGCGGCGGCCCGCTCGAGCGCCTCCTCGCCGGTTGCGGCCAGGTCGACGTCGTAGTCGCGTGCCGCCAGGTTGGTGCGCAGGGCGCGCCGGATCTGCGGCTCGTCGTCGACCACCAGCACCCGCGTCACGGCGTCGAGCCTTGCGCATCGGCGACGGGGAGGGAGATCTCCATGGTGAGGCCGCCTCCGGGGGTCTCGCTCGGTCGGATCGTCCCGCCCATCGCGGCGACGAAGCCGTGGGCGACGGCGAGCCCGAGGCCGACGCCCGAGCCGGTCGTGTCGCCCAGCCGCTGGAACGGCTCGAACAGGCGCTCGTGCTGATCGGTCGGGACGCCGGGGCCGTGGTCGACGACCCGCAGCCGCACCACGCCCTCGCCGGCTTCGGCGTGGACCTGGACCGGTCGGCCCACGCCGTGGCGCAGGGCGTTGGCCACCACGTTGGCGACCGACCGCTCGAGCAGGACGGGGTCGGCCTCGATGGGCGGGAGGGTCTCGGGGACGTCGACGACGAGCTCGTCGTCGGGGCCGATGGCGATGCTCGACGCCGACGCGGCCACGACCTCCTCCCAGCCGACGGGCCGGGTCACCATCTGGAGGACGCCGGTCTGGAGGCGGCTCATGTCGAGGAGGTTGCCGACGAGCCGGTCCAGCCGGTCGGCCTCCTCGTCGATGGTGAGGAAGAACTCGCGCTGGTCGTCCTCGGTCCACGACACGTCGTCCTGGAGGAGGCTCGACACCGATGCCTTGATCGACGCGAGCGGCGTGCGCAGGTCGTGCGAGACGGCGCGGAGCAGGGCGGTGCGCAGGGCGTCGCCCTCGGCCACCACCTCGGCCTCCGCGGCCTCGGCGCGCAGGCGGCGCTGCTCCAGCGCGGCGGCGAGCTGGGCGGCGAACGCGCCGAGCACCAGGCGGTCGTCGGCGGTGGGCACCGGACCGGTGAGCGCGAGGACGGCGTCGTCGCCGGCGGCGACCTGGACGGTGGCCCCGGCCGGGTCGTCGGGGACCGGCGTGCCCGACCCGCGCTCGAGGTGCCAGCCGTCGCCGTCGGCGGTGAACAGGGCGGCGCTCTCGAGCTGGAACGTGGTGCGCACGCGGTCGAGCATCGACGGCAGGGGATCCGAGCTCAGCGCCAGCCCGGCGGCGACGCGCGCCAGGGCCTCGGCTTCCTGACCGGCCCGGCGGGCATCCGCGGCGCGGCGTTCGGCGCGCGACACGAGGAGGCTCACGGCGATGCCGACGGTCACGAACGCGAGGAGCGCCGCGCTGTTCTCC
>DATMGQ010000179.1:0-11929 GCA_035555395.1 Acidimicrobiales bacterium
CTACTTGATGATCTTGGTGACGCGGCCGGCGCCGACGGTGCGGCCACCCTCGCGGATGGCGAAGCGCAGACCCTCGTCCATGGCGATCGGGGCGATCAGCTCCACGGTCATCTGCGTGTTGTCACCGGGCATGCACATCTCGGTGCCCTCGGGCAGCGCGATCGTGCCGGTCACATCGGTCGTTCGGAAGAAGAACTGCGGACGGTAGTTCGCGAAGAACGGCTTGTGGCGGCCGCCCTCCTCCTTGGTGAGCACGTACACCTCGCCCTCGAAGTTCGTGTGCGGCGTGATCGACCCGGGCTTGCACAGCACCTGGCCCCGCTCCACCTCCTCCTTCTTCGTGCCGCGCAGCAGGGCACCGATGTTGTCGCCCGCCTGGCCCTCATCGAGCAGCTTGCGGAACATCTCCACACCCGTGCACGTCGTCTTCTGGGTGTCCTTGAGACCCACGATCTCGACCTCGTCACCGGTGTGGATCTGACCCTGCTCCACCTTGCCGGTCACCACCGTGCCACGACCCGTGATCGAGAACACGTCCTCGATCGGCATCAGGAACGGCTTGTCGATGTCACGCACCGGCTCAGGCACGAACGCATCGACCTGCGCCATCAGCTCGAGCACCTGCGCCGCAGCATCCGCGTCGCCCTCGAGCGCCTTGAGCGCCGACACCCGCACCACCGGGGTGTCATCACCGGGGAACTCGTACTCGGTCAGCAGCTCGCGGACCTCCATCTCCACCAGCTCGAGGAGCTCCTCGTCATCGACCATGTCGCACTTGTTCAGCGCGACCACGATCGACGGCACACCCACCTGACGGGCCAGCAGCACGTGCTCACGGGTCTGGGGCATCGGACCATCGGTCGCCGCCACCACCAGGATCGCACCATCGACCTGCGCCGCACCGGTGATCATGTTCTTGATGTAGTCAGCGTGACCCGGCATGTCCACGTGCGCGTAGTGACGGTTCGCCGTCTCGTACTCCACGTGCGAGATGTTGATCGTGATCCCGCGCTGACGCTCCTCAGGAGCCTTGTCGATCATGTCGAACGGCGTGAACGCCGTCGTCGGATCCGCATCGTGCAGCGTCTTGGTGATCGCCGCCGTCAGCGTCGTCTTGCCATGGTCGATGTGACCCATCGTGCCGATGTTCAGGTGCGGCTTGTTCCGCTCGAACTTTTCCTTGCCCATGACAGGACTCCCTTGCCTGGTGTTTGCTTGGTGGGGACACTCGCCCGGACCGGCTGGCGGCCCAGGCGCTTGGTAGCGGCGACCGGGTTCGAACCGGTGACAACTCGATTATGAGCCGAGTGCTCTGACCAACTGAGCTACGCCGCCAAGAACTTGGCTGTGCGAGCCTCCTGTGGGAATCGAACCCACGACCTCTTCCTTACCATGGAAGCGCTCTGCCGACTGAGCTAAGGAGGCGAGAGCCGCGCCGCTCTGGAGCGGTTCGGACCGGCTGGTCAGCATAGTCACCTCCTCCCCGCCTGACGAAAGCGGGAAACGCCTGACGGCTCCGTCACCCGTCTGAGCGGCAAATCTGGGCCATTCGGCCCACGAACTGCTCAACTCCGGTTCCGACCGGCCGATGGTCCGCGGTGCAGTACACCCGTCTGGTCATCGAGGAGGGCACGACCACCTTCTCGCTCAGCTTCCACCCGCGGCTGACCGTGGTGGCGGGCGTGGTGGCCGGAGCACGGAAGGGCCTGGTCGCCGAGCTGATCGGCGGCCTCGGCAGCACCCGCACGGGCGTCAACCTCGAGCTGGCGGACGACCGCGGCCGGCGCCTCGCCGTGCTGCGTCCCGCCACGGGCGGGCACCGCGTCATCGACCTGACCAGCGGCACCGACGTGAGCGAGGAGTTCCGCGGCCCCGATGGGCGCCTCGACGTCCTCGGCCGCTACGGCATCGACAAGCGGACGGCGAACGACGGCCTCCACCTCGACCGGGACGGCCTCGCCCGCGACGCCCAGCGCGACGACATCGTCAAGCGGCTGAGCGAGATCGACCAGACTGAGCTGTGGTCCACCGCCGCCCGGGTCCGCATCACCGAGGACGAGCTCAAGGCCCTCGGCGAGGAGCGGTCCGACCAGGAGGACGCCGAGCTCGTCGCCCGCATCGAGCGCCACCACCACGGCCTCGAGGAGGCGCTGGAGCAGCACCGCAAGCTGCGCCGCGACGCCTCGATGGTCTGCGCCGCCTCCCTGCTGGCCGCCCTGCCCGTCGGCCTCATCCGCCCGGGCCTCGCCGTGCCGATCCTCGCCATCGGCCTGGTGACCATCTTGATGGCCTTCATGTTCCGCGCCCGGGTCGAAGCGGTGCAGCGGATGGAGCAGAACGCCCTGGCCGACGCCGGCGTCGACTCCTACCTCGGCTACGTCGTGGGCCGGGTCAACAACATGATGGACGACACCGAGTCCCGGCGGCGCCGCCTCGCCCTCGCCGAGGACCACCGGGCGGCTGCCGTCCGCTGGACCCGCGTCGCCGGCGACATCAGCGTCGAGTGGGCCCTCGCCCACCACGAGGAGATCGAGACCGCCGCCCGACTCCGCCGCGAGCTGGCCACCCTCGGCCAGATCTCCACGACGGCCCCGGCCCTCGACGACGAGACCACCGCCCTCGCCCAGTCGCTCATCAGCCACCTCGGCCGGCTGCGCACCATCGGCTCGGGCGGCGAGAGCATGCCGCTCATCCTCGACGACCCGTTCACCGACGTGGCCCCGTCGACCAAGCTCACCCTGATGGAGCTGCTCGCCCGCACCGCCGGGTCGCCGCAGGTCATCTTGCTGACCGACCAGGACGAGGTCGCCACCTGGGCCCGCCTCGAGGCGCTGACCGGCGAGGTCGCCCTCGTCGAGCCGTCGATCTCGACCCAGCCCGCCACCCGCCCCGGCAGCCACTCCAACGACCTCGCCGTCTAGGCCCGCCGCGAAACCCCTTCCCCAGCGGCAGCCCGGCGGGTAGCGTCGTCGACCCCGTCGGAAGGCCTGGGGGACGCGCGCGCATGGCTGGCAACGCATCGAGCACCACCGTCGACCTCGACGGCGAGCGAGCGGCGCTCGACCGCGCCCGCTCGGCGGTGCAGGCCAAGCTCGCCTCGCTGGCCGGGATCTCCGGCGGCGGTGCCGATGCCCTGGCCGACGAGTACATCGACGCCGTGGTGCGCGGCGCGGTCGAGAAGCTCCAGCAGGAGCTGGTGGTGTTCGGCCGCATCGACGACGACCAGCCCTGGCGGGTCGGCCTCTACGGCATCGACCAGGACGGCGACCAGCTGGTGATCGACTGGCGGGCGCCGTTCGCCGGCGGCTTCTACCAGGCCCGCATCGACGATCCCATGGGCCTGGACCGCCGGGTCACCTACGTCGGGTCCATCACCGACCTGTTCGTCGAGGAGTTCACCACCGGGGAGATCAGCGGCTCGTCCCCGCTCCTCGGCGAGCTGTCGCGCAGCCGCGGCACCGAGATGCGCGCCGCGGTCGCCACCCTCCAGTCGGAGCAGGACGCGCTCGTCCGCCTGGACCCCACCGCCCGGCTGGTCCTGCGCGGCGGCCCCGGCACCGGCAAGACGGTCGTCGGCCTGCACCGCGCCGCCTGGCTCGTCTACAACGACCGGCGCCTCACCGCCGGCCGCATCCTCGTCGTCGGCCCGAGCGACAAGTTCCTGCGCTTCGTGTCCGCCGTGCTCCCCACCCTGGGCGAGGCGCGCATCGTGCAGACCACGTTCGAGCGGCTGCTCGGACGCTCCACCGCCGCCGGCAGCGATCCGAGGTGGCTCCAGGTGCTCGACCGCTTCGACGCCGGGCTGCTGCATCCCGGCGAGATCCAGGTCGGGCTCACCCGCATCCGGGTCGACGAGGTCGCCGAGCTGATGGAGCGCATCAGCTCCCGGTCCATCCCCTGGCGGGACCGGCGCAAGGCGTTCGTCAACCGCCTCGCCAACGCCCACGGCCTGAAGGCGGGCGAGGTCAGCAAGGCCGCCGCCGACGTCTGGCCGCCGCTCAGCACCGACCAGGCCATGCGCCGACTGCGCTCCCGCCCGCTGCTCACCGAGCTGGGCATGGACCCGGACCTGATCGACGCCTGGCTCGCCGACCCGGTCGACGGCGCCCTGCTCGACGAGGTGCGGGCCCGGGTGGAGGGCGTGCCGGCCACCTACGGCCACGTCATCGTCGACGAGGCGCAGGACCTGTCGCTCCTCCAGCTCCGGGCCGTGCAGCGCCGTTCAGCCGGGCTGACGCTCGTGGGCGACGACGCCCAGCGGTCCACGCCCCACGGCCTCGGCCTCCGGGGTGCTGCGGTGCAGCTCGAGGTGGACCCGGCGGAGATGGCCACCGCCTACCGCATGTCGGCCGAGATCGCGGGGTGGCTGAACGAGCACGCGGCCGCCCACGGGATCGACGCGGTCGAGCTGCTCGGCATCCGACCGACCGGCGTCGAGGTGGAGGAGGTCGCCGGCGACCGGACCGACGCCGCCTCCCGTCACGCCGACCTCGCCGACGCCTGGCCCAACACCGCCCTCATCACCGCCGACGACACGTGGATCCACAAGGGCGTCGAGTACGACGCCGTGGTCGTCGACACCGGCGGCATGGACGCCGCGCAGATCTACCTCGCCGCCAGCCGAGCCGCCCACCAGCTCGTCGTCATCCACCCCGGCTGAGCCGGGTCCGCCGCCGGTACCCTCCCGCGATGACCGAGACCCACGCCTCCGTCCTGCAGCTCCGGGTCGTCGTCGAGACCGATGACCTCGACCGGGACGTCGCCTTCTACCGCAACGTGCTGGGCCTCACCGAGCAGGCCGCGTTCGAGGGCGAAGGCGATGCCCGGGTCGTGATCCTGGAAGCGGGCCGGGCGACCCTGGAGCTCGCCAACCGGGCGCAGGTGGCGATGATCGACGACATCGAGGTGGGCCGACCGGCGAGCCCGAGGATCCGCCTCGCCTTCGAGGTCACCGACGCGGACGGCACGACGACGGCCGCGGTGGCCGCCGGCGCCACGCTCATCGCCGCCCCGGTCGAGACCCCGTGGCGATCCCGCAACGCCCGCCTCGATGACCTCAACGGCACCCAGCTCACCCTGTTCCAGGAGCTCGAACCCCTCGACGCCCGGACCGACCGGCCCGGCTTCGGCACCACCACCGACCGCTAGCCCCGCCGTCGAAAACCAGGAGAGCCCCGCCCGGAGGCGAGGCTCTCAACATGGTGGGCCGAGTTGGATTTGAACCAACGTAGGCATAAGCCGACGGGTTTACAGCCCGTTCCCTTTGGCCACTCGGGCACCGACCCAGGACCGACGATCGTAGCGCCAGGACCCCCACGGTCGGCAAGCGGGAACCGGGCCGACAGGCGGCGGTAACCTTCGGTCATGCCCAGCTTCGATGTGGTGTCCGAGGTCGACATGCAGGAGGTCCGCAACGCCGTGGACCAGGCCAGCCGCGAGCTGGGCCAGCGCTACGACTTCAAGGGCACGAACTCCTCGATCGAGCTCGCCGACGACGCCATCAAGATGGCCACCGCGTCGGAGGATCGACTCAACGCCCTGAAGGTCATGCTCGAGGAGAAGCTGGTGAAGCGCCAGGTCTCCCTGAAGAGCATCGACTACGGCAAGGTCGAGGACGCGTCCGGCGGCACGGTCCGCCTCAACGCCGCGATCGTCGCCGGCATCTCGTCGGACAAGGCCCGCGAGCTCAACAAGTTCATCAAGGGCCTCGGCCTCAAGGGCATCCAGTCGTCCACCCAGGGCGACCAGCTCCGCGTCACCGGCAAGAAGCGCGACGACCTCCAAGAGGTGATCGCCAAGCTCAAGGAAGCCGATCTCGGCATCCCCTTGCAGTTCAACAATTTCCGAGACTGACGAACCCAGCCCCCCGATCGAGCCAGCGCCCCGCCAACCATCGGGGCGCTGCCGCGTCCGGGGAGCGACGAGCGAGCCTCGGCAAGAGACGCAGCAGCGCCCCGCTCGGGTGGATGAGCGGGGCGCTGCCTGGGGTCGACTCGGCGGCGGGATACCGGCGACCCGGGGTTGGGAGGACCGTGGCGCTAGTGCTGCCACTCGCCCGAGCGGAGCCGGGCGATGCGATCCTCCATCGGGGGGTGGGTGGCGCTCATGCGGACCGAGAAGTTCGACTTCTGGCCGGCGAGCGGGTTGGCGATGTAGGCGCTGGCCTGGGCCGGGTTCACGTTGCTGGGGATCAGCTTCGTGCCCCGGTCGAGCTTCTCGAGGGCCCGGGCGAGGGGTTCGCCGGTGCCGAGGAGCTTGGCGCCCCGGCGGTCGGCCTCGTACTCCCGGCTGCGGCTGAGGGCGGCCTGGAGGAAGGCGGCGGCGATGGGGGCGAGGATGGCGATGGCGAGGGTGCCGAAGACGTTGTCGTTGCGGTCGCGCCCGCCGCCGCCGAACATCGAGGCCCACATCGCCATCTGGGCCAGGAAGGTGATGCCCATGGCGACGGCGGCGGCGACGGAGCTGATGAGGATGTCGCGGTTGCGCACGTGGCTGATCTCGTGGGCGAGGACGCCTTGGAGCTCTTCCCAGCTGAGGACGTCGAGGATGCCCTGGTTCACGCAGACCGCGGCGTGCTCGGGGCTGCGGCCGGTGGCGAAGGCGTTGGGCTGCGGGTCGGGCGACACGTACAGCCGGGGCATCGGGATGTCGGCCCGCTGGGCGAGGTCGGCGACGATGGCGTGGTAGCGGGGCATCTGCTCGGCGCTGACCTCGACGGCGTTGGCCGACTTGATGGCGAGCTTGTCGCTGAACCAGTACGAGCCGCCCACGAAGAGCAGGCCGAGGGTGAGCCCGATCGCGGCGCCGCCGGTGCCGCCGATCGCCCCGCCGACGACGATCATCAGTCCGCCGATCCCAGCGAGGATGACTGCGGTCTTCATGTTGTTCTTCATGGCGGAACCGGCGGGTGGAGGGGGTGGGGGCCGGTGTTCGGCACCCTACCGACGACCCGCGAAAGCGGACCTAAGGCTGCCGCACCTGGGTCAGTCGTCCTTGGTGTTGGTGGCGGCCCGGCTGCGGATCTCCTCGACGACGGCGGGGTCGGCAAGGGTGGTGGTGTCGCCCAGTTCTCGGCCCTCGGCGACGTCGCGGAGGAGGCGGCGCATGATCTTGCCGGAGCGGGTCTTGGGCAGGTCGTCGGTGAAGACGATGAGCTTGGGCCGGCTGATGGCGCCGATCTTGGTGGCGACGTGCTGGCGGAGCTCCTCCCCCAGCTCGGGGCTGGCGGTGATGCGGCCCTTGAGGGTGACGAAGGCGACGATGGCCTGGCCGGTGGTGTCGTCCTTGGCGCCGACGACGGCGGCCTCGGCCACCTGCGGGTCGTCGACGAGGGCCGACTCGACCTCGGTGGTGGAGATGCGGTGACCCGAGACGTTCATCACGTCGTCGACGCGCCCGAGCACCCAGAGGTAGCCGTCGTCGTCGATCTTGGCGCCGTCGCCGGCGAAGTACCGGCCCTCGTAGGTGCTCCAGTACGTGTCCCGGTAGCGCTCGGGGTCGCCCCAGATGCCACGCAGCATCGACGGCCACGGGCGGGTGAGGGTGAGGTAGCCACCGCCGCGCTCGACGGGCTGGCCGGCCTCGTCGACCAGCTCGGCTCCGATGCCCGGCAGCGGGAACGTGGCCGAGCCCGGCTTCGTGGTGGTGGCGCCCGGGAGCGGCGAGATCATGATCGCCCCGGTCTCGGTCTGCCACCACGTGTCGACGATGGGGCAGCGCTCGCCGCCGATGACCTGGTGGTACCAGATCCACGCCTCCGGGTTGATGGGCTCGCCCACCGAGCCGAGCACCCGCAGCGACGACAGGTCGTGCTTCTCGGGCTCCTGGCGGCCCCACTTCATGAACGTCCGGATCGCCGTGGGGGCGGTGTAGAGGATCGTGATCTCGTACTTCTCGACCAGGTCCCAGAACCGGTCCTTGCCCGGCGTGTCCGGCGTGCCCTCGTACATGACGGACGTGGCGCCGTTCGAGAGCGGGCCGTAGACGATGTAGCTGTGGCCGGTGACCCAGCCGACGTCGGCGGTGCACCAGTAGACGTCCTCGTCGGCGTGCAGGTCGAAGACGTACTTGTGGGTGAACGACGCCTGGGTCAGGTAGCCGCCGGTGGTGTGCATGATGCCCTTGGGCTTGCCGGTGGTGCCCGACGTGTAGAGCAGGAACAGCAGGTCCTCGCTGTCCATCGGCTCGGGCGGGCAGGAGGCGTCGGCCGCCGCCACGAGGTCGTGGTACCAGTGATCCCGGCCGTCGACCCAGTCGATGTCGGCGGTGCCGCCCGACGAGGCGATGCGGTCCACCACCACGACGTGCTCGATCGACGGGGTGTTGGCGACGGCGACGTCGGCGGTGGGCTTGAGCAGGCCGGGCTTGCCCCGCCGCCAACCGCCATCGGCGGTGACGAGCACCTTGCACTCGGCGTCGTTGATGCGGTCGGCGAGGGAGTCGGCCGAGAAGCCGCCGAACACGACGGAGTGGGCGGCGCCCACGCGGGTGCACGCCAGCATGGCCACGACGGCCTCGGGGATCATCGGCAGGTAGATGGCGATGCGGTCGCCCTTGGCCACGCCGAGGCCCTTGAGCGCGTTGGCGAAGCGCTCGACCTCGGCGAGGAGGTCGGCGTAGGTGATGGTGCGGGTGTCGCCGGGCTCGCCCTCCCAGTGGAAGGCCACGCGGTCGCCGAGGCCGTTGCGGACGTGGCGGTCGAGGCAGTTCTCGCTCACGTTGAGCTTCCCGCCGACGAACCACTTGGCGAACGGGAGCTGCCAGTCGCAGATCGTGTCCCACTCCTGCTGCCAGTCCAGGAGGTCCGCAGCCTGCCGGGCCCAGAAGCCCTGGTAGTCCCGGTCGGCCTCCTCGTGCAGGTGGTTCGAGGCCACCAGCGCGTGCTCCTTGAACGCCTCCGAGGGCGGGAAGGTCCGCTCCTCGAGCAGGTAGTCCTCGATGGTGGCGCCCGCGCCGTCGGTGGCGTCGCTCATGGCTGGTGCTCCGTTCCCCTGAACCGGTGCGGCACGCGGCCGCGGTGCGTCGGCCACCCTAGCGACGGCCGATCCGGCGGTCTCCGGAGTGTGTGGATTCAGGACACATCGAAGCGCGCGAAGCTGCGTGTCCATGACGAGCGTGAACCCGACGGATGCCACCGACGCCGAGGACCGGGAGGAGCTCACCTGGGAGCTCTTCGGCACCGCCACCCGCACCCTCGCGGAGACCGTCGCGGCCGACGAGTGGCGACCCGACATCGTGGTGGCCGTCGCCCGCGGCGGGCTCACCGTCGCCGGCGCCCTCGCCTACGCCCTCGGCGTGAAGAACTGCGGCACCATCAACGTCGAGTTCTACACGGGCGTCGACGAGCGCCTCGACGTGCCGGTCGTCCTCCCGCCGAGCCTCCAGCTCGTCGATGTCACCGGGCTCCAGGTCCTCGTCGTCGACGACGTCGCCGACACCGGCCACACCCTCCGCCTCGTGCGCGAGGTCCTGGCCCAGCACGTCGAGGAGTGCCGCACCGCGGTGCTGTACCACAAGAGCCATTCGGTGATCGTCCCGGACTACGTCTGGAAGCCCACCGACGCCTGGATCAACTTCCCCTGGTCGGTCCTCCCCCCGGTCGCCGGCCTCCCGCCCCGCTGACCGAACCACCCCCCGATCGAACTTCGTATGCGAGAGCGCCCGTCCCGGCGCTGAGCCATACGAAGTTCGCAGGGGGTTCTCGAACTTCGTAGGCGAGAGCGCCCGTCCGGGCGCTGAGCCATACGAAGTTCGCAGGGGGTTCGAGCGGGGGTTTGGGGCTGGGTCAGTCGGTCTCGCTGGTGAAGGTGATCTGGGGCGGGTCGAAGGAGTCGGCGGTGGCCTGGTCGAGGCCGACGGGCTCGGCGTCGATGCCCAGCTCGTAGCGGAGGAACGCCACGCTGAAGTGGTCGATGGCGGCGAAGGCGTCGGCCGGGTCGGTCTTGTCGGGCTCGCAGCCGTCGCTGGCCAGGCGCAGCAGGTCGTCGGGCAGGTCCAGCCCGGCCTCCTTGGTGAGCTGGACGAGACCGCCCTGGTCCTTGCCGATGAGGCAGATGTCGGAGAACACCAGGTGTCCGGCCCCCTCGATCTCCACGAGGTACTTGGGGGGCTGCATCCCGTCGTAGACCTCGACGCTCCGCTCGGGCTCGATGATGCCGTCGGCCGTGCCGAGCATCACCATGCCGGGGACGTCGGGCACCGGGCGCTCGGCGACCTTGCCCGACTCGTCGGGTCGGCCGGTGCCGACCGAGTACGAGATGAACGCCTTGACCCGGTCGTCGGACGAGGCGGTGAGGTAGGCGGCGGAGGCGCCGGCGGAGTGGCCGGTGACGGCGACCTCGTCGAGGTCCATCAGGTCGTGCAGCGGCGAGTCGTCGGCTTCGGCGTCGGCGATGGCGGCGTCGAGCGAGGCCGACAGGACATCGGGGTCCTCCCGCTTCTCGACGCCCTGGGACGCGGTGCCGAGCAGGCCGCTGAGGCTGCGCTCGACGTGGTCCGGGGCGATGACCACGAAGCCCCAGGACGCGAGGTGCGTCACCAGGTCGGCGGACTGCTCCGGGAAGCCCGCGTAGCCGTGGCTGAACAGCACGACCGGGTACGGGCCGTCCGTGGCCGGGTCCGCACCGATGTGGGCGTCGATCTCGTACTTCGGGCGGAGGTCGGCGTCGATCTTCCCCTGGAGCTCGGGCGACAGCAGGCTGGCGATGTCGAAGATCTCGGGCGGGGTGTCCGCTGCGGATGCAGCTGCCGGGTACCAGATGACGACCCGCCGGCCGTCGTCGAGGGCGATGGTGCGGCTGCCCACCGGGTTCGGGCCGAGCTCCGCGTACGCCGGGTCGGCCGCGCCCTCCGCCACCGTGGTGGTGGTGCTGGCACCGGGCGCCTTCGTGTCCTTGGTGGCGTCGGACCCGCCGTCGCTCGAGCTGCACGCTCCGGCGAACAGCGCCAGGGCAGTGACGGTGACGGCGAGGGCACGGCGGGTGGTCAGCACGGCGCCGACCGTACCGGTCCGGCGGGGCGCCTGCTCGGAAGACCGCCAGGTCAGGGCATCCACTCGAGGACGGTGAAGGCACCGGGCCCGGTGGGGTCCAGGAGCGCCTCGGCCTCGGTGATCCGGCTGCGGCCGGCGATGGCCTCGAGCCCGCCCGCGAGGCCGAGCCGCTCCCAGGTCGCGCGACCCTCGGCCACGAGGTCGTCGAGGCCGTGGGCCCGCAGGAACTCGGCCTGGGTCCGGATGGCGGCGGGCGGCTCGATGAGAGCGAGCTGGTCGATGGCGACGTCGCAGGTGATGTCGCTGCGCCCGGGGCTGTCGTAGGGGGTCCCGCCGGTGCCGTGCGCGGTGTAGGTCCGCAGCCACTGCTGGGGGGCGACGGCCGCCATCTCGGCGGTGGTCCGGGCGTAGTCGATGACGACGAGGCGGCCGCCGACCGCCAGCTCGAGCGCGTCGCGGAGCCACGCGGCGGCATCGGCCTGGGCCGGGATGCGGGCGCCGACGGCGGCCTCGGGGGCCCGCGCCGTGCACCACCCGACCTGCACCGGCTCGAGCGGGCGCCGGCCCTCGACGAGGCGGCCGTCGGCCACGTCGACCACCACCTCGTCCCAGCCCTCGGCGGTGCGCTCGAGGATGGCGACCGGGAGGTTGTCGAGCAGCTCGTTGGCGAGGACGACCACCGGGCCGTCGAGCTCGCGGGGCGCCGGCAGGTCGGCCCGGCTCGTGGTCCCCTCCGGATGGGTGGCCCACTGGAGCTCGCCGACCTCGACGAGCGTGCACCGGAGGGCCGGCGCGCAGCGGGGCGACGCGGCCAGGATCGAGCGGGTGAGCCCGCCCGGCCCGGCGCCGGCGTCGACGAGGTGGAGGCGGTCGGGCTGGCCGAGGTCGTCCCACCACGCGTCGAGCGCTCGGGCCAGCACCGACCCGAAGAGCGGGCCG
>DATMGQ010000180.1:0-11904 GCA_035555395.1 Acidimicrobiales bacterium
GGGGACGTCGCGGAGCAGGATCGGTGCCGGTGCCGAGCGGAGGGCACCACCGCTCCTACGACCGCCCCCCGTGCAACCCCTCCGTCCCCACGGCGTCGGTGGTGGCACCGATGACCGGCCAGCGCATCGTCATCGTCGGCGGCGTCGCCGGAGGGATGTCGACGGCCACGCGCCTTCGGCGGCTCGATGCCGACGCCACGATCACCGTGGTCGAGCGCTCGGCCCACGTGTCCTACGCCAACTGCGGCCTCCCGTACTTCGTGGGAGGTGTCATCGAGGAGGAAGACGACCTGACCCTCCACACCCCTGAGTCGCTTCACGCCCGCTTCCGCCTCGACGTCCGGACCGGCACCGAGGCCATCGCCATCGCTCGGGAAGCACGGACCTTGACGGTGCGAGACGTCTCGACCGGGCGCGAGGAGCAGCTGCCGTACGACGCCCTCGTCCTCAGCCTCGGCGCCGCGCCGGTCCGACCGCCCATCCCCGGCTACGGCCGTGCCCGGACCCTCCGCACGGTCGAGGACGCTGCCCGACTGGCAGCCGAGGTGGGCGGCGAGCCCGCCGATGCCGTCGTGATCGGCGCCGGCTTCATCGGGCTGGAGGTGGCCGAGAACCTCGTCCACCAGGGCATCGCCGTCACCATCGCCGAGGCGGCGCCGCAGGTGCTGCCCCCGCTCGATGCCGAGCTGGCGATCCTCGTGCAGGACGAGCTCGAGCGCAACGGCGTCACCGTTCGCACCGGCACAGCGGTCGCATCGATCAGCGATCGCGCCGTGCACCTGGCCGATGGCACCGAGATCCCCGCCGACCTGGTGGTGGGAGCGATCGGGGTCCGTCCCGAGACCGGCCTCGCGGCCGACGCCGGTCTGGAGATCGGCCCGAGCGGCGGGGTTGCGGTCGACCCGTCCAACCGCACGAGCGATCCCGCCATCTACGCCGTCGGCGACATGGCCGAGAAGGCCGATGCCGTGTCGGGAGCCACCTCCCTGATCGCCCTCGCCAACGTGGCCAACCGCCACGGCCGGCGGGTGGCAGATGCCATCGCCGGTCGGCCGCCCCGCCGCACCCCCTCCCTCGGCACCGCCATCGTGAAGGTGTTCGACCTCACCGCCGCGACCGTGGGCTGGAGCGAGCGGCGCCTGGCCGCCGCCGGACGCCGCCACCGCGCCATCCACTCGCACCCGTACGACCACGCGACCTACTACCCCGGTGCCACCCAGATGGCGGCCAAGCTCGTCTTCGAGCCCGACACGGGGGAGATCCTCGGCGCCCAGATCGTCGGCCACGGTGGCGTCGACAAGCGCATCGACATCATCGCCACGGCGATGGCCGGCGGACTGACCGCCGACCGGCTGGCGGACCTCGAGCTGGCCTACGCCCCGCCCTTCTCCTCTGCGAAGGACCCGGTCAACCAGCTGGGCTACATGGCGGAGAACGTCATGAGCGGCGACTGCGACGTCGTCGCCCCGTCCGAGCTGGGCGACCTCACCGGCCGTGGTTGGGTGCTGGTCGACGTGCGCACCGCACCCGAGCACGCCCGCGGCGCCATCGCCGGGTCGGCGAACATCCCGCTCGACGACCTGCGGGACCACATCGACGAGCTGCGCGGCGCTGAGGTGGTCGTCTACTGCGAGGTGGGCCAGCGCGGCCACACGGCCACCGCCCTGCTGCACGAGTCGGGCATCACCGCGCGCAACCTCGACGGGGGCTACCGCACGTGGACCGCTGCGAGCCGGTCGACTCCGGCCACCGGGGCCGCGGCCAGGCAGCCGGAGGCAGGCTCGACCGGCCATCGTCACGGGTGAGCCCCACATCGTCCGGTCGACAGATCCCCCCGGGGAGTGCACCGAGCTACCCCAGGGGGCATCTGGCCGAACCCACGACCACGCCCCCGGAGACCGCCTGAGCACCCCGATCCACGGCACGCCCAGGGCTTCGACGCGCCCGACTGCGCCAACGGACGACGAACCGGCACGGTCGAGCGGGCGGATCGGGCGCCCTCGGGCCTCCGACCACCGGCGTAACCTCGCCGGCCGAGGTCCGGTACGCATCCACGGTGGTCTTTCTCGACCGCGTTTTCGCTCCGGTCCCCTGGGCCACTGGGGACGGCGCGAAATGGTCAACGTGCTGGTCACCGGCCCGCCGTGCCAAAGCCCAGAACGCGAATCGCCCGATTCCGGAACGCGGGCATCCCGTAGCGTCGGCACGATGGACGAGGCGGACGACGGCGGCACCAACCGGATGCAGGAGTTGGTCGACGTGGGCGACATCGACGGCCTTCTTGACCTGGTGTCGCTCGACGACATCGCCCGCGCGTGGAACCGCTACACCGATGCGCCGAGGCCCAAGAACGACGACCACCCCGACTGGTGGGCGATCGACCTGTTCTGGGACCCCGGCGTCACCGGCAACACGGCCCTCCGCCGCGAGCTCATCGTCAAGCTGCTCGAGCACGCCGCCCCGGAGACCATCGGCGCTGTCGCTGCTGGCCCGCTCGAGGACTTCCTCAGCGACGACGAGGACGATCTGCGGTGGATCGAGGCCGAAGCCGCCCGGAACCCGCGGATGCGACAGGCCCTCACTGGGGTCTGGATCGCCACCGACGTCACCGACGCCACCCTGACCCGACTCGATGCTGCGGCCGGTGAGGAGCTCCCCCGACCTCGGCCACCATCCGAGTGGCCGCCTGAGCTCATCGCCTACCGGGACGCTGAACACCACCTCGCCGATGTCGCCGGCAACCGAGCCGACTTCGCCAACATCGCCGACCCCTCCGAGGAGCAGAAGGCGGCTGCGGCGGCGTACGACGCAGCGTTGAAGGCGTTGACCGAACGCGGAGCGCCATAGGCGCCGGTTCAAGCTCACCGGCCCGGGCGGCCGAGCACTCGCGCGCGCCGCTCGCGCGAGTGGTCCGCCAAGTTGTCACTCCGGTCTGGAAAGCTTGTTGGGCGGGTCCACAAGGGACCCGCCCAACAAAACCAACGGAGTCGTCGCGACCCGCGTCGGCCTAGAGACCCACATCATGGGCCGCGGCGACTCCACGTTCAACAAGGAGTAGTTCCATGAGTACAGGCACGAGCACCATCACGGTGCGCATCGGCTGCATCCGCAAGAACCCTCGGACCGATCCGCATCTGCGAATCCGAGGGATCGGCGGTGTCAACCCCAACGGAACCCGTTGGTCCCTGACCCTCGACGAGGCCATCGCCGGCATCGAGGCGGGGAAGTACAGCTTCTACGTCGAGGCCGCCGGACGGCGGGTTCAGGTCGTGGTGGCGAAGTCGGCCCACGGCCACAAGTACCTCAAGACGGTGGCCGACGGCGAGCAGCCGAACAACCTGCTCGCCCTCCCCGAGTGCCCCTGAGGGCACCGGTCATCTAGGTGGGGTCGACCGGCTGGCTCGTCGGCCGGTCGACCAACACCCACTGGCCATCGCTCGCCCGACGAACTCGGCCACAGACCTCGAGCAACCGAAGGTGCTTCCGCACGTTGCCCTCGTGCAACTCGAGGAGCGGCGCCAGTTCACCCGGCGATGCACTGCCGAAGTCGACGAGCAGCGCCCTGATCGCGGGCCAGGTACTGGGGATGGAGGTCTCTCTGCGGCTTGGGGCGTTCACCGGCCGGACGTAGCTGGCAGCGAAGGCGTCCAGATCTGACCGCAGCACCATCCAGTGCGCTCCGTTGCGATGGGCGGCGAGCCGGCCGTCGCGCACCATGTCGTTCACCGTCGCCCGATGCACCCCGAGGCGATCGGCGACGGCCGGGAGACCGAGCTCCTCGTCCGTCCCGTCGGTCATGCCGGACATCGGGAGAGCAGACATGACCCCAGTGTGGTTCCAGCACGCACGCGAGTGGTGGACCCTCTACCGGGCGGGTCCGACGGGTGTGCGAACGGACAAGTCAGTGCCGGGAACAGTCGTTCGAGGAGTAGGAACACACCACCATGAAGAAGAAGCGCCGCATCGAGGACCACCCCGACGTCGCCCGGCTGTTCGAGGCAGCGCGGCGCAACGTCGACTCGGCGCCGCGCAAGCACCACCTAGTCCCGAGGATGCACCTAGACAACTGGGCCGTCGATGACAAGCTCAGGGTGGTCGACCTCGATGCCGGCTCAAGCTGGCTCAGCAACCCTGCGAAGGCAGCACGACGCACGGACTACTACCGGCTCGAGCATGACGACCTTCCTCCGGAGGACGTACCGCCGCTGCTGTTCGAGACCATCCTCGGCAAGGTGGAAGCCGACGCGGTTCCCGGCCTTGCCCGGTTGCGGGAGGACGCACCGACGGGCGACCTTGTTCAAACTAAGTACCACCCGGACCTGATCATGCCGGTGGTGGACTTCCTTGCGTTCCAGGCCGTCCGCGGCGAACGGCATCGGACCACCGTCTACAAGATCTACGCGCAGAGCTACCAGACCCTCTACGCAGACCTCGTCGACCGGGACAAGCTCGCAGCCGAACTGGCCCGGCGTTTCGGCCGAGCGCCCACAGAAGCCGAACTCGAGGAGAACCACACCTTCATGCAGGACCTGGCCGATGGCACGGTCACGATTGGGCCAGCGGAGGCCGCAGCGACAGTCGAGGTGGGCAAGATGGCCGAAGCCATCCGCGACCTCATCCTCGAGCGCAACTGGCGGGTGTACCGGTGCAGCAGACCGCTCGTTTGTCCGGATGAGCCCGTCGTGCCGGTGGGCGGGCCGGGGACCCGCCGCACGGAGGTCCCAGGATTCCTCAACGCAGGGGTTGTTCTCTTCCCACTTGATCCGATGACACTGCTGGCCATGTTCCGGATGGACATCGAGGTCCTCGAGACCGCGGTGATGCAGACCCTCGACCCCTCGGAGGTGCGCGAGGTGAACCGTGAACTCAGCGCCAACACACAGCACTACGTGTTCGAGCGGCCCGGAGACCACATCGCCGAGACCTTCACGCTGCCTCGATGGCCCAGCGTCATGGACTTCGAGGGCGGGTATCGGACCGTCGACGACCCCGAGCCGAACGTCACTCGGCAGTTCAAGCGCACCCGATGGGCGAATTCGGCAACACAACCACCGTGGCCCATCGAGCGGTGGTGGACAGCAGCGCCGATCGCTCCCGGCGCCGAGTTTCCCCGCAAGGAC
Organism: Acidimicrobiales bacterium; assembly: GCA_035555395.1. Taxonomy (GTDB): domain Bacteria; phylum Actinomycetota; class Acidimicrobiia; order Acidimicrobiales; family Iamiaceae; genus Aquihabitans. Next base: position 5,121 of record DATMGQ010000180.1, read on the forward strand.
AACTGGTCGCTCAGCAACCTCGAACCGCGCCGGAGGTAGAACACCGAGCGACGCCGCACCCACCTGGACACCGCGTACGTCTCGTGCCAGGTTGACCGCCAACAACCAAGTGGTCCCGGCGCGGTTGCAGCCGCCCGGGACCTGGACCAGACCCGTGGAGGTCTCGCCATGCAGAACCCTACCGATGACGCCGTCCTGGACGTCGAGACCGCTCACCGCCGTGGCGTGGTGGGCGAGTGGATCACCGAGCAGTGCGAACTGCAGGGCATCGACCACCGAGCACTCGCTGCCGAGCTCGACGTGAGCGTCGAGCTCCTCGATGCGTGGATGAGCGGCAACGCCCCGATGTCGCTCGACCAGGCGCTCGCCCTTGACCGCCAGTTCGGCCTCCCGGCCGGCACCACGGGTGCGGAGGGCGGGTACTTCGGCTGCTTCGCCACCCCGGACCTCGAGGGTGAAGAGGTCTTCGACACCCGCGAGTACACCGACCTCGAGGAGATGCGCAGCGACTTCGACGCCGCCGTCGAGCTCGGCATCGGGGTGCGGCTCTCGAACCGGTGGGTGCCGATCGAGGTCGACCACGAGAACCAGTCGTGCGTCTCCGAGCAGCGGTGGGTTCTCGACCTCATGAGCCACGCCCCCGGGATCGACCCCTTCCACTAGTTGGTCCCGCGCCTGGAGGGTGCGTTGTCCCCAGTCCGGCGACAACGCCCTCACCGGCGGTTATCCACAGTCCACGGCCCCGGTCGACCGCCCATTTCCCGGGCGATCGAGCTCGAACGAGCGCGGATCGGCAAAGAAAGTCTCGGGTTCTTCCAGCGCGCCGGAAGGTTCGACTGCGGGTTTTCGCAGGTCACCGCCTCTTGACAGAAGTGGTGGCGGATCTGGCTTTTGCAAAACCACTTTTTAGTACCTGACCAGGGGTTTCTTATGTTTCACGCGTGTGCTTTGGTGGGGGGACGACCTCCGCAGCCCGGGTGTTCCGGGCTCGCGTGCCAGTCGACCCGAACCCTTGTCTCCCATCGCTCCTGCCTCGACGCGCCCCGACGCGACTCCGGTGCTGCTGCCCTTCGACGGGCAGGAGCCGGTGGCTCGCGTGGCCACCGGCGATCCGCTGGCGGGCATCGGACCGGTGGGGCGTGAGCTCATCTGGGCGTGGTCGAAGGGCCTGCACCCGGTCGGGCTGGCGGTGGGGTTCGCCGCCCTGTTCCATGCGGTGTCGACGGTGATCGACCGAGGCTTCGATCTCGACCTCGACGAGGCCGCCGGGCTCATCGGATCGCACCTGGCCAACCTCCTCGATTCGAAGGATCAGGGCCAGGCGCGCACCCTCGCAGAGATCGGCCGGCTCTTCCTGTACGCGAAGCACCAAGGCGCAGCCGCCATCGCAGACATCACGCCGGCGATGGCGCTCGGGTTCATCGAACTCCCCGCTCCATCGACGCGCGACCGGTGGAGCGACCCCGGCGCCAGCACCCAGTACCTCCGGCGGGGCGCGATTCGCGTGGTCTTCACGACCGCCCGCCACCTCGGTCTTCACGATGGTGATCCCACCCTCGACATCCGCCTGCCGCCAAAGGGGGCCGCCGACTGCCGGCCCCTCACCGACGAGGAGGAGCTCGTCGGCCGCATCAGCTCGAAGCTCACCCTGGTGGACACCCGCCACCCGGTGGCGTGGGCGCTCGGTCAAGCGGGTGCGACCCTCTCGGAGAGCGCCACCACCTCTATCGACGACGTCGACCTCGGCAACCGGACGGTGTGGCTGTCGGGCAACAAGAACCGCGTCGAGCGTCACGCACCCCTCACCGACTGGGGCATCGCGCAGATCAAGCGGCGCATCGAGGTCATGGGCGACGCCGACCGGTCCACGAAGCTCCTCACCACCGCGCGCGCCACGAAGAACGCGCGAACCGCCTCCACCGGCGCCTTGCTCGGCGAGATCTTCGCCCGCTCGGGCCTCGGCTCCGAGGTCGGCATCAAGCCCAGGTCCCTGTGCGACTGGGCTGGCCGACGGGTGTTCGACGAGACCGGCCGCATCGAAGACGCTGCGCGCTTCCTCGGCATCCGCGACCTGCAGGTCGCGGCCGACCACGTGGGGTACGACTGGTGGGCCTGACCGCCACCAGCGGCCCCGCGTTCAAGCGACGCCCTCGCCCCACCGGGCGAGAGGTCCGACCTGACGCAACCATCGACTTCGTCCTCGGCCTCATCGAACGCGAGGCACTCCACCGGATGGCCGCGCCCTTGACCACGTGGCAGCCCGGCGACCTCGGCCGGCCGCCGCTGTTTCCTCAGGCCATGTACGACATCTTCGGGGTCGTGTCCGCCGCTCTCGGCAGCGACCGGCGGGCCGAGGCGTTCTTCTCGTCGACCATCAACTGGGAACCCATCCGGGCGGCACTCGCCGCTCGCTACCCGCACTACCGAGGGCTCGCACCCAGCCGTCGCACCGGCCCCACCCGGACGAACTTCTGGCGCCGAGCTGACAAGATCGGGAACGACCCCCTCCGCCTGGCCATGCTCGACCACGCGTTCACCCAGGAGGCGTGCGACCAGGCCCGCGTCATGGGCCTCTTCGATCCGGAGCGACAGGGCTACGCCGCTCCCGACATCCGCGACTACATCCACGGCGACGGCACCGTCCTCAAGTCCAGGTTCACGAGCGCACCGGGGGACGTGTACGTCGATCCCGAGACCGGCGAGCTCATCCAGCGCCCGCACGATCCCGACGCCGGCTGGTACAAGACCGGCGACAAGAGGAACGTCTACGGCACCAAGTTCGGCTTCCACCACGCCCGCACCGGCCACACCGGCGAGCAGATCGTCCTCTCCATCTTCCAGGTAGAGAAGAGCGGTGGCGGCGGGGAAGCCGGCGCCGCGCTCGAATCTCTCAAGGTGCTCCTGGCCGCCGGCCTCGACATCCTGGGTGTCGTATGGGACATGGCGCTGCGCGGCAAGCACATCGACGTCCTCTACAGCCTCGGGCTCATCAGCATCGTGAAGGTCCCCGCTGCACCCGGCGGCGGCCCGAAGACGCTCAACCTCGGACGGCACCAGACCCGGGGGAACCACGACGCAACCGTCTGGGCCATCGACGGAGCGGCGCACATCGAGGTGTTCACGGGATCGGACGCCGACCACGTCCGCCTCGAGGAGCCGAAGCTCCACCGCCGACGGAACAAGTCCGGCGGCTTCCGCTTCTACGCCGAGTACCGCATCCCCGACGACCCTCGCGTTCCGCCGCGGCTGCGCGGCGACTCGCTCACCCTGCGTCTCCACACCAACGGCGATGACCAAGCCGCCGGGATCGCCCGCTCCGAGAACCTCCGGCCCATCGCTCAAGGCGACGAGCGGTGGGACCTGCTCAACGCAGCGCGCCCCATCGCCGAGTCGTTCAACGCCTGGCTCAAGTCGACCTGGCGGAACGGACGAGCCCCCGCTGTCGGCAAGGGCCGACAGCACGTCCGCCTCATCTACGCAGCGATGCTCGCCAACTTCACGGCGCTGACCGCGTTCGAGCGAAGGACCGCCCGGCCGACGGGCGATCCGCCACTCCTCGCTGCCGCCTGACCCGCTCGGCACTCCGACCCACCCGGGCCGGGGCACCGCCGCGTCCGGCCACGCTCGAGCCCGCCCGTTTCGGATGCTCGAGACGACCACGGCGAAGCCGTCGGCCCTCATCTGGCCTCCCAGGTAGCGTCCTCTCTCCGAGGTCGGCGAAGCACCTGGTTTCGCGCCAGGTAACGCGCCGTCCCCTGGGCCACTAGCTCAACTGGCAGAGCATCGGACTTTTAATCCGCTGGTTCCGGGTTCGATCCCCGGGTGGCCCACCGCTTCAACTCGATGGCACCGGCCGCTGCGCCACGGCAGCATGGCCGGGTGTTCGTGGACTCGGGAGCGGTTCGGATCGCGTACGACGACGTCGGGGCCGGACCGGCGGTACTGCTCCTGCACGCCGGGGTCACGGACAAGCGGTCGTGGGCTCCCCTGGTCGATCGCCTCGGGGGCCGGTACCGGACCATCGCCTACGACCGTCGCGGGTTCGGCGAGTCGACGTGGACGGCCGAGCCGCACGTCGAGATGGACGATGCGCGGGCCGTGCTGGACGCCGCGGGTGTCGAGCAGGCGATCGTCGTGGGCGCCTCGAACGGCGGGCGTCGGGCGGTCGACCTCGCCCTCGCCCACCCGGGCCGGGTTCGGGGACTGGTGCTCATCGGAGCCGGGGTGAGCGGCGCGCCGGAGCTCGACGAGGCGGCGCTACCGACCGAGGTGCAGGCGCTGATCGCGACCTACGAGGCCGCGGACGAGGGCGACGACCTCGACCTGGTCAACCGGATCGAGGCGCACGCCTGGCTCGACGGGTGGACCGCACCCGAGGGCCGGGTCACCGGCCCCGTGCGCGACCTGTTCCTCGACATGAACGGCATCGCCCTCCGCGCTCCGGCGGTGGGCGACGAGGTGCCGCCGGCACCTGCATGGGATCGGCTCGGCCAGATCGCCGTGCCCACGCTGGTGCTGTGCGGCGAGTACGACGTCGTGGCCCGCCCAGCCGCCGAGCACCTCGCCCACGAGGTCGACGGCGCCCGGTTCGAGCTGCTGGCCGACACGGCACACCTCCCGCACCTGGAAGGCCACGCGCGGGCGCTGGACCTCATCGCCGAGCACCTCGACGCCATCGGCTGAGCCACCCCATCGGAGCGCCCGTCGGAATCGGGCAGGGCCGTCCGTACGGTGGGGCCCATGGCCTCCTCTACTCTCCCCGCCTCGCACGCGCACCTCCTCGACCAGCCGCTGATCGCCCACCTCGGGACGGTGCGCCCCGACGGATCGCCGCAGGTGAGCGAGATGTGGTTCGCCTGGGACGGCGAGCTCGTCCGGTTCACCCACACCACCCAGCGCCAGAAGTACCGGAACTTCGAGCACGAGCCGCGCGTGGCCCTCTCCATCGCCGACCCCGACGACCCGTACACGTTCCTCGAGGTCCGCGGCACGGTCGAGTCGATCGTCCCCGACCCGAACGCCGACTTCTACGTGAGCCTCCAAGAGGCCTACGGCCTCCAGATCGGCCGCGGCGACGCCGACGTCCGCGTCGTCATCGCCGTCCGCCCCACCGGCTTCGTCGCCGTCTCCGGCGGCCAGACCGAAGCCGAACAAGCCGCCGCCAACACCTGAACCCACCCCGCGATGCGTGCGCTCGCAGGTCGCAGCGACACACGAACGCACACGACGTCGGAGCGCACGCACCCACCCAGCCCAAAGGCCGCGTGCGATTGCACGTCGTGACGACACACGAACGCACGCAGCTCACAGCGGAACCATGGCTGCGTGCGCTCGCACGTCGTAGCGACACACGAACGCACGCGACGTCGGATCGCACGCACCCACCCAGCCCGAAGGCCGCGTGCGATTGCACGTCGTGGCGACACACGGATGCACGGGGGGCCGCGCCCCGATCGCGGGTCAGGTGGTCGGGCTCACATCGACGACCAGTACTTGTTGGTGAGCGACTCGATGTAGGCCTTGTGGGCGTCGTCGGCCCGCTTGACCCCGGCCTTCCAGTCTGCCTGGGCCTGGTCCTGCTGCGCCTTGGCCACCTCGGCGCGCATCGCCTGGCGCTTGGCCTCCTGCGCCATGGCGTCCTGGTGCGCGGCCTGGATGATCTCGTTCGCCCGTTCGACGCTCGCCTCGGAGTCGTCGCACAACTGCTGGTACCGCCGCTGGAGGGCCTCGAGGTCGGCCCGCTCCCGGGTCATCTCAGCCGCCATCGCGGCGGGAGCGCGGTCGTCGCGGCTGCCCTGGGCGAGGACCTCGAGGATGTCGCACTTGGCGAAGCCCTGGCTGATGCACGTGAGCGCCTGCTGCCAGACCGGCCAGCCCGCCGTGGCCGGGTCGACGGCGAGCGCCGCGATCTGTGCCTCCGCCGCGGCCGACACGTCCAGCGACGGGTACCCCGCCAGCGGATCGCTCGCCGCAGCCGCGCCAGCACCCGACGCCGCCGGATCGGCGTCGCCGCCCTGCCACGGCTTCGTGAAGAACCCCTGGGACTCGCTCATCTCCCGCACCTCCCGCTCACCGTGGCCGTCCCGCTCCAAGCCGCCCGGCGCCCTCGGACGCGATGCGACGCGACCGCACGCAACCCTCGTCGCGACGCGAGCTGCGTGCGTCGCTGCACCCCCACGACGTGCGGGCGCACGCAGCCGCTCGTCGCGGCGCGGGTTGGGTGCGATCGAGCGTCCTCACGACGTGCGAACGCACGGACCACTCGTCCCCCGAGCTGCGTGCGTCGCTGCACCCCCACGACGTGCGGGCGCACGCAGCCGCTCGTCGCGGCGGGGGTTGGGTGCGCTCGTGCGTCCTCACGACGTGCCACCGCACGCGGTCCTCGTCGGGCTGGCACCGGTTCGGGGGGGGTCAGTTGCAGGCGGCTGCGGCGGCGGAGGCGGCAGCCTTCTGCTCGGCGTCGGCGGCGCGCTCCTCGCCGAGGGCGATGCCGAGCTGCGACTCGTTGGTCTGGCGGCGGACGCGCACCGCTTCGCGCTCGTTGGCCACCGTCTGGAGGTAGGCGGTGGCCTTGGCGGCACGGGCTTCGGCTGCGGCCATCTCGGCTTCCGCGGCCTGGTACGCCGAGTCCGCGGCTTCGGCGACCGGTTTGGCCGCGTCGAGCGCGTCGGTGGCCTGGATCAGGCGGAACCCGGTGATCGGGTTCTGCTCGGCCTTGGCCGCCTCGTACTCGGCCCTCGCGGCCGACAGCGCCTCGTTGGCGGTCACCAGCTGCGCGCGCCTC
>DATMGQ010000181.1:0-31330 GCA_035555395.1 Acidimicrobiales bacterium
GGTCCCGTCCCACACCGGGACGCACGGTGGTGCGTAGACCGACGGGAACGCGTTGCGCCCGGTCTCGGGGTCGCACCGGTCGCCCCAGTCGTAGTCGTCGAGGGTCCCGTCCTCCTTCGCCTGCGAGTAGAGGACCGGGAGGACGGGGTTGTCGACGTAGGACTTGGCCACGGATTCGGTGGGCGCCTTCCGGCCCGGCGTCTCGGTGCCCTTGCCCTTGGCCGTGGCCACCACGCCGGCACCGACCACGAGCGCCACGACGAGCACGAGCGGACCGAAGCGGCGCACGGGCGAGAGGGCGGGCCACGGGCGGGCCGGGGAGCTGGTCATCGGGAGCCTCCGGGGAGCGGGGCGGAGCGGTGCAGCGTCGCACCTCCGGCACCGAGGTAGGACGCGACCACCTCGGGATGGTCGAGGACGGCGGCGGGTGCGCCGGTGGCGACGACCGCGCCCTGGTCGAGGGCGACGAGCCGGTCGGCGATCGACGAGATCAGGCTGATGTCGTGCTCGATCACGACCAGGGCCGCGCCCAGGCGGTCGCGCAGGCCGAGCAGCACCGGACCGAGCGCCTCGGCTTCGCGCTGGGCGATGCCGCTGCTCGGTTCGTCGAGCAGCACGACCGAGGGCTGGTGGGCGACGACGCACGCGAGGTCGACCATCCGGCGGGACCCGGTGGACAGCTCGCTCAGGCGCTTGTCGTGGAAGGCGCCGAGGCCGAACAGGTCGATCAGCTCCTCCACCCGTTCGCGCACGGCCGCCTCGGTGAGCTGCACCGCGGGGAGGCGGCACGCTTCGCTGATGGGGTCGGCCACCTCGATCCACCGCTCGAGCGCGACGGCGATGGTCTCGGCGACGGTGAGGCCGCCGAACAGCCGGGCATCCTGGAACGACCGCCCGAGACCGGCCCGGGCCCGTGCCGACGCGGGGGCGCTGGTGAGGTCGTGGCCGAGCACCACCACCTTGCCGGCGGAAGGCCGGGTGAACCCGGAGACGAGGTCGAAGATCGTGGTCTTGCCGGCGCCGTTGGGCCCGATGAGCCCGACGACCTCGCCGGGAGCCACCGAGAACGTGACGTGGTCGACCGCGACGATGCCCCCGAACGCGACGGCGAGGCCGTCGACCGAGATCGCGGCGGAGCCTGCGCCCTCCGGCGCGACCGGTCCCGCGTCGGAGGCGGCAGGGCGGACGGTGACCGCGGGTGGCCCGTCGGCCGCGAGCGCCTCCCGCGCCCCTTGGAGGTAGACGGCCCGGACCAGGTCGGGCTGCTCGAGCAGCTCTGCGGCGTCGCCCGAGAACCGCACCTCGCCCTTCTCCATGAAGAAGGCGTGGTCGGCGATCGTGAGGGCGACGTTGACGGATTGCTCGACGATGACGATCGTCGTCCCGTCGTCCCTCAGGCGCCGCAGCTCCTCGAGCAGCTGCTCGACGACGACCGGTGCGAGGCCGAGCGACAGCTCGTCGACGAGGAGCAGCGCGGGCCGTGCGAGCAGGGCCATCGCCAGGGCGAGCTGCTGCTGCTGGCCGCCGGAGAGGTCGCCGGCGGGGTCGGTGGCGCGGCGCTCGAGGATCGGGAAGCGGGTGCGGACCTCGGCGATGCGGGCGTCGGCGTCGGACCGGTCACCCCGGATCAGCCAGGCTGCGACCCGCAGGTTCTCGTCGACGGTGAGCGACGGGAACACGCCCTGGCCACCGGGCATCTGGGCGATCCCCTGCTGTGGGACCTCGTGCGGGGCCAGGGCGCCGAGGTCGACCCCGTCGAGCTCGATGCTCCCGGCGGTGACCGGCGCGACGCCGCCGATCGCCCGCAGGAGCGTGGACTTGCCCGCACCGTTCGTCCCCAGCAGCGCCGTGATCTGGCCGCGGGGCACGTCGAGGTCGACCCCGAACAGGACCTGGACCTTGTCGTAGGCCACGTCCAGGTCGCGCACCGAGAGCCAACCCGGTTCGGTCGGTCGCGCCACCCGCGGCGCCTCGGGCGCCGGTTCCGCTGCACCGGCGGGGAGGGGCGCGGGCTCGGGGTGGTCCGGCTCGTCGGCGCGACGGTCGGCCGTGAGGCTCGGGACGTCGATCCCGTGCCGGGCCGCCACCCGCCGGAGGATGGCGTCGCGCACCCGGTACACCAGCTCGGCCAGGCCGCCGGGCAGCACCATCAGCACGACGAGCACGCCGACGGCCGACGGCAGGAGCGCCCACTCCCCCGACAGGAACGTGCGGCTGCCGTCGAGCACGCCCGCCCCGAGCAGCGCGCCGAGCAGGCTCCCGACGCCGCCGACGACGGCCGCGATGAACACGTTGAGGCTCTGGTCGGCGCCGTAGGTGGCGACGTCGTAGCCCTCGCTCACGTACATCAGCAAGACGCCGGCCACCCCGGCGATGAAGCCGGACAGGGCGAACGCCCCCAGCCGGGCGGGGACCACGCGCACGCCGTAGGCCTGGGCGCCGGGGACGTTGTCGCGCAGGGCGCGCAGCACCCGGCCCGTGCGACTGCGCCGGATCCCGGCCACCGCGAGCAGCGTGAGCACGAGGATCCCGAGGACGACCTCGTACATGGCGGCATCGCCCGAGAGGCCCCAGATGCCGAGCAGGGGCCGGCGGGGCACGGCATCGGTGGGGATCCACGTGGCCTCGGTGGGGTTGAGGAGGGACCCGGCCGCCGCCTGCGCGAACGCGAGGGTGGTCACGGCGAGGAAGATCCCCTGCCACCGCAGCGACGGGAGGCCGACGACCACGGCGACGAGCGCGGCGGCCGCACCGCCGGCGAGGAGCGTCAGGCTCAGGTCCCACCGCCACTCCGCGGTGACGTAGGCGGCCACGGCCGCACCGGTGGCGGCGAACGCCATCTGCCCGAGCGTCACCTCGCCCGCCCAGCCGGTGAGGACCACGACCGAGAGGGCCAGCACCGCGAGCGCGCCGACGGTGGCGGCCCGGAACGTCTGGCTCTCGCTCAGTACGAGCGGGAGGCACACCGCCGCCACGAGCACCGCGACCCCGCCGATCCAGCGGGCGGCCACCAGGGAGCGGATGCCGGCCAGCTCCCGGGGGATGGCCCGCGGCTCGACGCTCGACCGCCAGCTCGACACCTCCTGGCGATCGGCCCGGCGGCGCGGCGCCCGACGGGCGAGCAGGCCGACGAGCACCACGACGGCCAGCACCGTGTCGGTCTCGGTGACCGAACCGCCGCCCGCCGGCCCGGTGGCCTGGGCCAGCACGCCGATGGCGACCGCGCTCGTGAGCGCGACGGGAAGGGACTCGAAGCCGGCGAGCGCCAGCGCGGCGAGGGCCGCGACCATCACGCGCAGGCCCACGCCGGCCGTGATCTCGAGGCCGAGGATGGCGGCCTGCAGGAACGTGCCGAGGAACGCCAGCACCGCGGCCACGACCCACACCCCTGCCTCGATCCGCGGGACCGGCACCCCGAGCATCGACGCCCGGTCGGCTCGTTCGGCCGAGGCGCGGACCGCGATCCCGACGTCGGAGCGGCGCAGCGCGAGCGTGACGCCGACCAGGCACGCGACCGACACGAGGACGGCCACGACCTCGTCGCCGCCGAACACGGTGGTGCCGATCGTGAAGGACAGCTTCCACGGCACGCCGAGCTGGGCTGCGTCCCGGTCGGCGAGCTGGATGCGGTCCCACAGCCGCGGCACGAGCAGGGCGCCGACGGCGAAGAACTGGGCGAGGCCGATGGTGGCCACCGTGAGCACGAGCCGCGGCGACCGGCGGAAGCGGGCCACGACCAGCGCGTCGATCCCGAGCCCGACGCCGGCCGCGGTGACCAGGCCGACGAGCAGCGCGCCCCAGTAGCCCAGCGCGTCGCACACCCACAGCCCGACGACGGTCCCGACCAGGACGACGGCGCCCACGACCGCCGCCCGGCCGACCGACCAGCCGAGCAGCAGGGCGGCGCTGGCGGCCACGACGAGGGCGGCCACGGCCCCCATCCCGATGGACACGCCGAGCGCGGGCGCCCCGAAGATGAGCACCCCGATCGCCAGCGCCGAGGGGTAGGTCCCGATCGATGCCTGGGCGAAGTTCACGACCCGATTGGCTCGGTACACGAGCATCATGCCCAGCACGACCAGGCTGTTCAGCAGGCCCGCGACGACGCCCTGGGTCCACACCCCGAGCGACACCGGGTAGAGGACGAGCTGGACGGCGATGACCGCGAGGGCCGGCCCGACCACGCCCAGGGCGCGCCGGACGGGGTCACCCCCTGGTTCGGTCCGATCGCTCGTGCTCGTCACCAGCGGCCACTGTGTCATCGAACGATGTCACGGTCAATCGGGCCCTTCCCGAGCACCTCCGGGCGACGAATGGGTGCCGTCGCCGATCGGGTCAGGAGAACGCGGCGACCGAAACGGTGAGGGGAGCGTCGACGTCGGCGGCCCAGTCCGCCGCGTAGGCAGCCACCTTCGTCTTGTCGGCCGCCGGAGGCAGGAACTGGTTCACGCGGGTGCCGGTGACGGTGGCGGTCGGGGTGCTCCGAGGGTCCGTGTTGTCGATGCCGGCCTGGACCCACGAGCCCGAGGCGCCGAAGTAGGAGCTGTCGCCCCAGCACTGCGGCTCCTGCGGGAGGCGCTGGTCCCGGTAGAACCCGACGGTCTTGGCGTTCAGCCCGGACTGCGAGGTCGTGAAGGTGCTGCGGGTGTAGATCCGGCCCTGGGGCCCGTCGACCGCCTCCCAGCGCGGGAGCTTCGTGCCCACCACGTCGGCGACGCCGTCGATCCTCACGCCGTTGGGCACCGTCGAGCTGCGGTACGTCATCCCCGAGGCCGCGGAGCTGTAGTCGACGAAGTCCATGATCCCCGGGATGGCGTGCACCCGGAGGTTGGTGATCACGTCCTCGCGGTCCCGGTACAGGAGGTGGGTCCGCTGGGTCAGCGGCCCGCTGTTGGCCCCGACGTAGCTCCGGATGGCCCGGACCGGCCCGTCGATGTTGGCGACGAACGCGCCCTCCTCCTCGAGGAAGGTCTGGTTGCTGCGACCGCAGGTCGAGGTGGCGAACTGGTTCTTGTGGCCGTCGAGGACGTCGGCACCCGACGCGCCCGGCGCCAGCACCTTCCAGCTCACCTCCTTCCAGCGGTCGGTGAAGTCGATGCGGTAGGTCGGCGTGACCACCGACGACGTCTCGGGGTTCGGGCCCGTGGCCCGCTTGTAGGTGCTCTTGTAGTCGCCGCTCTTGAGGGCGAAGTCGTAGGCCACGTAGTCCTTGCCCGCCGAGGAGTCGAGCCCGCCGGTGGAGCGGAAGAGGTACACCCAGCCCTTCTCGGAGCCGGCGCGGGGGTCGGAGACGGCGACGGCCACCCCGCTGCCGGCGACGACGCCGGCCGGCGAGGAGCCCTCGGGGGCCTGACCGCCCGCGTCGGACGCCATGAACACGACCTCGTCGTCGCCGTCGACGTTCGGGTTGGCGTCGGCTCCGACCCAGGTGTTCGGGTCCGCGTACTGGAGCGCGGTGGGCCCGCCGCTCCCGTTGCCGTAGACGGTGCCCGGGGTCCCGGCCGCCGCGTTGGTCGAGGGCTGCGAGCCGAACGGCACGACCTTGCGCTGGTCGACCTGGACCGGGATCTGCGTCCAGGTCTTCGTCGACCCGTCGGTGGTGTGGCGGAACGCCACCACCCGGCTGGGCAGCACGCCGGAGAACGCCGGCAGCTGCTTCCCGGTGAGCACCACGGGTGCGCCGGGCCGGTTGAGCGTGCTCTTGGGCGCGTCGTCGCAGCCGGTGAGGATGGTGACGGCGACGCCGCACGCCAGGGTGCCGGCCAGCAGTCGTCGGACGTTCATCGGGCCCTCCGTTCCGGCCCGCGAACGGCCGGGGTCAGCGGTACAGCGCCTCGATCTCCGAAGCGAAGTGGGTGTTGACGCCTCGGCGCTTGAGCTTCGACGTCGGGGTGAGCAGGTCAGAGTCTGGCAGCCACTCCTCGCCCAGCACCTTCACCTTCTTGACCCGCTCGGCGTTGTTGAACGGCTCCATCACGCCGGCGAGCGCCGCCTCGACCTCGGAGATGACGTCGGGGTGGTCGGCCAGCTCGACGAGCGTGAGCTCGCCGAGGCCGTGCTGGGCCGCCCAGGCCGGGGCGGTGTCGGGGTCGAGCACCACGAGGGCCGACACGAACGGGCGCTGGTCGCCGATGGCCGCAGCCTGGCCCACGAGCGGGATCATCTTCAGGGCCGCCTCGAGGTTGGCCGGGCTGATGTTCTTGCCGCCCGCGGTGATGATCAGCTCCTTCTTGCGGTCGACGATCTTCAGGTAGCCGTCGTCGTCGAGCTCGCCGATGTCACCGGTGTGGAGCCAGCCGTCGGCCGAGAGGGCCTCGTCGGTCTTCTCGGGGTCGTCGAGGTAGCCGGAGAACACGTGGGGGCCTCGGCAGATGACCTCGCCGTCCTCGGCGATGCGGACCTCGGTGCCGGGGCAGGCCGGACCGACGGTGCCGGGCTTGATGCGCTCGGGCGTCCAGGTCATGAGGCCCGTGTTCTCGGACATGCCGTACACCTCGGACAGCGGCACGCCGATGGCGCGGAACCAGCTGAGCAGGTCGGGCGGGATCGGTGCGGCACCGGTGACCGCCACCTCGAGCTCGTCGAGGCCGAGCAGCAGCCGCACCGGCTTGAAGGCGACCTCGTCGAGGAAGGCGTAGGTGGCCTCCTCCTCCTCGGTGGCGGTGCCCCACGACTTCTTGATGGCGATGGGCTTGGCCGCCTCGACCGCCTCGTCGAACTGCCGGGCCTTCTCCGGGTCGGCGGCGAGGGCGCCGGTGAGCCCGGCGTGGATCTTCTCCCAGACGCGCGGCACACCGAAGAGGACGTTGGGCTTCACCGGGCCGAGGTAGGACGCGATCTCGCTCGGGTTGGGGCAGCAGCTGACCTCGTAGCCCAGGACGACCTGGGAGTAGTGGCTGACCGTGCGCTCGGCGATGTGGGCCATCGGCAGGTACGAGATGACCTTCTTGCCCCGGGCGTCGGCGAAGGGCATCAGGTCCCGGGTGGCCTCGGCCACGAACATCACGTTGGCGTTCGAGATCATCACGCCCTTGGGCGGGCCGGTGGTGCCCGAGGTGTAGATGACCGTGACGAGGTCGCTGGGGTCGCCCTGGGCGGCCGCGGCGGCGAGGTCGATGGGCTCGCCGGCGACGAGGTCGTCCCAGGTGAAGTCGGCGGCGAGCTCGCCCAGCTTCAGCACGCCGATGGTTCGCAGCTTGGTGAGCTGGTCCCGCACGGCGGCGAACCGCTGGAGGAAGCTGTCGTCCTCGACGATGCCGACGACGGCACCCGAGTGGTTCACCAGGTACTCGACCTGGTCGGGGGCCGAGGAGTTGTAGATCGAGATCGGCGTGGCGCCGAGCATCAGCACCGCCACGTCGATGACGTGGAAGTGGGCGATGTTGCGCATCATCAGCACGACGCGGTCGCCCCGCTGCACGCCCTGGGCCTTGAGCCCGCCCGCCACCTTGGCGACGAGCTCGGCGACCTCGGAGAAGGTCCACTCCTTCCAGTCGTCGCCCTCCTTCCAGCGCACGGCCACGTCGTCGCCCTGCGACGCCACCACGTCGAGGAAGGCGCTGGCGATCGTCTTGCTGGCGGTGCGTTCGGTGATGGAGGTCATGGCGGCCTTCCGGGTTCCCCTGGCTCGGTGGTCGAAGTCGGACCCTTCACTAGCAGACGGTTGTGACGCTCGGCTCGCTCGCGAGGTCGGACCGGGGTTGCGCACCCGCACCGGACCCCGCTTGACTAGTCCTTGACCGACCGGTCAAGAAATCCACTCGGACCCGCAGGGGCCGGAAGGGGAAGGGGCCACCATGGCTACCGCTGTCATCGTCGATGCCGTCCGCACGCCCGGCGGCAAGCGCTACGGGAAGCTGTCGGGTTGGCACGCCGCCGACCTCGCCGCCGAGACGCTCAAGGCGCTCGCCGAGCGCAACAACCTGGATCCGGCCCTCGTGGAGGACGTGATCATGGGCTGCGTCATGCAGGTCGGCAACCAGTCGGTCAACGTCGGCCGCTCGGCCGTGCTGGCCGCCGGCTGGCCCGAAGAGGTGCCCGCCACCACCATCGACCGCCAGTGCGGCTCGTCGCAGCAGTCCGCCCACTTCGCCGCCCAGGGTGTCATCGCCGGCGCCTACGACATCGTCGTCGCCGCCGGCGTCGAGGTCATGTCCACCACCCCCATGGGCGCCTCGGTCACCCCGGGCAGCTTCCCGATGGGCCCCAAGGTCATGGAGCGCTACGCCCCCCGTGGCGGCGTCGTCATGCAGGGCACGTCCGCCGAGATCATCGCCAACAAGTGGGGCCTCACCCGCGAGGACCTCGACGAGTACTCCGTGCGCAGCCACCAGCGGGCCGCGGCCGCCACCGCCGAGGGCCGCTTCGAGAACGAGATCATCCCGGTCCTCGAGAAGCGCTTCGACCGCGAGACCAAGGAGGTCATCGAGACCGGTGAGCTCGTGACCGCCGACGAGGGCATCCGCCCCGACTCCTCGCTCGAGTCGCTCGCCAAGCTGAAGCCGGCCTTCGACCCGGAGAACGGCGTCGTCACCGCCGGCAACTCCTCGCAGATCACCGACGGCGCCTCGGCCGTGCTGATCATGAGCGAGGAGAAGGCCAAGGAGCTCGGCCTCAAGCCGCGCGCCAAGTTCCACTCGTTCTCGCTCGCGGGCGTCGACCCGATCGAGATGCTGACCGGCCCGATCCCGGCCACGGCCAAGATCCTCGAGCGCTCCGGCCTCAGCCTCGACGACATCGACCTCATCGAGATCAACGAGGCGTTCGCCTCCGTCGTCCTCGCCTGGGGCAAGGAGTACAACCCGGACTGGAGCAAGGTGAACGTCAACGGCGGCGCCATCGCCCTGGGCCACCCCCTCGGCTGCTCCGGCACCAAGCTCATGGCGACCCTGCTGAACGAGCTCGAGCGCACCGGTGGCCGGTACGGCCTCCAGACGATGTGCGAAGGCGCCGGCATGGCCAACGCCACCATCATCGAGCGACTGGACTGACGAGCCCCGGCACGTCACGCTCTCCGTAGCGGTCTGCCGGGCCCACCCCTCCCTCCGGGTTCGACCAGATCGCGCGCGGCCCCCGGCTCAGCCGGGGGCCGCGTCGCGTCCGGGCCCAGATCGGGGACCAGCGGGTTCGGTCGTTCACGAGGGGCGTCCGTAGGCTGGGCGCATGATCTCCGGTGCCACCGCTCCCCTCGTGCTCGGCGCCTTCGGCGGCGCCAGCATCTGGCGGATCGTCGGCGCCGTGGTGTTCGCCGTCGTGCTCCTGTGGATCGGCTCCAAGGTCCTGGGCGGGTTCGCCCGCCCGGTGCCGGCGCCCCCGGACCCCGGTGAGCTCCGCCGGGTCCGCTTCACGTACCGGTGCAGCATCTGCGCCACCGAGGTGCGCATGACCCAGGCCAACGACGAGGTCCCCGAGCCGCCGCGCCACTGCATGGAGGACATGGAGCTGGTCACGTCGCCCTACGACGACTGACCGCTCGCCGCTCGTCCACCGGCCCTGGACAGCCCTGGGGATGACGGTCCCCGCTTTCCCCAACCTGTGGACAAGATTGGGGAGGGTCACATCCCTGTAACTTCTCGGCAACCTCGGTCAACCCGCCGTCGGACGGCCGAAACCTGACGGATCCCTGACGGATCCGTTCCCCCGGGCGCCTCGGTGGGCGGCTAGCGGTACTGCGTGGCGGTGACGATGCCGCCCAGGATGAAGCCCAGGCCGATGACCAGGCGGATGTTCGACGCATCGCCGAACACGCCCATGTAGTTGGTCATGATGATCAGCGCGCCCAGGATGATCAGGCCGAACATGATGGCCGGGACCCACCACGGGCTCGGGCCCTTGGCGTAGACCTGCTGGGGGGTCGGCGCCGGCGCCTTGGTCACCACGTTGGCGGTCTTCTTGGCGTCGCGGGCCTTGGAGGTGGAGGCGGGAGCGTCGGCGGGCTGCGCCTTCTTGGCCGCAGCCGGACCGCCCTTGGGGGTGACGCGACGGCTGGTCACGGTGCGACGGGCCACCACCTTGCGCTCGGCGACGACCGCATCGGCCTTGGCCTTGCGCTCGTTGACGGGCTCCTCCGCCGCATCGTCCGCGGCGTCCTCGACCTCGTCGCCCGTCGCCTCCGCCGTGGCGTCCGCGTCGGCGGCCTCGGCCTCGGGGGCGTCGACCGCAGCGTCGGCCTCGGCCGGTTCCGCGGCGTCGTCTGCGAGGGTCTCGTCGGAGTCTTCGGACATGGTCCGGCAGCCTACCGAACCCGGATCGACCGGCTGGCGGCGGCGACGGATCCCGAGCAGGGCCGTCATGGCGTGGTTGGGATCGTGCTTCCTTGGGGTACCGACCGCCGGACGAAGGGACCGCCGATGCTCGCTGCTGCCGTGATCGCCATCGTGTTCGCCTGCATCTTCGTCGTGACCTGGCTCTCGTCCCGGGCCGATGCCGCCCAGAGCCGCTGCGACGAGCACCTGCGCCACATCCAGCACCAGCTCGAGGTGCGGCCGTCGCCCACCGTCGCTCCGCCTCCGGGCCCCCGGCCTCCCGCCCGCAGCTGACCCGCCCGATTCGGAGGCGGAGGCCCGGTGGCCCCGCCGCTACCGTGGCCCGCCATGGGCCGCCGCGTGCTGGTGATCGACAACTACGACTCGTTCGTCTACAACCTCGTCCAGTACCTGGGTGAGGCCGGGGCCGAGCCGCTCGTCTACCGCCACGACGCCATCACGCTCGAGCAGGCGGTGGCGCTCGACCCCGATGGCATCTTGATCTCCCCCGGGCCGGGCACGCCCGACGATGCCGGCGTCTCGAACGAGGCCATCGCCCACTTCACGGGCAAGAAGCCGGTGTTCGGCGTGTGCCTGGGCCACCAGTGCCTCGGCCAGGTCTTCGGCGGCACCGTGGTCCGTGCCCCCGAGATCATGCACGGCAAGACCTCGCTCATCCGCCACCAGGGGGTCGGCGTGTTCACCGGCCTGCCCCAGCCGCTCGAGGCCACCCGCTACCACTCGCTCGTCGTCGACCGGGACTCGGTCCCCGACGTGCTCGAGATCACCGCCGAGACCGACGACGGCATCGTGATGGGCCTGCGCCACAAGGACGCGCCCACCGAGGGCGTCCAGTTCCACCCCGAGTCGATCCTGACCGTGGGCGGCCACGACCTCGTGGGCAACTTCCTGACCCAGGTCGACGCCTACTCCTGACGACCCGGATCCGGGGCGGACCAGCCGCCCGCCCGGACGAGCGCCGGGCTAGGGCGCCGTGGTCGTGGTGGTCGGCGGGAGCGTCGTCGTGGTGGTGGGCGGTGCCGTGGTCGTGGTGGTCGGCGGGAGCGTCGTGGTGGTGGGCGGGAGCGTCGTGGTGGGCGCCGCCGTGGTGGTGGGTGCCGCCGTCGTGGTGGTGGCGATGGGCTCCCCGGCGAGGATCAGGTAGATCTCGCGGTCCTTGGCGTAGGTGCCCGGCCCCGGCTCGGTGCGCAGCACCGTGCCGGCCGCGGGCGGCTGCTCGCCGGTGCTCTCGTCGACGGTGGGCGTCTCGGTGCGCGCCTTGACGTCGGTGAAGCCGGCGTCCTTCAGCGTGTCGCGCGCCTGCTCCTCGGTCATCCCGCTGACGTCGTCCAGGGTGGCTTCGCCGACGCCGACGCTGACCTGGAGGATCACCGTGGACCCGGTGTCGACCTCCTTGCCCTCGGCCGGGTTCTGGTCCACGACGGTGCCCTCGGGCTGGTCGCTCTCGGCGTCCGACGTCTCCACCTCGAGACCCAGGTCCTCGAGGCGGGCCTTGGCCGTGTCGACGTCCATGCCCACGACGTTGGGCACGTCGACCTTCTTGGTCTGCTCCTCGAAGATGCCGAGCTGCTGGCCGAAGGCGAACAGCAGGCCCGCCAGCACGACGAGCAGCAGGGCGATGATCACGAAGAACCAACCGGTCTTCTTGCGCTGCGGCTCGGCGGGCACGGGGTCCAGCGGCGGCGGCACCACCGCGGGGCTCCCCGTGGGCGGCGTGGGCGGCGACGGGGGCCGGGCCGGGCCGGTGGGCACCGGGGTCACCGCCGCGATCGGCTTGCCCTCGCGGAACCGCAGGAGGTCGGCCCGCATGGCGGCGCCGTCGGCGTAGCGGTCGTCGGGGTCCTTGGCCAGGGCCCGCATCGTGATGGCCTCGTAGTCCCGAGGGAGGCCGGGCACCCGCTCGGCCAGCGACGGGATCGGCTCCTGCACGTGCTTGTAGGCGATGGCGACGGGGCTGTCGGCGCTGAACGGCGGCTTGCCCGATGCCATCTCGTAGAGGACGACACCCAGCGAGTACAGGTCCGAGCGGGCGTCGACCGCCTTGCCCTGGGCCTGCTCGGGCGAGAAGTAGGTGGCCGTACCCATGACCGAACCGGTCTGGGTCAGGTTCTCCTCGCTGCTGGCCGTCATGGCCCGGGCGATGCCGAAGTCCGCCACCTTGACCTCGCCGGTCTTGGTGATGAGGACGTTCCCGGGCTTCACGTCTCGGTGCACCACGCCCTTGCGGTGGGCGAAGCCGAGGGCGGCGGCCACGTCGGCGGCGATGCCCGCCGCCCGCTTGGGCTCGATGGGGCCCTCGTTGCGGAGGATCTCCGAGACCGTCTGGCCGTCGACGTACTCCATGACGATGTAGTAGGTGCCCCGCTCCTTGCCCCAGTCGTAGACGCCCACGATGTTGGGGTGGTTGAGGTTGGCGGCGGCTTGGGCCTCGCGGCGGAACCGGGCCACGAACGACGGGTCGGTGGCGAACTCCGGGAAGAGGATCTTGATGGCGACGAGCCGGTCGAGGAGGCGGTCGCGCGCCAGGTACACCTCGGCCATGCCCCCGCGCCCGACGCGCCGATGGAGTTCGTAGCGCCCGTTGAGGACGACCTGTTCACGGTTGGACATGGCTCAGACCAGCCTACGAGACGGCTTCTGCACGGACGGGGCACGATCGCTGCACATCAGTTGCCCGCCGTGGTGGAGGTGGTGGCGCCGGTGTCGTCGGCGGGGGGCGCGGGCATCGGCTGGAACGACTGCTCGATCACCTGCTTGGCGATGGGGGCGGCGAGGCGGCCACCCGTGGACTCGGAGGCGCCGTCCTGGTTCTCGACGATGACGGCGACGGCGATCGAGGGCGCCTGACCGGGCAGGCCGGCCCAGGCGATGATCCAGGCGTGGGAGCGCAGCGGCTCCGACGGGCCGAACTGGGCGGTGCCGGTCTTGGCGCCGATGTCGAGGCCCTCGACGGCGATGCGGGTGGCGCTGCCGTTGCGCACGACCTCGCGCATGCCCTCCATCATCGTCTGGGCGGTCTGCGGGGTGCTGGCCCGCTTCCACTGGGTGGGGTCGTGGCTGGAGACCTGGTCGCCCTCGCCGTCGCGGATCTCGCTCACGAGGTGGGGCTCCATGATCACGCCGCCGTTGGCGACACCGGCGGCGACGAGCGCCATCTGCAGCGGGGTGGCCGCCGTCTCGTTCTGGCCGATGGACGACTGGGCCAGCGCCGGCTGGTTGCGGGTGAAGTCGGTCTTGAAGTGCGACGGGACCGCCGGCACGTCGAGCGGCGGCGTGCTGTTGAAGCCGAAGCCCTGGGCGCCCTCGACCATCTTGTCGCCGCCCAGGTCCAGACCCATCTGGGCGAAGGAGGTGTTGCACGACTTGGCGAGGATCGTGAAGAGGGTGCCGCCGCACACCTCGCCGCCGAAGTTGCGCAGCGGGCGGGTGGTGCCCGGCACGGTGATCGAGCTGACCGACGGGTAGACGGGCTCGGTGGGCGTGACGCCGCCCTTCTCCACCCCGGTGGAGCCGGTGACGACCTTGAACGTGGACCCCGGCGGGTAGATCTCCCGGTACGCCTTGGCCAGCATCGGCTTGCCGTCGGCCGCGATCAGCAGGTTGTACGCCGCCTGGCTGTCCTCGACGTCGTGGTTGGCGATGAGGTTCGGGTCGAACGACGGGTTGCTGTACATGGCGAGGATCTCGCCCGAACGGGGGTCGAGCGCCACGACCGAGCCCTGGAAGTCGCCCAGCGCCTGCTTCGCCACCTGCTGGATGTCGGAGCGGACCGAGAGGGTGAGGTTGCCGGTGCGGTCCTTGTCGACGAACAGGTCGCCGACGGATTTGATCTGCTGCTTGGCGGTCTTGCCCGACAGCTCCGCGTTGTAGGACCGCTCGAGGCCGGTGGCGCCGTAGACGTAGCTGAAGTAGCCGGTCATGTTGGCGTAGAGCTCCCCCTCGGGGTACTCCCGCTGGTACTGGAAGCGGTCGTTGCTCTTGACCGACCGGGCGATCAGCACGCCGTCGGCGGTGGCGATGGTGCCGCGGGGCTTGGCGAACGACTGGTCGATGGGGCGGTTGTTGCCCGGCTTGATGTTGAGGTCGCTGGCCCGGATGACCTGGATGTAGTTGAGCTGCACGAACAGCGCGCAGAACAGCAGCATCATGAACGCGCCCAGCCGGCGGATCGAGCGGTCCATCACGCCACCTCGGCCGCGCGGCGCACGCGGGAGTTGTTGTCGGAGATGCGCAGGAGCAGCGCGAGCAGGACGTAGTTGGCGACCAGCGCCGAGCCGCCGTAGGACACGAACGGCAGCACCACGCCGGTGAGCGGGAGCAGCCGGATCACGCCGGCCAGGATCACGAACGCCTGCATGCCGATGAGGGCGGTGAGGCCGGCGGCGAGCAGCTTGTCGAACGAGTGCTCGGCCTGCACGGCGATGCGCAGGCCTGAGCCGACGATGAGCAGGTAGGCGATGAGGATGGCGGTGCCGCCGAGCAGGCCCAGCTCCTCGCCGATCGCGGCGAAGATGAAGTCGCTCTCGACGTACGGGATCTTGTTCGGGCGGCCGAGGCCGATGCCCGTGCCGGCCACGCCGCCCCACGCCAGGGCGTACCAGGTCTCCGACAGCTGGCCGCCGGTGTCGGCCCACGGGTCCATCCACTGCGACACGCGCCGCTGCACGTGGGCGAACTGCGTCCACGCGCCGTAGGCCGCGGTGCCGAACAGGATGGCGCCGCTCACCGGGTAGGCCACCCGGCCGGTGGCGACCCACAGCATCGCCATGAACAGGGCGAACAGCAGGAGCGAGGAGCCGAGGTCCTTCTGCGCGGTCATCACCAGGATGGCGATGCCCCAGGCGAGCAGGACCGGGCCCAGGTGCTTGAGGTCGGGGAGGATCGGCCGGAACTTCGGCCAGGTGGCCATCGACAGCAGCTCGCGCTTCTCCACCAGGTACGACGCGAAGAACAGGGCGAAGGCGATCTTGGCGAACTCGCCGGGCTGGAAGCTCACCGGGCCGACGCCGACCCAGATCTTGGCACCGTTGATGGTGACGCCGAGCC
Source organism: Acidimicrobiales bacterium (assembly GCA_035555395.1). Lineage (GTDB taxonomy): Bacteria > Actinomycetota > Acidimicrobiia > Acidimicrobiales > Iamiaceae > Aquihabitans. The sequence continues at coordinate 15,312 of DATMGQ010000181.1, forward strand.
CGGGGATCAGCGGCAGGACCAGCAGCACCAGGCCGGCGGCGAGGAACGTGTAGCGGTAGCGCTCGAGGTCCCGCACCCGGCGGACGAACGCGAGCGTCAGCACGAACGCGGCGATGCCGACGAACGTCCAGGTGGCCTGGTTGTCGGCCAGCTTCGGGTCGAGGCGGGCGATGAAGACGTAGCCGATGCCGTTCAGCAGCGCGACCAGCGGGAAGAGCAGGCCGTCGGCCTCCGGGGCCAGCCGGCGGATCGCCAGGTGGGCGGCGAAGAACAGCGCGGTGATGATCGCGAAGAACGGCCCGATGTTGGCGGGGACCGACGAGGTCTGGCCGAGCGACGCCAGCGTGTAGGCCCCGCCGGTGATGGCGATGGCGAGGATCAGCAGGCCGAGCTCCGCACGGCGCCGCGACTGCGCGAGCACGCTCCGCTCCGTCCCTCGACGGGCCTGGGCGACCGCACTCACGGTGCTGCGGTGGTCGGGGTGGCGGGGGTCGTCGTCGTGACCGGGGCCGTCGTGGTGGTGGGACGGGTGGTCGACGTCGTCGAGGTCGTGGAGGTGGTGGTCGTGGCCTCCTCCTGGTCCGCCACGATGGCCTGCAGCGTCACGACGAAGCGCGTGGCGGCGGCCTGCGACCCGAACTCCTTGTTGCCGGCGACGGCGGAGCGCACGTCCTCGGGCAGGTCGGAGCGGGTGATGTCGGTGGTCTCCACCAGCTCGGGCTCGATCCACAGCACGCCACCGGGCTTGCCCTGGTAGATGGCCACGTTCTGGCCGTCGAAGCCGACGTAGTACGTGTTGCTGCCCGACCAGATGATGGCGCCGACCACCACGCCCACCACGGCGAGCAGCGCCACGATGAACAGGGCGACGCGCCACGTGAAGCGCCGGGAGCGCACGTGGTCGAGCTGGCCGAACGGGTCCTCGTCGTCGGCGGTGCCGCCGGTGCCGAAGTCGTCGGACGCATCGGGCAGCGAGCTCTTGCGGTCGGCGAAGACCGGCACGTACGGGTCGGCGCCGTCACCGCTGGGCTGGGTGTCGGCCTCCGCACCGTCGACCGCCGCGGCTTCGGCTTCACGGGCCTTCAGCCGGGACTGCTCCTCGGCGAGGGCGGTCGATGCGGCCAGCGCACGGCCGTCGTCGTCGGTGACCTCGACGACGACGACGGTGATGTTGTCTCGGCCGCCCGCCTCGTTGGCCAGGCGGACCAGCTCCTCGGAGGCCTCGGTGGGGTCGGCCAGCCGGCGCAGGACCGAGGTGATCTGGTCCGCGGCGACCTCGCCGAAGAGGCCGTCGCTGCAGAGCAGGAACCGGTCGCCGTTGAACGGGATCACCGTGCTGCCGTCGACGTCGACGTCGATGTCGATGCCGAGGGCACGGGTGATGATGTTGCGCTTCGGGTGGACCTTGGCCTCGTCCTCGGTGAGCTGGCCGTCGCGCAGCAGGTCCTCGACCAGGCTGTGGTCCCGGCTGAGCTGGATCAGCTGGTCGTCGCGGAAGAGGTACACCCGCGAGTCGCCGACGTTGATCCAGGCGATCTCGTCGCCCTCGCCGTCGGCACCGGGGACGATGCGGACGGCGCAGAGCGTGGTCCCCATGCCGTGCAGCTCGGGCTCGGCGCCGGCCTTCTCGAAGATGGCCCGGTTGCCGATGCGCGCCGCCTGCTTCAGGTTCTCGAGCGAGGGCTCGCCGGCGTGCTCCTGCAGGTGCTCGACGGCCATGGCCGAGGCGACCTCGCCGCCGTTGTGGCCGCCCATGCCGTCGGCGACGCCGTACAGCCCGGCCTCGGCGAGCACCAGGAACGAGTCCTGGTTGTTGGAGCGCACCTGTCCGACGTGGGTGGCGCTCCCCGAGCGCACCGTGGTCACACGAGCTCCAGCACGGTGTTGCCGACCTGGAGGCGGTCGCCCCGGCGGAACGCCTGCGGTCCCTGGACCTTCTGGCGGTTCAGGAAGGTGCCGTTGGTGGAGCCGAGGTCCTCGACGAACAGCTGGCCGTCACGGGAGAACACCCGGGCGTGGATCTGCGACGCGTAGGTGTCGTCGATGGTGACCTGGCACCCGGCGGCGCGGCCCACGGTGAGCTCCTCGGCCAGGGGGTAGGTGCGGCCCTTCAGCGCCGCCGGCTCCACGATCGCGAGCTGGACGGGCAGCGCCTTGCGCTCGGCCTTGCGCACCGCCTTGGCGGTGGGGGCCGGAGCGGCGGCCTGGCGCGGGGCGGCGACGGCCAGCTTGGGGCCGCGGATCTCCGCCCACACCGCCCGAAGCACCCGGAAGAAGAACAGGTACAGCAGCGCCAGGAGGCAGAGCTTGAGGATCGTGAGCAGCTGCTCGTCCATGAGCGGTCGAGCCTACCGGTCGCCCGGTTCGCGGTCCGGCGCGCCGGGTGCGGGGTGGTCGGGCCGGCGAGCCGCCCGGCGGGAGCTCAGGACGCCTCGAACCGCAGGACGGTGTTGCCGAAGGCGACCTCGTCGCCCTCGTGGAGCTCGTGGGAGCTCACCCGGTTGCCGTTCACGCGCGACCCGTTGGTGGAGCCGAGGTCGACGAGCACCCAGCCGTTGCCGTGGGGGCGGATCTCGGCGTGGTTGCGGCTCACGTTCGGATCGCCGAGCTGGATCGTGGACTCGGGCTTGCGGCCGATGGTGACCACGGACTCGCCGAGCTGGAGGCGCTCGCCGGTGGGGAGCAGCAGGGCTCCGGCACCCGAACCGCCCTTGCCTTCGCGCATGCGCCCGACGATCTGGAAGGACCCGGCGTGCTGCTTCTGGGACAGCTCGATGTGGACCGAGACCGGCCCCATGAAGACGTAGCCCTCGTCGCGGGCGTGCTCGCGGGCCGCTTCGGCCAGCTCGCGCTCGAGGCCGTCGGCCACCTCGCTGAACTGCTCGAAGTCGGTCTCGGAGAGCTCGACGCTGTAGGCGTTGGGCACGAGCGTGCGGCCCCGGACGTCGACCGACCGGTTGTCGTCCATCTCCCGGACGAGCCGGCGGCCCAGCTCGACCGGCCGGATGGACGAGCGGAACAGGCGCGAGAAGGTGCCCTCCACCATCCGTTCCAGTCGTCGTTCGAAGCCCTTGAGCGCCACGGCGGAGCAGGCTACCGGCCCCGACGACGGCCCCGTGGGCCACGCGCCCAGGTCGGCGGAACGGGCTGGGGTCGGCCCCACCTCGTGCGCTACGGTCTCCACGCTGCTCGCGCGAGTGGCGGAATTGGCAGACGCGCTGGATTCAGGTTCCAGTGTCCTAACGGACGTGAGGGTTCAAGTCCCTCCTCGCGCACCACCTGGAAGCGGGCCGCTCCTCTCGGGGCGGCCCGTTCCGCGTCCCACCGGACGCCAGCGCTACGGAGCGGCCGTGGTGGCGGTGGTGGCCTCGGTGGTGGGCGGGGCCGTGGTGGGCGCGGCCGTCGTCGGCGGGGCCGTGGTCGGCGCGTCGGTCGTGGGCGGCGCCTCGGTGGTGGGCGTGTTGGGCTGGGTGGTGGCGACGGTGGTGGTGGTGGACGGGCTGTCGTCGTCGCCCGAGTTGTTGACCAGCAGGAAGCCGATCACGCCGAGGATGATCACCAGCACCACGATCACGGCCACGATCGCTCCCGTGTTGGAGCCGCTCTTGGCGGGCGGCGTGGCCGGCGCGTTCGGCTTCGGCGCCGGGTGCAGGTCGACGCCGCAGCTCTTGCAGAACTTGTCGGTGTCGGTGATCTGCGCCCCGCAGTTGGAGCAGAACTGGTTCACGGCGGCGCCCTCCCGCGTCTGGTGGCCGGGTTCGAGCGTAGGGGTCTCCGACCGGCCCGGCGTGGACCGAGCCGTCAGCTCCCCGCCAGCACGGGCGTGCTGAGGTCGACCCCGGCGCAGGCGTCGGTGACGAACGCCCGCACCGGTTCGGCCGAGCCCGACGACTCCGCCGCGGTGATCTGGTCCTTGGCCCGGCGCGCCAGGGCGGCGACATCGACCTGGCCGTCCTGCAGCCGACCCGTGGCGTAGGCGGTCCGCGTGGATCCGTCGATCGAGGCCAGCGCGTCGCGGGCACGCCGCGCCCCGTCGGCGTAGGCCGCGGCCTGTTGGCACACGTTCTGTGCCTCCAGCGCGGTGACGAGCCGGGTGCCGCCTGGCGGCTGGCCGCCGTCGAGCGCGGCGATCGCATCCGGGTTGTACCGGCCCATGCCGGACGCAGACGATCCGCCCCGCCCCTGGCTGAGCACGGCGAGCCCGGCCAGCGCGACGACCGCCACGGCGACCACGGCGAGGGGCCTTCGGGAGGAGGGTCGGTCGGGCATCGGTGCTGGTCCTGGCAGGCGACGGGTCGGGTGCGCACCCGGCGCACCGGACCTCGAAGGCGCCCCGCCGGCCGGTCATGACGGCGCCGGCCCGGCGAACCCGTGCCCCCAACCGGCACGAGACCGGTCAAGATCGGACCGGACCGACGACGGGGGCGCACCGATGACCGACCTGGTGGATCGCAGCGAGGAGGGCGTGGCCGCGCTCGCCCACGCCAACTACGTCGAGTTCGGACGGGAGACGGCACGCTGGTCCGGCCGGGGCGGCGAGGTCCTCGAGCGCGGCGGCGCGGTGCTGTGGGCGGCGAGCTCGGACTTCCCGGTGAGCATGAACGGCGTCGTCCGCATCGACCCCGCCGCGCCAGCCGGCGAGGTGCTCGACCTCGCCGACGCCTGGTTCGGCGAGCGGCGCCGGGGCTACTCGCTGAGCACCGCCGGGCGCTTCGCCGACGACGACCTGGTCGCCGACGCGGAGGGCCGGGGCCTGCACCGCCTGCTGGACGCACCGGCGATGGTGTGCGACCAGCGGCTCGAGGACGGCACGGCTCCCGACGGCGTCGACGTCCGGATCGCCGCGACGGACGACGACGTCGCCGCCTTCGTGGCGGTGAACGACGCCGCCTACCAGACCCTCGGGATGCCGGAGGGCGTCATCGCCGCGGCGGTCACGGATCCGGCGCGGGTGCTCGGGCCGCAGGTCCGGACCGCGATCGCCTGGGAGGGCGGGGTCCCGCTCGCCTGCGCGCAGGTGCTGCTCAGCCACGGCGTCGCCGGCGTGTACTACGTCGGCACCGCCGAGGCCGCTCGGGGCCGGGGCCTGGCCGAGCTCGTGACCCGCACGGTCACCAACCTCGGCTTCGACCTGGGCGCGGCGTTCGTCACGCTCCAGGCGTCGTCGATGGGCGAACCCATCTACCGGCGCATGGGCTACCGGGAGATCGACCGCTACACCACCCACACCCGCTTCGTCTGACCCGGTGCGGGTCGGGCGCGGTCAGGCGGCGCGGATCTCGTAGGCGCAGTGCTGGTCGCCGGCCACGAGGTGCTTGGTGCGCTCGATGGTCGTGTCGGGCAGCACGGCACGAAGGAACTCGATCTCGCTGCTGCACGCCTGGCCGTAGCGGCGGGCGACCGCGGCGATGGCGCAGTTGTGCTCGACCACCCGGTAGGTGCCGGTGCCCGTGCGCTCGGCGGTGGCCAGGTAGCCGTCGTCGTCGAGGATCTGGGCGACCTCGCGGACCTTGGCGCCGAGCGTGCCCTTCGCCCCGATGCGCGCCTGGCCCCGGCGGATCCGCTCGTCTCGACGTCGGGCGAAGATCCGGTCGATGACCGACGCGTCCTCGTCGTCGAGGTAGCCGAGCAGCTCGTTGGTGAGGGCGCCGTAGGCCTTCGGGAAGAGGGCGTCGGCCAGCTCGGTGACGCGGTAGGTGAGGCGCGGGCGGCCGCGCTCGCCCGCACGGCGGGGCTGCTCGGTGGCCTCGACCAGCCCCTGCTCCGCCAGCGCGTTGAGGTGCTGGCGGGCGCCGCTGACCGTCATGTCGAGCAGCTCGGCCACCTCGTCGACGGTGGCGTCGTCGAGCCGGCGGACCCCGTAGAGCACGACGCGGCGCCCGGCCGGGAGCGGCGGCGCCACCGTCACCTCACCCGGCGACGACGCCGCCGGTCGGGAGGTGCGGGACGGGCTCATGGCCGATCAGCGTACGGAAGGAGGAGGTGGCTGTCGCCGAACTCGTGCCACAGGTAGCCGTGCTCGAACGCCTCGCGGTAGGCCAGGACCAGTGCGTCGCGACCAGCCACCGCCTCGAGCATCGCCAGGTGGGTCGCCTCCGGCTCGTGCCATCCCGTGATGAGCCCGTCGACCGCTCGGACCCCGCGGGCTGGGGTGATCACGGTGTCGGTCCAGCCGTCGGCCGGGTGGACCCGGCCCTGGCCGTCCGTGGCGGTCTCGAGCGCCCGCACCACGGTGGTGCCGGCCGCGATGACCCGGCCGCCCGAGCCGTGCACCGCGTTCACGACCGCAGCGGTGGTGGGCGGGACGGTGAACCGCTCGGCGTAGGGCAGCTCGTGGCCTTCGAGCGACGAGACCCCGGTGTGCAGGGTGATCGTGGCGAGCCCGACGCCTGCAGCGACCAGCCGGGCGACGACGTGGTCGGTGAACGGACGGGACGCGCTCGGCATCTCGGCACTGCCGGGCTGCGAGGCGAACACGGTCTGGTACGCCGCGAGCGGCCAGTCCTCCGGGACGTACGAGTAGCGGATCGGCCGACCGTGCTGCTGGAGCGTCGCCGGCACGTCGGTGCCCTCGCCCGGCACCGCGAGCCAGAGGCGGTCCGAGCCCGGCGCGGGCCGCAGCAGGTGGATGGCGGCACGCTCGTCCACGCGGGCGGTGGCGGGCGCCGGCGAGAGGCGCAGGGGCCGGGTCGAGCCCGAGGCCAGGCGGTCCCGGGGCTCGACCATCCAGAGGCCGCCGGGGAGCTCGGTGGAGACGTGCAGGACGATGCTGGTGCCGTCGTCGAGGACCGCGTCGAGTGCGGCGGCGACCGTGCCCGACGTGTTGGCCACGATCAGGTCACCTGGGCGCAGCATCGCCGGGAGCTGGTCGAACGTGGTGTGGACGGGCGCCGAGGTGCCGGCCGACACCATCAGCCGCACGCCGTCGCGGGCGGTGCCGCGCGCCTCGGGCGGCTCGTGGGCCTCGTGGGCGGCATCGAGGACGAAGCCGAGGGGCAGCGGCGGACCGAACCCAGCGGCGTCCGCCGCCGCGTCGGACCCCGCCGCCGAGCCCGAGGGCACCGTGGCCAGGGCGGTCACCGGACCAGCTCCTGGGCGCGGTAGCGGCCGCTCGGCAGGGTGCCGTCGATGAGGGTGCGGAAGCCGGGCACGGCCGCCTCGGGACCCGGGAGCTCCGAGAGGTCCTCCCCGGGGAAGGCGGCCCGGTGCAGTTCGGTGTCCAGGTCACCGGGGTCCACGGCCAGCACCCGCCAGGTCGGGTGCTCCTGGGCGAGGATCATGCTGGCGTGGTCGAGGCCGGCCTTCGACGAGCCGTACCCGCCCCAGTGGTCGTACGGCTCGACCGCGGCGTCGGACGAGACGTTCACGATCGTCGCCCCGTCGCCGAGCTGGTCGGCAAGCGCCGCGACCAGGGCCATCGGCGCGACCAGGTTCACCTCGAGCGTGCGCAGGTAGGTGGCGGCATCCAGGTCGACGAGCGCGGGCAGCGGGCTGGCCCCGAGCGTCGACGCGTTGTTCACGACGAGGCGGACGGGACCGGCGGTCCGGGCCGCGTCGGCCAGGTGGGCGCGGTGCCCGGCATCGGCGACGTCACCGGCGATGGCGGTGACCTTGGCACCGTGCTCCGCCGCCGCCTCGATGGTTGCGTGGGCCCGGTCGAGCAGGTCAGTTCGGCGGGCGTCGATGACGAGCGACCACCCGTCGGCAGCGAGCGACCTCGCCAGCTCGAAGCCGAGCCCCTGGCTCGCTCCGGTGATGACGGCGACACGTTCCATGGCGGTTCCTCCAGCTCGGTGCCCGTTCATCCGATCACGGGACGCCCAAAACAACAAGCATCAACTGTTTTTATTTCCCCCACCTGCGGGAACGAGGACGAGAACCGGTCCCAGACACGGCCTCGGGCGGCTCGGGTACGTTCCGGCCATGGCCCGTCCCACCTCCACCACGGGCATCCGATGAGCGACCTCGACGACACCCACGACCACGAAGACGGCGGCCACGGCTCCGGGGGCGGGCACGCGCACAGCCACGCATCGATCCGGTCCGGTGAGCGGCACAAGGGGAAGCTGTTCCTGGCGTTCTGCGTGCTGGCCACGCTCATGGTCGTCGAGATGGTGGCGGGCATCGTCACCGGGTCGCTGGCCCTGCTGTCCGACGCGGGGCACATGCTCACCGACGTCCTCGGCCTGGGCATGGCCCTCGCCGCCATCCAGCTGGCGAGCCGCGGGTCCAAGCGCTCGCAGAACACGTTCGGGCTCTACCGGCTCGAGATCCTGGCTGCCCTGGCCAACTCGGTCCTGCTGTTCGGCGTGGCGTTCTACGTGCTGTACGAGGCCGTGAACCGCATCGGCGACCCGGTGGAGATCGACGCTGTGCCCGTGCTGATCGTGGCCGTGCTCGGGCTCATCGCCAACCTGATCGCCTTCGCCCTCCTGCGGGAGGGCGCGAAGGAGAGCCTCAACGTCGAGGGCGCCTACCTCGAGGTCCTCGCCGACACCCTCGGGTCGGTTGGCGTGATCGTCGGCGCCATCGTGATCGAGCTCACCGGCTGGACCTGGGTGGACCCGGCGGTCGGCGTGGCCATCGGCATGTGGATCCTCCCCCGCACCTGGAAGCTCGGCGGGCAGGCGCTGCGGATCCTGGTGCAGGCGGCGCCACCGGACCTCGACGTCGACGCGATCACCGCCGACCTCGAGGCGGTCGACGGCGTGGTCGACGTGCACGACCTCCACGCCTGGACCCTCACCTCCGACATGGAGGTGGTCTCGGCCCACCTCATGATCACGGCCGGGACCGATGCCCACGGCGTCCTCGACCAGGCCCGCTCCGTGCTGCGCGACCGCTACGGCATCGCCCACGCCACCCTGCAGGTGGAGCCCGACGACCACCAGGGCTGCGACGACGTCAACTGGTAGGACGCCGCGCCGGGCGCGTCAGCCGGACACGCGGGAGCCGTCGCGGCGACGGCCGGACCGGCGCACCCTCGGACCCGGCGTCCGCACCACGACGCAGCCCGCCAGCACGACGAACACCAGCGCCAGGGCCGCGAGCGCCAACTGGGCGCCGCCATCGAGCGAGTCGACCAGCAGGAGGACCACGCCGGCCATCGCGCCGACCACCACGCCCGTGAGCAGGAGGGGTCGCAGGCCCTCGTGCTCGCTCCGGCGCTCGGTCACCATGCCCAGCACGGCGACCATGCCCAGCAGGATCATCGCCGCACCCGCCGCGCTGACCACCGGCCTCACCGCGGCCACGTGTCGGGCGAGCTCGTGCTCGGAGGCCGTCCGTCCACCCGTCCTGCCACCTCGACCTCGCTTGCAGCCGCCCACCGGCTGATCGGCTCGGACGTGAGGTGCCGCCACGGTGGCGAACGTCCGCTGCAGACCTCCCGACCCACAGACGATTCGTATATTCGCGCCGGTCAGCCGACAGGTCAAGGGGTGCGATCGCGTTGCTCCGTGCTGCGCCAGATGAGCAGCGATCGGGCGCGGACCGTGGACGCGCGCCGCCAGCGCCGGTAGACCGTCGGCCTCGCCTGGTGCCGGTCCGGCCCAGGCGCCGACCTCGCTCCCTCCGCGCCCACCGGCTCGGGGCGGGTTCTGGTCCTCCTCGCCGGTCGCCGGCCTCCCGACCGTTCGACCTGTCCTGCCGCGCACCGTGCGGCGGGCGAGGAGCCCACCATGTCCTTCCTGTCCACCCACCGGCCGCGGCTCGCCGTCGCCCGGCCGATCGCGGCCGTGCTGGTCCTGGCCGCGTCGCTCGCCGGCATCGCGGTGCTGGCGGCCGCGCCCGCCGGGGCCGCACCGCACACGTTCGCCGATCCGATCTTCTCGGCCGACGCACGCGGCGACATCACCACGATCGGCAACGTCGCCACGGCCTGCGATCCCACCTACGCGAACGCCCTCTGGTCCGCCGCCGAATCCGCCGCTGCGTGCAACGGTGCCCGCGACGGCGCGTCCCGCATCACCCGGTGGGACGGCGAGCCGATGGTGCCGGTCAACAACCTGCTGTCGATGCAGCCGGTCGACGTCGACGGCGACCCGTCGACGTTCAGCTCGTCGAGCGCGGTCCTCCGCATCCCCGACGGCGCATCCGTACTGTGGGCCGGGCTGCACTGGAACGGTGCCACCCGGGTGCCGGTGGGCGGGAACTCCAACCACGGCTCGACCTACGTCGAGGACCCGCCCGACACCTCGGCGCGGTTCCAGGTCCGCTTCGCCACGCCGGCATCGGGCGGGTACCGCGCCCTCGACGCCGGGCCCTCCGACGGCACCGTCCGCGACACGTGGGACGACCCTCGCCCCGGCACGGACAGCTACGGCGCGTTCGTCGACGTGACCGCGCTCGTCCAAGCCGGCGGACCGGGGCGCTACACGGTCGCCGACATCCAGACCTGCCGAGGGTTCGGCGGCTGCTTCGGGTCCTGGTCGCTCACCGTCGCCTTCGCCGATGCCTCGCTGCCGGCGCGGAACCTGAACGTGTGGCACGGCTGGCAGCTGACCGCTCCCGACATCGACGGCGGCGTCCAGGCCTTCACCGTCGGAGGCATCACCCCGCCGCCGAGCGGCACGGTCAACGCCCGGATCGGCGTGGTCCAAGCCGACGGCGACCGCGGCCTCGGCCCGGACTCGCTCGAGATCTCGTCGCCCTCGCACCCGACGTGGGCGCCCTTCGCCGTCCCCGACCGTCCGCTGGCCAGCGGCGAGTCCGACTGGTTCAACAGCACCGTGAACACGTTCGGGCAGCGGCGGCCCGACAGCGAGGCCAGCCCCAACCACCTGGCCAACCTCGACCAGGACATCGCCCTGGTCCAGCGCAGCGACATCATCGGCAACGACGACCGATCGGTCAGCTTCCGAGTGAAGACCGCGGGGACCGAGAGCCTCTACAGCCAGGTCGTACACAGCGCGGTCGAGCTCTACGAGCCCGAGATCGCCATCGCCAAGTCCGTGGCACCCGCCGGACCGGTGCGCGCCGGGACCGAGGTCACGTGGACGCTCGCCGTCGAGAACGATGGCATCGATCCCGTTCGACGAGCCGTCGTCACCGAGCCCCTGCCCGCCGGCCTGACCTACGTCCCCGGTTCGATCCGGTACGCCAGCGGCGGCCCGGCGGCGCTCCTCGGCGCCAAGACCGACGCCGCCGGCGACGACGAGGCCGACTGGGACCCGCAGGCGCGCACGCTCGCCCTGCGGGTCGGCGCAGGCGCCACCGCGACCTCGGGCGGGACGATGGGCACCGCGCCCGCTGCCGACGGCTCCCACCGGGTGAGCATCACGTTCCGCACGACGGTCGATGCCGCTCCGGGCAGCACCACCACCAACACGGCGCGAGCGCACGGCGAGGGGCGCGAGCTCGATGACCCGTTCGGACCGCTGGTCACCGACGACGATGACGCCGCGGCCATCGTCGTCGACCCCGAAGCCGACCTCGGCATCACCAAGACCGACGGGGACGCCGTCGTGCGCAAGGTCGGCGACCGCTACACGTACGGCCTCACCGCCGCCAACGGCGGACCGTCTCCGGCCACCGGGGTCGTCATCGCCGACGAGCTCGACCCGCGCCTCCGCTTCGTGCGCTCCGACGACGGCTGCACCGCCGCGGGGCAGGCGGTGCGGTGCCCGGTCGGTGACCTCGCGGCCGGCGCCGAGGCGAAGCGGAGCTTCGTCGTCGAGGTGGCCGAGCTGCCCGGCCCCGGCAAGGCGATCCCCAACACCGCCACGGTGTCGGGCGAGCAGCCCGACCCGGACTGCGGCGACGCCGCCCCCGACGCGCTCTGCAACCACGACGACGAGGAGACCCCGCAGCCGAGCATCGACCTGGGCATCACCAAGACCGACGGCGACGCCGTGGTGCGCGAGGTCGGCGACGAGCTCACCTACCGGCTCGAGGTGACCAACGCCGGCCCCGACGACGCCACCGGCGTCGCCATCACCGACGCCCTCGACCCGAAGCTCGCGTTCGTGTCGTCGGAGCGCTGCGTGGCTGACGGCCAGGCGGTGACCTGCGCCATCGGCGACCTCGCCGCCGGCGAGTCGGCGACCGCCGAGATCCGGGTGCGGGTGCGGGTGCTCCCCGTGCCTGGCGGCTCGATCCCCAACGTCGCCGCGGTCACCGCCGCCGAGCCCGATCCCGACTGCGGCGGCGCCACGCCCGACGCGCGCTGCAACGAGGACGAGGAGGAGACGCCCCGACCCGGTGACCCGGTCTCCACCACGACCGACGCACCCAGCGCACCGGCCGCCGACGGCTCCGCGCCGAGCTCGGGCGGGCCGCTCCCGCGGACGGGCACGTCCGTGGTCGGCCTGGTCGCGGCGGGGGCCGTGGCGGTCCTCCTCGGCGCCACGGTCCTCGCCGCCCGTCAACGGTCCCGGCAGACGGGCCCCGCCCGCTAGTCCGCCACCACCAGCCCACCCACACCGGAGGGAGCTGGCCGCACGCCCGCCGCGGTCAGCTCCCTTCGGGCTGGTACTCCCGGCAGGGCTGGCCGCGCAGTGACGGGCAGGCGGGGAGCGGCGTCGAGACGTCGATCCCCGGGATCACCGGCAGCACCACGGCCGAGGGCATGTCGGCGCTGCGGGCCACCTCGTTCTCCTGGGTGCCGTCGAGGGTCACGAAGCTCCACACCGGCTTGTCGCCACCCGGCGCCGAGATGATCACCCGGATCTTCGACCCGGCCCGGAAGGCGTGGGCGAACGGGTAGATCTCCACCCGGACCGGCGTGAACTCGTCAGCCGGGAGGTCGGCCTCGTCGGCCTCGAGCTGGGTGATCAGCGGCTGCAGCTCCGTGGAGCGCTTCTCGTCGAGCTTGCGCTTCGAGGCCCGCAGCCAACCCGACTGCACGTAGGTCTCCTTGCCGTCGGGCCGGACCTCGGTCAGCGTCACCTGGAGGTCGGTGTCCGCCTCCGAGGACTTGATCCACAGGTCGGCCGAGCCCGACCCGACCATCGTCGTGTCCTCGGTGAGCGCCGGGCTCACGTAGCTGAGCGAGTTCTCGGGCGACGGCGACTGCCAGTCGTACTTCGGGAGCCGCCACCACGTGTCCTCGCCCTCCACCAGGTTCACCTCGGGCCGGGCCTTCGGGTCGGAGGTGTACGAGTCGGCGGCGTCGGCGCCCTCCGCCGTGGGCTTCGCCTCGGTGAGGGTGCCGTCGGGACCGAGGTACCAGGTGGTCGCCTCCGTCTCCTTCGGCGGGTAGGTCGAGAACGTCGTCTCGAAGCCCGCCGACGGGATGCCGGGCGCCAGGTCGGGGTCGCCGCCCTCGTCGAACAGCACCCGCACCGGGGCCTGGTCCTCGAACTGGGCGAGCGCATCCTCGTAGGACGTGCCCTCGTCGAAGTGCTCGGGCGGCACGGGCAGGGTGGCCGCCGCCTCCTCGTCCCCGATGATCTCGCCGGCCACCGCGCCGTACAGGCCCGACATGCCGGTGGTGTCGGGGGTCTCCTCGGCCACGTACAGCTTGAGGAACTCCATCCACCGCTGGAGCACCGTCGGGTTCGCCAGGCCCTCGGTGTGGAGGCCGTTGAGCAGGGTCACGTAGGTGTGCGGGACGTTCTCGAGGTTCGGGATCATCGTCGGGGCGTGGCCGCCGACCTGCTCGTCCTGCCACGAGGCCACCAGGAAGGTCGGCACCTCGATCTGGTCGACGAAGGTCGCGGGGGCGAACGAGTCACCCAGGTCGTTCTCCGTCGGGAAGTACGGCATGGCGTCGATCAGCTCCGAGAGGGCCACGTTCTGCCCGCGCAGCTCCATGTTCTCCTCGCAGGTCTCGTCGCCCTCCTTGACCCGCTTCTTCGTCCAGTCCTCGGCCAGGGGCTTGGCGTTCTTGTCCCGCTCCTCGACCCAGCTGCGGGCGAAGCCCTTGTTCTGCACCGCGCCCGGCCAGAGCAGTGCCCGGAACCCGTCGTCGTAGCCCGCCATCGGGGCGATCGCCGCCAGGTGGGGCGGCTGGGTCGCTGCCGTGTAGAGCATCGCCGAGGCCGGGTACGAGATCCCGACCATGCCGACCTGGTCGCCCTTCACCCACGGCTGGGCGGCGATGGTCTCGACCACGTCGTAGCCGTCGACCGCCTGCGAGTCCTCCCACAGCTGGAACGAGCCGCCGGAGCAGCCCGAGCCGCGGATGTTCACGCCGACCGTGGCGAAGCCCTGCGAGCCGGCCAGCGTCTTCGAGATGGTGACCAGCGACGGCTCGGGGTTGGCCGGGTCGTAGCCCGAGTACTCGACGACCGTCGGGTAGGGCCCGTCCTCGATCGGGCCGGGGAGGGTCACGTTGATGGCGAGCTTCGTGCCGTCGCGCGTCGTGAGGTAGCCGTAGCCCTCCTCGATCTCCTGCTCGTCGTAGAAGCTCTGGTCCGGGTGGTCGTCGACCGCGGTGACGTCGACCGGCTTGGACTCGCCGGACCCGTCGACCTGCTTCACGACGTAGTCCTCGCCGACCGGCACGTACCGGAAGACCAGGGCCCCGTTGTCGTCGGTGGTGCGGGAGTCGACCTTGGCGACCTGGGCGTCGTCGTCGACGACCTGGGTGGGTACGACCTTGCCATCGGCGTCCTGCAGCTCGAGCTCGACGCCCGGCTCCGAGCGCAGCCAGACCTGGCCGGTACCGCCGTGGGCCTCGATGTCGACCGCGGCCTCGGACCCGCCGCCCTCGCGGGCGCCGTCCGAGCTGTCCGAACTGCACCCCGCCGCCACCAGCGCCAACACCATGACCGCAGCACCAGCTGCCCGACGAACCTGCACGACCGACCCCTTGGATGTCCCCTTGCCGGCGCACCGGATTGGTGCGCCCGCCACACGTCGACGGCACCCGCACGGTCAGCTGCAGCGCCGACCCGGGACCGTCCGAGCGCCGAGCGTAGCAAGAACCGACCGCTGGTCGGTTTCACGCGACCGTCGGCGGACCGCCGACCTCCGCGACACTGGGCCGCCATGGGCTACGTGCGGTGGTTGTCCGGCGAGGTGTACGGCATCGTCCAGGTGAACGGGTTCTGGATGACCTGGAACCTCTTGCTCGCCGCCATCCCAGCCGCGCTCGCCGTCCCGCTGCTGTGGCAGCCGCACCGCCGGACCCCGGGCTGGTGGGTCGGCATGGCGGTGCTCGCCCTGTTCCTGCCCAACGGTCCGTACGTCCTCACCGACCTGATCCACCTGCGCCTCGACGCGGCGCGGGCCGCGAGCGACGGCGTCCTGGTGTTCGGCGTGCTGCCGATCTACGGGGTGTTCGTCCTGCCGGGATGAGCGCCTACCTGTTCTGCATCGAGGGGCTGGTGCGCGAGGTCCGCTCGGTGCGGCCCGCCACGCCGCGCTGGGCCGTCGACCTCCCCGTGCATGCGCTCTGCTCGCTGGGCATCGTGCTGGGTCGCATCGCCCGGCTCAACAGCTGGGACACCATCACCGGGCCGGTCGGCACGATCGAGACGGTCTTCGCCACCCTCACCTGGCGCGGCGCGCCGGCTGCGTTCGTCGCCATCTTCCTGGCGGTGGGGGTCAGCACCACCGTGCTGCGCACCCTCGTCCGGGCGACGGCGACGTGGGTCGACGACCTCGCCACCCTGGCCCGCACCGCCGACGCGGCTGCCTGACCCGAGCGGCGTTCAGCCGTGTTGCCAGAACCGGTTCGCGAGGCTCCGCACACCCTCCAGCGCCACTGCGTCGAGGGCGGCCACGTCGTTGTCGCCCATGAGCCACCCGAGGGCGCCGGCGTTCTGCTCGGCCTGCTCCCGGTTCTTCGCACCCGGGATGGGGACGGCGCCTTTGGCGATGATCCAGTTCAGGGCGACCTGGCTCGGCGTCTTGTCGCCGTTGGCCTCGCCGATCCGCCGCAGCTCGGCCACGACCGCGTCCACCTTCTCCATCGGGTGGGCGGAGAAGCTCCGGGCCTTGGGCGGCGGGTTCGACGCCGAGTACTTCCCGGTGAGCCGGCCCTGGCCGATGGGCGAGTACGCGAGCGGCACGACCCCCAGCTCGCGGCAGGTGGCCAGCAGGCCGCTGCGCTCCGGCGCGGTGCGCAGGAG
>DATMGQ010000182.1:0-12754 GCA_035555395.1 Acidimicrobiales bacterium
CGAAGGGCGGCCACCTGCTCGTCCTCGGCTCCGACGTCTACGTCCGCAGCCCCTGGTGGGCGCACCTCAACTACCAGCTCGACGCCGACGGCCCGCTGCTCGTCGCCGCGCTCCTGGTCGGCCTCGGGTGCGTGCTGCTCAGTCGGCGGCGGCTCGTCGTGGTGTACCTCCTGGCCGGCACGCTCAGCCTGGTGGTGTCGGCGATGTCGTCGCCCGTGGCGCTCCCGCACTACCGGGCGATCTGGACGGCGCCGCTCGTCCTGCTGGTCGCCATCGGCCTCACCGAGCAGGTCGAGCGGCTGAGCCGGCGCGACGGTGGCCTGGCCCCGGTCCCGGTCCTGGCGGCCGGTGCGCTCGCCGTGCTCGTGGCGTTCGGGCTGGCGTCGATGGTGCAGCTGGCGACGCTCGGCGACGGCGACTACCGCCAGCTCGCCGACCAGGCCCGAGCCGACGGCGTGGTCCCCGACCGGATCCTCATCTACAGCGAGGCGGTCGCGCCCTACTTCCCTGGTGCCATCGACGCGCTCGCCCCGTTCGATGACGGCCAGGTCCCCGCGCAGATGGTGGTCCTCGACCCGTCGCTCACCGACGCCGTGACGCCCGACGTCGTGGCCCGCTGGCGCGACTGGGCGCGCGGGTGGGGGCTGGCCCCGCACCGGGTCGGCCGGCTCGAGGCGTGGTGGGCGGAGCCGTGAGCGCCACCGGATCGTCCGCCGTCGCCGAACCCGCCGGTCCGACCCGCCGTCGCCGGTCGCCCGTGGTCCGGTGGATCCTCGGCCTGTCCCAGGCGGCCTACGCCGCCCTGCTCGTCGGCATCGTCGTGGTGCTGCTGCTGGCAGCCGTCCTCGCGAACCGCGGCGAGCGGGTCGGGCCCGTCCGCCCGGCGGATCCACCGGTTGGCGGCCCCGGCCTCCCAGCTACGAGGCTCTAGCGATGCTCCTGGCGATCGACATCGGCAACACCCAGACGGTGATCGGCCTCTTCGGCGACGAGGACGATGCCGACGGTGGGCCGATCGGCGACAGCCCGGCCGAGGCCGGCCTGCTCGACCACTGGCGCATCGCCACCAACGCCGAGCGCACCTCCGACGAGCACGCCCTCGTCGTCCAGGAGTTCCTCGGCTTCCACGGCTTCTCGTTCGACGACGACATCGACGGCATCGCCATCTCGTCGGTCGTCCCCCGGACCACCGCGGCCTTCCGGGAGATGACCGAGAAGTACTTCGGGTTCCGGCCCGTCGTCATCGAGCCCGGCGTGAAGACCGGCCTGCCGATCCTCACCGAGAACCCCCGTGAGGTCGGTGCCGACCGCATCGCCAACGCCGTCGCCGCCCTCGACCTGTACGGCGGTCCGGCGATCATCATCGACTTCGGCACCGCCACGACCTACGACGCCCTCTCGGCGAAGGGCGAGTACCTGGGCGGCGCGATCGCCCCCGGCGTGGAGATCAGCCTCGACGCCCTCTACACGCGGGCCGCCGCCCTCCGTCGGGTCGAGCTGATCGAGCCCCGCAACATCATCGGCCGCACCACCGTCGAGTCGATCCAGTCCGGGGCGGTGTTCGGCTTCGCCGGCCAGGTCGACGGCATCTGCCGCCGCATCGCCGACGAGCTCGGCGATCCCACGGTCGTCGCCACCGGCGGCCTCGCCGAGCTGATCGCGCCGTACACGAGCTCGATCAAGCAGGTCGAGCCCTGGCTCACCCTCCACGGGCTCCGCGTCGTCTTCGAACGCAACAGCTAGGTCCGGCACCCGGTCGCCCACCCGAAACGCCCGGTTGCGTGCGCTCGCACGCCAGGGCGGCGTCCGAGCGCACGTGGGTCTCCGCGCTGGGCGGGCGGGTTGCGGGGCCTCGTGCGGTGAGACGTCATGGCGACGGGCGAGCGCACGCGGTCGGCGGCGCCTGGGGAAAGGTTGGGCTGGAGCGGGTCCCAGCGGGCAGGCTGGATGGTCCCGCGCTCCGTGCGCCCGTCGACGAGGAACCCCGTGAACGACCGTCCGTCCGTGCCCTACCGCTTCGATCCCGACGCCACCGCCGCCGGGCTCAAGCAGCAGTACGGCGAGCTGGAGCCGGGGGTCGAGACCGGGGACCGCGTGGTCGTGGCCGGCCGGCTCATGCTGCGCCGGGGCCAGGGCAAGCTCGCGTTCGGCCAGCTCGCCGACTCCAGCGGGCGCATCCAGCTCTTCGCCACGGCCAACGACACGCCGGAGTTCGAGCTGTTCGGGAAGCTGTCGCTGGGCGACTGGATCGGCGTCAGCGGCGAGGTCATGACCACGCGCAAGGGCGAGCTGTCGGTGAAGGTCCTCGAGTGGGCCGTGCTCGCCGAGACCCGCCGGCCGTTCCCGGACAAGTGGCACGGCATCAACGACCCCGACACCCGGTACCGCCAGCGCTACGTCGACCTGTGGGTCACCGACGAGGCCCGCCAGACGCTCCAGGCCCGGTCGAAGATCGTGTCGCTCATCCGCCGCTGGCTCGAGGACCGCGACTTCATGGAGGTCGAGACCCCGGCGCTCCACCCGGTGCCCGGCGGCGCACTCGCCCGTCCGTTCACCACGCATCACAACGCGCTGGACCAGGAGATGTTCCTGCGCATCGCGCCCGAGCTCTACCTGAAGCGCCTGGTGGTCGGCGGCTTCGAACGGGTCTTCGAGATCGCCCGGGTGTTCCGCAACGAGGGCATCTCGCCCCGCCACAACCCCGAGTTCACGATGCTCGAGCTCTACCAGGCGTACGCCGACTGGACCGACATCATGGAGCTCGTCGAGAACCTGGTGGCCTACCTGGCCATCGAGATCTGCGGGACCACGACGATCACGTACCAGGACCGCGAGCTCGACCTGTCGGTGCCGTGGAAGCGGGCCACGATGGCGTCGCTCATCGAGGAGCAGATCGGCCGCTCGATCGGTCTCGACACGCCCATCGACGAGCTGCGCGCCCTGTGCGACGAGCTCGGCGTCGACTGGAAGGACAGCTACGGCGCCGGAAAGCTCATGCTCGAGATCTACGAGAAGACCGCCGAGGGCCAGCAGTGGAACCCGGTGTTCGTCACCGAGTACCCGATCGAGGTCTCGCCCCTCGCCCGCCCGCACCGGGAGCTGCCGGGGATGACCGAGCGGTTCGAGGGCATCGTCGCCGGCCGCGAGCTGTGCAACGCGTTCAGCGAGCTGCTCGACCCCGACGACCAGCGCGCCCGCTTCGAGGACCAGGTCCGCGAGCGGGACAACGGCGACGAGGAGGCGATGGCGGTCGACGAGGACTACCTCCGGGCCCTCGAGTACGGCCTGCCCGCCACCGGCGGGCTCGGCATCGGCGTCGACCGCCTCGTGATGCTGCTCACCGACTCGTCCACCATCCGCGACGTGGTGCTCTTCCCGACCCTTCGCCCGGAGCAGGACCTGGCGTCTGGCACCATGGGCGACGGGGACGAAGACGGACGCGGGCAGACCAG
The DNA here is from genome assembly GCA_035555395.1 of Acidimicrobiales bacterium. Lineage (GTDB taxonomy): Bacteria > Actinomycetota > Acidimicrobiia > Acidimicrobiales > Iamiaceae > Aquihabitans. The sequence goes on from DATMGQ010000182.1 coordinate 3,453, forward strand.
CGAGCCCTGATCCGGGGGAGAGGCCAGCGATGCGAGTTCTGATCACCGGCATGGGTGGCGAGCTGGGGACCCGCGTCGCCAACCTCATGGAGGCCGACGAGTCGGTCACCGAGATCATGGGGATGGACCTGTTCCCGCCCCGGCGCCGCATCTTCCGGTCCGAGTTCCACCGGGTCGAGCCCACCGACCGGCGCAAGGCGGTGCACCTCGTGCGCGACTTCGACCCCGAGGTGATCCTCCACCTCGGCGTGTTCGAGCCGCACTCGCGCACCAGCCCCAGCGAGGCCCGCCGGGGCACCGCGGCGTCGGCGGTGTCGGTGCTGGGCGCCGCCGCCAAGTGCCCGTCGCTGCAGGCCATCGTCGTGCGGTCGGGCATCGAGGTCTACGGCCGGGCCCGCGGTGCGGCCACCCGCCCCGACGAGTCGGTGCCGATCCAGCCCACGTCGCCGTTCGGACAGTCGCTCGCCCACGTCGAGCAGGTGGCCACGGAGGCGGGCGACGTCGCCGGCGTCCCGGTCACGGCCCTGCGCTTCGCCCCGATCGTGGGCCCGAGCATCCCGAGCCCGCTCGGCCGCTACCTGCGGCTGCCCGTGGTCTCGGTGGACCCGCTGTCCGAGCTGCCGTTCAGCCTCCTCCACCAGGAGGACGCCGGCCTGGCGATGGTCGCGGCCGCGACGGCCCGCCACGACGGGCCCCTCAACGTGGTCGGTCCCGGCGCCGTCACCGCCAGCCAGGCCGTGCGCATGGGCCGGCGCATCCCGCTCCCGGTCTTCGGTCCGGGCTGGTGGGCGGCGGGCGCCATCGCCGAGCTGCAGGGCGCCCCGCTGCCGGCGCACTCCCGTGAGCTGCTCACCCGGGGCTGCACGGCCGACGGCACCCTGGCCCGCACGGTCCTGGGCGTCGAGCCCCGCACCACGCACGACGTCGTCACCCAGCTCTACCGCTGGGCCACCCTCGCCCACCCGGAGCCCTCGAACCAGGTGACGCCCCGATGAGCGTGAACCTCCTCCGCCGCGGCGTGCCGGGCGCCCAGGCGCTCGCCCAGGTCCACCGTCGGTCCCGGGGCGCGCACGACGTCGACGAGTGGGGCCTGGACCCGGAGCTCGTCGCCCTCGCGAACCCGGTCTTCGCGCTCCGCTGGGACATCGAGGTCCGCGGCGCCGAGCAGCTGCCGGCGGTCGGTGGCGCCGTCCTGGTGTTCAACCGGCGCTTCGGCGTCAGCGAGCCGTGGGTCGTCGCCCGGGGCATCCGCCAGGCCACCGGCCGGTTCGTGCGCACGGTCGGCGTGCCCGACGTGGCGCCGGTCGGCCCGTTCATCCGCCGCTTCGGCGGGGTGCTCGACCGCACCGACGAGATCGCCGGACTGCTGCGTGCCGGCCAACTCGTCGGCCTGCCGATGTCGCGCGACCTCCGCAGCCGCGAGCGGGTCGGCCACCTCGACGTCGAACGGCTCGAAGCCGCGATCGAGACCGGGGCCCCGGTGGTGCCGGTGGCGCTCGTCGGACGCGAGCTCGGGCGGGCCTGGACGATCGTGGTGGGCGAGCCGGTGCCGCCGGTCGCCGACGGTGGTCCGCTCGCCGCGGCCGAGCTGGCCGAGTCCACCCACCGGGCAGCCCAGATCCTCCTCGACGAGTCCCTCCCCACCTCCTGGTGGTTCTGAGCGGTCGCACCCCGCTCGTGGGTCAGCCCGGTCCGACCCCCTGAGGCCATCCGGGCGCCAGGCCGCCCGGCGGGTCAGCCGGTGGGTCAGGCGGTGGCGGGCGTCCGCTCGTCCGGATCGGGCTCGAGGGCTCGGGCCTCCTCCTCGCCGGGGAGGAACACCGACATCATCGGACCGGCCAGGAGCGAGGTCACGATGCACATGACCACGAGGCCGACGAACAATGTGTCGTCGATGAGCCCGGCGGCCCGTCCGGTGGCGGCGAGCACGATGCCGGTGGCGCCGCGGGCGTTGAGCCCCCAGGCCATGGCCCAGGCCGTCCGGTCGAGGGGCAGGCCGGCGGCCCGGACCCCGATCAGGACGCTCGCCAGCTTGGTGGCCAGGGCGGCCACGATGAGCACGGCCACGAGGACCGGGCTGAAGTGCTCGATGAAGTCGACCGACATCGCCATCGAGACGAAGAAGATCGGAGCGAAGAACCCGAGCGCGATGGCCGTGAAGGCCTCGTGGCCGCCGCTGCGGTCGTGCACGGCGACGCCGCTGAACGCGACGCCGGCGAGGAAGGCGCCGAGGAACGCGTGGACCCCGATGGCCTCGGCCAGGGCGGAGGCGGCGATCACGGTGATCGACACGACCGTGACGTAGCCGGTGGCTCCAGCCATGAACCGGGCGGCGAAGCGGACCAGCCGCGGGGCGAGCCAGCGCCCGCCCACCAGCACGACCACGAACAGCAGGGCGACGAGCACGAGGTTCAGGGCGATCGGCCGGCTGTCGCCCCCCGCCGACGAGGCGATGCTGCCGAGGATGACGGCGTACAGCGTCCAGTTGACGAGGTCGTCCACGATCGTGGCGGTCATGACGACCGCGGCGATCCGCGAGCGCATGATCCCGAGGTCCATGAGGATCCGGGCGAGCACCGGGTTGGCGGAGTTCGCCAGGTTCATGCCGATGAACAGGGAGAACGGCAGCCGGTCGATGCCCACGACCTCGCCCCACAGCGAGACCGGCGTGGCGTACACCAGGGCGACGCCCGCGGCGATCGGCAGGAGCGTGCCGACGAGGCCGATCGTCAGGGCCTGGCGGCCGATCTTTCGGACGTCGGCGAGGTCGACCTCGGACCCGGCGACGTACAGGAAGAACAGCATCCCGAGCTTCACGGCCGCGTCCCGGACCGTGGTGGCCTGCTCGTTGTCGACGAAGAGCCAGTCGTAGGCGTTCGGGGCGATGGCCCCGAAGACCGTCACCCCGAGGATGATGCCGGCGAACATCTCGCCGACGATCGCCGGCTGGTGCAGGCGTCGGGCGAGGAGTCCGAGGGCCACCGCCGTGATGAGCATCGCCCCGAGCTGGAGGAGCAGGTGGACGAAGTCAGCAGACGTCACACCCGAACAATAGTTCAGGTGTCGCCCGTGCGCGGCGGTCCGGCGGCGGGGGCCGCCAGCGCGAGCCAGCCCCATCGCCGCCGGTCAGACCGTCGGCCGGGTGGGCGCCGCTACCCTTGACCGATGCCTTCCGTGGTCACCGCCGATGGGACGAAGATCTCCTACGCGCTCGACGGGCGGCGCGACGGAGAACCGCTCCTGATGATCCACGGGCTCGGCGCCGACACGCGGGGCTGGGTCATGCAGAAGCGGGCGCTCGGCAGCCGATTCCGCCTCGTCATGGTCGACAACCGCGGCGTCGGCCGGTCGGACCGGGCCGAGGGCCCCTACGACCTCGAGGTCATGGCCACCGACGCCCTCGCCGCCCTGGACCACGCCGGCTACGGCTCCGCCCACGTCATGGGCGCCTCGATGGGCGGCATCATCAGCCAGGTCATCGGCGTGCGCCACCCCGAGCGGGTCCGCTCCCTCACCCTCGCCTGCACCGCCTGCCGTCACTTCACGTGGCGCAAGGAGCTGCTGGGCGAGTGGGCCGACCAGGCCCAGGCCTACGGCATGCGCGAGTTCGTCCGCCGGAACCTGAAGTGGATGGTCGGCCCCCGGTCCCTCAAGCGCACCTGGCCGGCGATGGCCGTGCTCGGGCCGCTGGCGTTCAACGTCCCGGTGGCCTCGTTCGTGGCCCAGGTCCAGGCGATCCTCTCGATCGAGGACTCGCTGCGGGCCGAGCTCGTCGACGTGACCGCACCCACGCTCGTGCTGTGCGGCAGCCAGGACGTGCTCACCACCCAGGGCGACAGCGAGGAGATCGCCTCGCTCATCCCCGCCGCCGAGCTGGCCGTGGTCCGAGGCGGCGCCCACCTGTTCATGGTCGAGCAGGCCGGTTCGTTCAACCGGGCCGTCAACGACTTCCTGACCCGGGTCACCAGCACCGACCGCTTCTTGGAACTGCAGTCCGTCTGACCTTCCACGCCGAGTTCCCGTGAGCCACGAGCGCGAGGAACGGGTTCCGAGCGGAGCGAGCCCCTATTCGATGCCGTGGTCGAGGGCGTAGCGGATGAGCTCCTGCTTCCGGTTGAGGTGGAGCTTGGCCAGGATGTTGCGGACGTGGTTCTCCACCGTCTTCTCGGCGATGAACAGCTGCTCGCCGATCTCCCGGTAGGTGTGGCCCCGGGCGACGTACTGGAGCACCTCGCGCTCGCGGTCGGAGAGCGCCTGGGTGCCGCCGGCGCCCTTGTGCATGCGGCGGAACTCGCCGAGGACGAGGGCTGCCAGGCTCGGGCTGAACACCGGCTCGCCCTTCGACGCCTGGTAGAGGGCGGTGCGCAGCTCGTCGACCGGTGTGCTCTTGACCAGGTAGCCCTGGGCGCCGGCGGCCACGGCGTCGAGCAGGTCCCGTTCCGCCTCGGACACGGTGAGCATCACGATCGGCACCTGCTCGCCGCACTCCTTGGCGACCTTGATGCCGCCGCCGCCCGGCATGTGGAGGTCGCACACCACGAGGTCCGGCTTCTCGCGCCGGATGACGGCGATGGCCTCCTCGGCATCGCCCGCCTCGCCGATGACGGCGAAGGCATCGCCGAGGTCGGCCCGGAGGCCCGATCGCCAGATCTGGTGATCGTCGGCGACGACCACCCGCACCGCCCGGAGCTCAGCCATCGGCCCAGTCTGCCGCGCTCGACCGGACCGGGCCCTCGGGACGGTCGGTCCTGGGGCGAGCGCTCCGTCGAGACCCCGACGCCATCGGGGATCGGTCGGGGTCAGCGCTTGGGGCGGAGGGGGGCGTGGAGGCGGACCTCGACGCCGGAGCCGGGGCGGGCGTCGACCTCGGCCCGGCCGCCGACCTCGGCCAGGCGGGCCTGGATCGACTGGTCGATGCCGGTCCCTGCAGGGACGGCGGCGGGATCGAAGCCGGCGCCGTCGTCCTTCACCGAGCAGAACACCTCCTCGTCGATGTCGACGAAGACCGTGGCGCGGGTGGCGCCCCCGTGCTTGTGCGCGTTGGTGAGCGCCTCGCCGACGGCGCCGCTCAGGGCCTCGACCACGGCCGGGGCGACGACGGGCGGGTCGTCGTCGACGAACAGGACCTCGACGCGGATCCCGTCACGGCGCTCGATGCGGGCCGCGGTGCTGCGGAGGGCGGCGCCGATCTCCTCGGTCTGCGGGCGGTCGCCGGCCAGGAACGCCCGCAGCTCGAGCTCCTGCTCCCGGGCGAGGACGACCAGCTCCTCGTCGCTCGATCGGCGCTGGACGACGGCGAGGGTCTGGAGCACCCCGTCGTGCAGGGTGCGGGCCACCTCCTCGCGGGCTCGGGCCTGGGCGACCTGGGTCTCGGCTCGGCGGATGAGGTCCATGGCGGCGCCAGCGGCCCCGCCGGCGATGGCGAACAGCACGCCGGTGGACACGACCGACATCATCCCGGGGTCCTTCGGCCAGTCGGCCAGCTCCACGCCGGCCCAGCGGGCGACGCCCAGCGCAGCCCCGGAGGCCGCCCCGGCGATCGGGCCCCCGACCAGGGCGGCCATCAAGATCCCGGCGACCGGCCAGACCGATCCGACGCTCTGGCTGTGGTTCTTCAGGTAGACGCTGCCGTCGAGCAGCAGCATCGACGCACCCACGCACAGCTCGGCGACGACGGCACCCGGGTGGAAGGCCCAGGTCCGGCGCTGGATGGTGGCGATCGTGGCCGTCGTCGTCACCAGCAGCCCCGCGCCCAGGAGCGCGATGCCGAGCCCCGGCCCGTCGATCTGGGCACGCGTGAGGTACATGACGATGGCGGCCCACCCGAGCGCCAGCCACCGGAAGCCGGCGATGCCGCGCGCCACGCCCCACTCGAGGTCGGTGACGACCCGCCGGTCGGTCGGAGCGGTCGCCGCCATGGCCGAAGCGTAGGGGTCCGGTCGCCTCCGGAAGGGGTGCCGTAGCGTTCGAACCGTGAGGGGTCGGACGATGCGAGGCGCGAGCGCCGTCGCTGCGGCGATCGTGCTCGGTGCGCTGGCCGGCTGCGCGGGCAGCTCCCACCCGCCCCGGGAAGACCGGACCACCACGAGCGGCCCGTCGGCCACCTCGTCGACGTCGACCAGCACCACCACGACCTCCACCACGGCGCCCACCACCACCACCACCAGCGTCCCGCCCCCGCCCGGGCCCGACTCGATGACCCTCGCGTTCACGGGCGACCTGCTCCCGCACCTGCCGCTCGTGGCCGTCGCCCGCCAGTACGGCCAACAGCACGGCGACCGGTACGACTTCAAGCCCATGCTCGCCCCGACCCGCCCGCTCATCGAGGGCGCCGACCTGGCGATCTGCCACCTCGAGGTGCCGGCGGCCGCGAACCAGGACCAGCTCTCCGGCTACCCGACCTTCGGCGGCCCGGTGGAGCTCATCGACGCGGTGAAGGTCACGGGCTACGACGGCTGCTCCACCGCGTCGAACCACAGCCTCGACCAGGGCCGCGCCGGGATCGACGTCACGCTCGGCCGCTTCGACCTCGACGGCCTGCGCCACGCCGGCACCGCCCGCACCGCCGAAGAGGGCGAGGCGGTCACGATGTACGACGTCGGCGGCGCCAAGGTCGCGCACCTCAGCTACGCCTACGGCTTCAACGGGTACCGGCTCCCGGCCGACGCGCCGTTCGCGGCCGACCAGATCGACGTCGACCGCATCCACGCCGACGCCACCGGTGCCCGCAAGGCGGGCGCGCAGCTCGTCGTGGTGAGCCTGCACTGGGGCACCGAGTACCAGCACGAGCCCGACGGCTACCAGCGCCAGGTGGCCGCCGACCTGCTGCCGTGGCCCGACATCGACGTGATCGTCGGCCACCACGCCCACGTCGTGCAGCCGATCGAGCGGGTCGAGGGCACCTACGTCGTCTGGGGCCTCGGCAACCACCTCACCAACCAGCCCCAGGTCCCCAAGAGCGACGGCCTCACCGCGGTCCTGGTGGCGGCGAAGGGCGACGGCGGCCGCTACCGGATCAGCCAGATCCTGGCCGTCCCGACGTGGATCGAGCCCGGCACGTTCCGGGTGCTGCCGATCCCCCAGACCCTCCAGGACCCGAACCTCGCGCCCGGCCTCCGCAACGAGCTCGTCGCCAGCTACGACCGCACCGCCGCCGTCCTCCACACCACCCCCACCGACGGCGTCCAGATCGCCCCGCGCCCCTGACCCGACCGCCAGCCCGTCACCTGCCACCCCACCCCACCGGGGCCGAACTTCGTATGCGAGGACGCCGAATCGGGCGCTCTGCCCTACGAAGTTCGAGTCGAGGGCGACCGCCGGGACGAACTTCGTATGCCTCGACGCCGGAACGGGCGCTCTGGCATACGAAGTTCGAGGGAGGGTCGGGGAGGGTCGAGGAGGGGTCGGGGAGGGTGGAGGAGGGGTCGGGGAGGGTCAGGTCGGCGGCTCGGTGGGGTCGGGGGTGGGGTCGGGGGCGTCGGGGTCGAAGCCGGCGGCGATCATCTGCTTCCGGGCGTCGCGGTTCATGACGTACGGGACGAGCAGCCCCATCCAGGCGCCGGCGAACATGAGGACCGCCGAGCCGGCGATGGCCATCGGCTCGTCGACGGTGTCCACCCGGTTGCCAACCCGCCGGTCCGTGGTGCTGACGACCTCGGCGATGGAGTGCTCGAGCGCCCAGTCGCGCCAGGGCGACCAGAGGAGCAGGAGCATGATCGCCCCGTACGCGAACAGCCCCAGCCCCAGCACCCGCAGCTTCCCCACGGGTGAGATCCTCTCACCCGTGTCCAGCCTGCGGGCGCGTCAGGCGGTCGCGCGGACGGCTTCGAGGCTGTCGATCAGGTGACGGCTGGCGCCCTGGAGGCCGACGGCGGACGGGTGCTCCTCGAACGGGGCGAGCAGGTCGCAGGCCTGGGTGACGTACTCGCGGGCGGTGTCGACGGCGCTGTCGACCGCGTCGCCCTGGCGGACCAGGTCCCGCGCCCGGGTCCAGACCTCGCCCTCGATGGGGGCGCCGAGGAGGGTGCGCAGCTCGTCGCCCTGCGGGCCGGCGAGGGCCCGGAGCGTGGGCAGGTTGTAGGCGCCCTCGACCAGGTCGTGGGCGGCGGGCTTGCCGAGCTGCTCGTCGGTGGCGATGACGTCGAGCACGTCGTCGACGATCTGGAAGGCCATGCCGTACACCCGGCCGAACTCGGTGAGCCGGTCGATGTCGGCACGGGGCAGCTCGGCCACGATCCCGCCGATGCGGCAGGCGGTGGACAGCAGCGACGCCGTCTTGCCCTCGATGGCCTGGTAGTAGGCGGCCTCGGTGCGCTCGACGTCGTAGGCGTCGTCGAGCTCGATGACCTCGCCGGTGCACAGCTCGCCGATGGTGGCCGCCAGCAGGCCGGCGACCTCGGTGCCGAGCGAGGCGGCGATCTCCGAGGCCTTCGCCAGCAGGAAGTCGCCGGCGAGGATGGCCCGGAGGTTGCCCCAGCGGGCGTTCACGCTCTCGATGCCGCGGCGGGTCACGGCCTCGTCGATGACGTCGTCGTGGAGCAGCGAGCCCAGGTGGACCAGCTCGACCGACACGCCGCCGCGCACGACGTCGACGGGGGCGGGACCGTCGGATCCGCCGGGTCGGCAGGCGCCCGCGGCGATGGCGAACAGGGGGCGGACCCGCTTGCCGCCGGCGCCGAGCAGGTGCCCCGCCATGTCGGTCATGGCCTCCGTGGGCGCGGTGACCGCCAGGCGCAGCTCGTCCTCCACCCGGTCGCGGTTGGACTCGGCGTAGGGCAGCGCCAGCAGGGGGTTCTCGGCCATCTCCGCAGGCTATGGGGCCGCCGTCGTCCGGCAGAAGCCCGATGGCCCCGCCGCCGTTCAGATCCCGGCCGATCTTGCCGACGGGGTTGTTGGGGCAGGGCGGTACACTCGCCCCACGAATCCCGCTGATTGGGAGGCAGGAACTTGTTCGAGCGATTTACCGACCGGGCCCGTCGTGTGGTGGTCCTGGCCCAGGAGGAGGCCCGCCTCCTCAACCACAACTACATCGGCACGGAGCACATCCTGCTCGGGCTGATCCACGAGGGAGAGGGCGTGGCCGCCAAGGCCCTGGAGTCCCTCGGCATCTCGTTGGAGGCCGTGCGGAGCCAGGTCGAGGAGATCATCGGCCAGGGCGGCTCGTCGCCGTCCGGGCACATCCCCTTCACGCCGCGCGCCAAGAAGGTGCTGGAGCTCTCCCTGCGGGAGGCCCTGCAGCTCGGCCACAACTACATCGGCACCGAGCACATCCTCCTCGGCCTCATCCGCGAGGGCGAGGGCGT
>DATMGQ010000183.1:0-8753 GCA_035555395.1 Acidimicrobiales bacterium
ACCGGAGGCCCGATGCGTCCGGGGGCCGACCGAAGTAGGCGGCGTAGAGGCGGAGCATGGGCGCCACCTGCTTGGGCCAGCGGCCCTGTTCGAGCCGGTCCTCGATCACGTCGGCGGGCGACTCGCCCGCGGCGAGGCGGGCCACGTAGGCGTCGAGCTCGGCCGCGGTGGGCACCCGACCGTCGAGGAGCTGCACGATCCCGGTCACCTGCTCGGACGGCGAGGCGTACGGCCAGCTCACGCTCGAGCGCGGGGTGAGGAACGGCGTCAGCGGCGTCCGCGCCCCGGTCCCGGCACCGTTGCGAGCGGCGAACGCGAGGCGGATCGGGACGCCTTCGGTGAAGCCGACCGTCGTCGTCGCTGCGGGCGGCACCACGGCGCCCTGGGTGGGGACGCCCCGCCCGGGCTCGAACGCCGAGGCGACCAGCCAGCGGACCGGCGGCGTGTCCGGACCGGCGGACGCCGTGGGGGTGAGCCTGATCGGGCTGTGGATCGTGTTGCCGTCGCCGAGCGAGACGGTCCCGATCTGGGGCGCGCTCGACAGCGTGGTCGACCAGTAGTTGGTCTGGTGCCGGAGGGTACGGACCTCGACCCGGTTCGACGCCACGGTCCTGGACCCGGTGGTGGCCCGGAACCGGTACGTGCGGTCGAGGTGCGGGCCGGCCGCGGTGGTGCAGCGGACGACGACCGAGGCGCCGACGGCCATCGGGCCGAGGGTGCGCCCGCACGTCGTGCCGGGTCCGGCGAGCGTGACCGCGGCCACCGTCGTCGGGCCGTGGTTGGTCACCGCCACGGTCAGGCGCACCCCCGCCCCCTTGGCGGCGATGGTCTCGACCTGGTCCGCCGACGCTTCGACGGCGAGGCCCGTCGGGACGGCCGGCGGCGCGGGCACCAGGTCGGCCAGGACGGCGGACCCCCGGATCGCCCCAGCGGCGTCGACCAGCTCGAGCAGGCCGCCGGCATCGTCGAGCCCGCCCTCCAGGGCGCCGGCCACGAACGTCCCCGGGAGGCGATCGCCGGCCGAGGCGAGGACGTCGGTGGGGACCACCAGCTCACCGCCCGCGGGGATGACGGTGCCGGGTGGCAGGGTGGCGGTGCCGGCGCCCTGCAGGCGCCAGGCGCTGAGGTCGACGGCTTCGGTGGCGGACGGGTTGCGCAGCCGGACGGCATCGCGGGCGGCACCGCCGTCGCCGGCGAACCGGGCCGAGGCGATGGCGATGGGCGCACCCGGGGTGGGCGCCGCGGGCACGTCGTCGGCGGTCCGCCGGGTGGTGAGGATCTCGGTCTTGCGGGCGGCGATGACCGCCTTGCGAGCCGCGACGCCCTGGGCCTGGGTGTCCAGCGTGCGAGGCCAGCGGACCAGGTCCTGGTTCAGCTCGGCGGTCACGGACGGTGCCAGGGCGGCGAGGCGCTGCGCCAGTTCGCCCCCACCGAGGTACCGGTCGGCGAGCGTCCGCACCCGGCGGAGGTACATGGCCTCCAGCTCGGGATCGGACCGCAAGGCGCTGACCAGGTTGTCCGGCCCGAACGGGAAGAGGCCCTCGATGCCCTTGAGGGCGGCGTCGTAGTCCCGGGGCACGATGGCCCAGCGGCCGGTGGTGCCCTCGCGGACCAGCACGTAGTTGTGGACGGTCACGTCCCAGTTGTCGACGATGGCGCCGACGGCGAGGGCCTCGATGAGCGCCGGCACGTCGAACAGGTCGCGGAGCCGGGCCATCCGCTCCGGCGTCGGGGCGGAGTCGATCACCTGGATGAGCTCGTAGACCCGGGTGAAGTCGCCGTCGTCGGGCGCCACCTTCTCGTACCGGGCGGCCACCGCGGCCGCGCTGCCGTCGTCGGCGAAGACGCCGACGAAGTCCTCGGGCTCGAGCTCCTGGTCGCCCGGGCCGTCCAGTCCGTTGCGCTGGCGCCAGAGCTTGTCGTACTCCTCGGTGAAGGTGAACAGGCCGAAGGCGGTGCCGTTCTGCTCGACGTGGACCTTGGCGGTCTGGGCGATCAGCGGGTTGGTGTCGGCGTACACCGAGGCGGTGAGCGGGTTGAGCACCCCCGTCGGATCGCCGAGGTCGCCGTCGAACACGAACTCGTCGACCGGGTGGGCGAGGAACGACGCGGTGAGCGGACTGCCCTTCGGCATCTTCACCTTGTACGAGTACTTCGCCGGGTTGCGCCCGTGCCCGCTGATGCGCACCTCGGCGCCGTCCCACACCTCGCCGTCGACCGCGATCACCGCCGGCACGTAGGTGTTCTCCCGCGGCGCGGCCAGCAGCCGCGCGTAGTCGGCCGGCTTCACGTACCAGTCGACGACCGGGATGGCAGACGAGACCGGCGGCCGGGCCACCACCAGCCCGGAGCGCGGCCGGGTCGACCCGGCTGCGGGCAGCATGGCGGTGCCCGCCGCGTTGGTCGCGACCGCCCGGTAGCGGACGAGCGTGCCGGCGGGGACGCCCGGCACGGAACCGCCGAACGTGCCGTCGTCGGCCGCGCCGTCGCCGTGGGCGCCGTCGTCGAAGAGGTCGACCGTGGAAGCGGCGCCGAACCCGACGGTCACCTCGAGCGCCGCCGACGTGGCGTGCTCGGCCACGACCTGGAACGGGATCGGCTGGTCCGCGGCGACGGCACCCGGCCCGACCGAGCCGATCACCGGACCGGGGCCCTTGCCGTACTGGCTGTTCACGACGCCCGGCGTCGGGGCCGGGTCCGCGGCACGCCACGCATCGGCCGCCGTGTTCGGGCCGAGCGGGTCGGCCAGCTCGAGCGACGGCCCGTCGCCGTCGGGCGTCATCGGCCAGGGCGCCGAATCGGCGTAGGTGACCGTGTCGAGGGTCGCCGGCTCGGCCGACGAGACGGTCACCGTCTCGCCGCTGTTCGACAGCGAGCCGGTGTACTGCAGCGCCGGCACCGGCGCCGTGGGGAAGGCGGCGGCGTAGGACGCCAGGGATTGGGCGGCGACCACGAACCCACCGGCGTCGAGGGTGGTCCCGGCCGGGAAGCAGCCGCCGATCCCGGCGGTGAAGCAGGCCCCGCTCAGATCGACCGGCTCCTCACCGGGGTTGTGCAGCTCCAGGAACTCCTGGTTGTCCGTGACCGGGTGGTAGTGGATCTCGTTGATCACCACCTGGCCCGGCTCCGGGTCGGCCCCGACCGGCGCGCTCGGCACCCCGAACGCCGCGCAGGCCGCGGCCAGACCCACCGCTGCCCAGCCCCGCATCCCCGCCATGGGGTGAGTCTGCCCCACCCGGACGAACCGGGTGGAGGCGGCTCAGTGCCCGGGAGCGGGAGCGGCGATGTCGGAGCGGTGGTGCTCGCCGGGCCAGGCGATGTGGCCGAGCGCCTCGTAGGCGCGGGTCCGGGCGTCCTCGATCGTGGGTCCGGTGCCGACGACGTTCAGGACGCGGCCGCCGGTGGTGACCACCTGGCCGTCGCGCTGGCCGACGCCGGCACCCAGCACCGTGACGCCCTCGACCCCGGCGGCCTGGTCGATGCCGCTGATGGCGTCGCCGGTGCGAGGCGCGACCGGGTAGCCCTCGCTGGCCGCCACCACGAGGACCGCGGCGTCGTCGGAGAACGTCGGCTCGGGGCCCTGGGTGAGGTCGCCGTCGGCGGCGGCCGCCAACAGGGCGGTCAGGTCGGAGGTCATCCGGAGCAGCACGACCTGCGAGTCCGGGTCGCCGAAGCGGACGTTGTACTCGAGCAGCTTCGGCCCCTCGTCGGTGAGGATGAACCCGGCGTAGAGCACCCCGCGGTAGTCGATCCCGCGCTGCTGGAGCTCGGCGAGCGTCGGCGCGATGAAGTCCCGGGCGACCTGCTCCTCGAACCCCTCGGGGATGAACGGGAGCGGCGACCAGGCACCCATGCCACCGGTGTTGGGACCCGCATCGCCGTCGCCGACGCGCTTGAAGTCCTGGGCTGCGGGGAGGCACACCGTGCGCGAGCCGTCGCACACCGCGAACACGGACACCTCGGGACCCACGAGGGCCTCCTCGATGACCACCCGCCGCCCGGACTCGCCGAACGTGGACCCGCCGATCTTGGCCCGGACGTCGCTCACCGCGTCGGCCAGCGAATCGGTCACGAGCACGCCCTTGCCGGCCGCGAGCCCGTCGGTCTTCACCACGTAGGGGCCGTCCATCGCGTTGAGGTGGTCGACCGCGTCGTCGACGTCGGTGAACGACTCCCACCGGGCGGTGGCGATGCCGGCCTCCTCGGCGATCATCTTCATGTACGCCTTCGAGCCCTCGATCTTGGCGCCGTCGGCCCCGGGGCCGAAGACGCGGACGCCGTCGGCTCGCAGGCGGTCGGCGAGTCCGGCCACCAGCGGCTGCTCGGGACCGACCACCACCAGGTCGACCGAGCCGTCGGCGACCAGCTCCTCCACCGGCGTCGAGACCGATCCGGGGATCAGCGGGTTGCCGGGAGTGACCACCACCTCGGCGGTGCGCCCGAGCACGGCGGCGAGGGCGTGCTCGCGCCCTCCGGATCCCACGACGACGACCTTCATGAACCCTCCGCTCCCTGGCTGGACCCGCTCACGATGTCACACCCGCCCACCGACCACGGCCGGCCGGTGCTCAGGCGTTGCGGTGGACGAACTGCTCTCGGCCGGGGCCGACACCCACGAGGGTGACCGGGACGCCGACCTGCTCCTCGAGGAACGCGAGGTACGCCTCGGCCGCGGCGGGGAGCTCGTGGGTCTCGGTGATCTCCGAGAGGTCCGTCTTCCACCCGGGGAGCTCCTCGTAGATCGGCGTGGCCGCGTGGAGGTCGCTCTGGTGGTACGGGAGGTGGGTGACCCGCTCGCCGCGGACGTCGTAGGCCACGCAGACCTTGACCGTGTCGAGGGTGTCGAGGATGTCGAGCTTCGTGATGGCCAGCTCGGACAGCGAGTTGAGGCGCACGGCCTGGCGCAGCATCACGGCGTCGAACCATCCTGGACGGCGGCGGCGGCCCGAGTTGGTGCCGTACTCCCGGCCCACGTTCACGAAGTGGTCGCCGAGGGCGATCTCCTCCTCGTCGGCGAGCGCCCGGTCCTTGCCGCCCACGGCCTCGCCGGAGATGGCGAGCTCGGTGGGGAACGGCCCGGTGCCGACGCGGGTGACGTAGGCCTTGGCCACGCCGATCACCCGGTCGATGTAGCGGGGCCCGACCCCGGCGCCGGTGCACACGCCGCCGGCCACGGGGTTCGACGAGGTCACGAACGGATAGGTGCCGTGGTCGAGGTCGAGGAACGTGGCCTGGGCGCCCTCGAAGAGGACGTGCTCGTCGCGCTCGAGCGCCTCGTGCACGAACGACACGGTGTCGGCGATGTGCGGCTCGATCCGCGGGCGGCACACGTCGAGGTACTCGTCGGCGATCTCGTCGGGGTCCAGCGGCAGCTGGTTGAAGACCTTCGCCAGGATGGCGTTCTTCTCCTTGGCCAGCTGCTCCAGCTTGGCCCGGAAGATCTTCGGGTCGAGCAGGTCCTGGACCCGGAGGCCGACGCGGGACGACTTGTCGGCGTAGGCCGGGCCGATGCCGCGCTTGGTGGTGCCGAGCTTGCGGCTGCCGAGGCGGCGCTCGGTGAGGCGGTCGATCTCCTGGTGGTACGGGAGGATCAGGTGGGCGTTGCCCGAGACCTTGAGGTTGTCCGGGCTGATGCCGCGGGACTGGAGCATGTCCATCTCGGCGATGAGCACGCGGGGGTCGACGACCACGCCGTTGCCGATGACGGGCGTGATGTGGTCGTAGAGGATGCCGGACGGGCAGAGCTGGAGGGCGAAGCTCTCGCCGTCGACCACCAGGGTGTGGCCGGCGTTGTGGCCGCCCTGGTAGCGGACCACGAGCTGCATCTCCTTGGCGACGAGGTCGGTGAACTTCCCCTTCCCCTCGTCACCCCACTGCGTACCGACCACGACGGTCGCTGGCACGGCCCTGCTCCTCTACGACGGCGAATCAGACCGGAGCGAACGCTACTGCCTGGCCCGCCACCACCCCGAAGGCGTTCTCGCCCACCCTCACCCTCGAACTTCGTATGCGAGCGCTCCCGGCGGGGAGCCCTGGCATACGAAGTTCGGGGGTGGGGGTTGTCAACGACACGGTTCCGATATATCGTGATCGCATCGTGATAGATCATCACGATCGAACCACCTCGACGAGCGCTCCGGGTCCTCCGGCCGATCGGCCCCTCCGCCCGCCCCGCTCGCACGAGATCGAGAACGAAGAAGGAACCCCCCCATGTTCGAGAACGACAGCCGAGGCCGCCGAGCGGCCCGACCCGATACCGACGACTCCACCCGCTTCGGCGGCCCTCCCTTCCGCGGCCGAGGCCGTGGCGGCCCCTGGGACCGTGGTCCCCGCGGGGGCTGGGGCGGCGGCCGTGGCGGCGGCCGAGCCCGTCGAGGCGACGTCCGCGCCGCCATCCTCGCCCTGCTGACCGAGAAGCCGATGCACGGCTACGAGATGATCCAGGAGCTCGACGAGCGCACCAGCGGTGCGTGGAAGCCGAGCCCCGGCTCCGTGTACCCCACGCTCACCATGCTCGAGGACGAGGGTCTCGTGACCGCCGTCGAGAGCGACGGCAAGCGCCGCTACACCCTCACCGACGCAGGCACCGAAGCCGCCGCCGAGCGCCAGGGGCCCGCTCCCTGGGAGCAGGTGGTCACCGGCGCCAACCCGGCGATGTTCGAGCTGAAGGACGTGCTCGGCACGACCATGCAGGCCGTCCAGCAGGTCTTCCGGGCCGGCACCCCGGCCCAGCAGGCCAAGGCGGTGGAGATCCTCACCGACACCCGCCGGCGCCTCTACGAGGTCCTCGCCTCCGAGGAGGACTGACCCCGACGTCCGGAGGCGGCGGGACCGCCGTCTCCGGACGTTCACCTCAATTCCAGCGAGGGTGTCACCCCCTAGGGGTACCTTGGCTGGACCGTTGGCGGGCCCTCTGCGATGAGTCTCGCCTTGACCGAGCGTCGGAGACCCGACGTCCCTCTGGCCAGGAAGCGAACGATGAGCACCACCACGTCCGAGATGCCGCCCCCTCCCGCCGCCCCGGCGAACGCCGCCGCCCGAGCGGTCGATGCCCGGAAGGTGTACGGGGAGGGAGACACCGTGGTCAACGCCCTCGCCGGCGTCACGGTCGACTTCCAGGCCGGCCAGTTCACGGCGATCATGGGTCCCTCGGGCTCGGGCAAGAGCACCCTGATGCACTGCCTCGCCGGGCTCGATGAGCTCACCAGCGGCAGCGTCTGGATCGAGGGCACCAACCTCACCGAGCTCAAGGAGAAGGACCTCACGAAGATCCGGCGCGACCGGATCGGCTTCGTGTTCCAGGCCTTCAACCTCATCCCCACCCTGTCGGCCGAGGAGAACATCGTCCTGCCGATGTCGCTCGCCGGGCAGAGCCCGGACCAGGCGTGGCTGAGCCAGATCGTGGCCACCGTCGGGCTCCAGGACCGGCTCTCGCACCGTCCCAGCGAGCTCTCCGGCGGCCAGCAGCAGCGCGTCGCCGTCGCCCGGGCCCTCGCCAGCAAGCCGGCGATCATCTTCGCCGACGAGCCCACGGGCAACCTGGACTCCCGGTCCAGCGCCGAGATCCTCTCGTTCATGCAGCAGGCCGTGCGGGAGTTCGGGCAGACCATCGTGATGGTCACCCACGACCCGGTGGCGGCGTCCTACGCGGACCGGGTGCTGATCCTCGCCGACGGCAACATCGTCCACGAGATCCTCCAACCCACCACCGACGCCGTCGTCGACTTCATGAAGACCTTCGGGGACTGACCGCATGTTCCGTCACACCCTCCGATCCCTCTGGTCCCACAAGCGGCGCCTGATCTCCACGTGCGTGGCGGTCATCCTCGGCGTCGCCTTCATGGCCGGCACCCTGGTGCTGTCCGCCACCGTCAACCACGTGTTCGACGACCTCTTCGGCGACCTCGGCAAGAACGTCGATGCCGTCGTCCGGGGCGATGTCCTCTTCGAGTCCGACTTCGGCGGCGCCCAGCGCGGCCTGCTCGATGAGTCCATCGTCAAGGAGGTCGAGGGCGTCGACGGCGTGTCCGCGGCCGTCGGCTCCATGCAGACGCTGAACCTCACGCTCCTCGACAGCGACGGCGACCCCATGGGCGGCGTCGGCCCGCCCACCATCGTCGGGTCCTGGGACACCGACGAGTCGCTGTCCTCGTACCAGATCGACGAGGGCCGGGCCCCCGAGAAGGACGGCGAGGTCGTCATCGACCGCGCCGGCGTCGAGAACGGCAAGTTCACCATCGGCGATGAGATCTCCCTCGTCGGCCCCAAGGGCACGGTGCAGCTGGAGCTGGTCGGCACCTCGCGCTTCGGCGACGCCGACTCCGCGGGCGGCTCGATCTTCGTGGCCACCACCCTCTCGCAGGCCCAGGAGCTGGCCGGCGAGCCCGGCAAGCTCAACACCGTCTCGGTCAAGGGCGCCGAGGGCGTCACGCCCGATCAGCTCGTCGAGTCGCTCCGCGCCGCGGACCTCGCCCCCAAGATCGACATCGTCACCGGTGAGCAGGCGTCCAAGGAGAACGCCAGCGACGTGAAGGAGGGCTTCAGCTTCTTCTCCACGATGCTGCTGATCTTCGCCGGCATCGCCCTGTTCGTGGGCTGGTTCATCATCTCCAACACCTTCAACATCCTGGTGGCGCAGCGCACCCGGGAGCTGGCCCTCCTCCGGACCATCGGCGCCAGCCGTGGGCAGGTGCTGGGATCGGTGCTCACCGAGGCGGCCATCATCGGCATCGTCTCGTCGGTGCTCGGCTTCC
>DATMGQ010000184.1:0-4644 GCA_035555395.1 Acidimicrobiales bacterium
GAGGCCGCCAAGGCGGCCAAGGCGGCGGCGGCACGCGTCGTGAGCGGTCGGCCCAACGACCTGCGCGACGGCCACCAGCTCGTCACCATCACCGGCGGCGACGCCTGGATGGAGGCCGAGGCCTTCGTCTACGAGCGCTACGTGAGCCTCGGCTACGCCGACCACTCGAGCCGCAAGCGCGTCGAGGAGCTGGCCCGCTGGCACGACCACTCGCGCTTCCACGCCGTGGTCGAGGAGGACGGCACCTTCGTGGGCACCGTCCGCACCATCTTCGGCCCGTACCAGGACCTGCCGGTCGGCCAGTTCGAGCGCACCAACTTCGACGACCCGAACCCGCTCTGCGAGCTCTCCTCGCTGGTGGTGCGCCAGGACTTCGGCGGCAGCGGCGTCCTCGACCACCTCTTCCGGGCCGGCTGGGCCGACGCCCTGCGCCTCGGCGCCCGCGGCATCGTCGCCCTCATCGACACGTGGATCTTCGACGTGCTGTGCGACCTGTACTGCATGCCGTTCTCGCAGCTCGGCGAGCCCCACTTCCACATGGGCGGCGACGTCGTCCCCGTCGTGATGTCGACGAGCCAGTCGGCGATGTCGCAGATCGCGCACCACAACCCGGACTTCTACCGGTGGAACATGGAGGCGCTGACGCCCGACGAGGTCCGGCGCTTCGGCCTCAACAACCTCGCCGGCATCGACGTGCTGGCCGAGCGGGAGCAGGCCAGCTCCGAGCGCTGACCCGTGCGGGCTCGGGCCCGCACGCGGCAACCAGCCTCGGGAGGACCAGCCTCAGACGGCGGGGGCGTGCGCCTCGGCGCGGGCGGTGCGCACCTTGCGGACGATGCCCCACACGGCGTTGGCGCCGAAGATGGCGATGAGCACGCCCAGCACCACGTACACGGTGGTGGGGAAGGCGGCGTCCTGCTCGGAGCCCGCCCAGAGGATGTACCCGTAGGGCGCGAAGAAGCTGATGGCCGCGATGCCCGCCCACTTGCTGGCGCCCGACAGGTCCCGGTCGACGAGCGCGCCGACGACGCGCGCCGTGCCGATCGCGTACGGGATGGCGGTGATCAGGTCGATGAACCCGAACACCCAGATGTTGAGGCCGTACTTCTCGAGGGTCTCGCGGGCGACGAAGAAGCGCGCCAAGGTGAACACCACGATGCTGATGACCCAGGAGATCTCCAGCCGCTGGCGCAGCTTGGTGCGTGGGCGGTCGGGGAAGTGGGCGCCCTCCGTGTCCGGTGAAGATCCCGTCAGCTGCCCCATCAGGACGTCCCCTCAGTCACCCTGCGTGGCGCCACCGTAGCTGCTCGTGAGCGAAACGGAAATATCTTCGTCGAACGACCTGATCAGGCGCGGACAAGACACGACACGCACGTTCCCATCGGACAGGCTGTAGGACGGCCGACTCCGGCCGACGAGTAGGGGTACATGCGCCAAAGAATCTGGATCGTCTTCCTCGGTGTCGGCGTCGCGCTCGGCTCTGCTGCAGCGCTGCTCGGCCAGGACGCCCAGGGCATCGTCGCGCTCCCGCTCGGGATCGCGGCCACCGCCGTCGGCCTCACCACCTCCCGCCGCGCCGTCAGCGAGGAGGCCCGCACCACCTGGACCTACTTCGGCCTGGCGGGCACCGGGTTCATCCTCGCCGGCATCAGCCGAGTCGCGCTCGGGGCCGTCGCCCCGGACCTGAAGACGTACCCCTCCCCCGCCGACATCTGGATCGCCCTCGCCTACGTGTGCCTCATCCTCGGCACCTACCAGATGGGCACGATCCGGTCGTTCGGCAAGAACATGGCCGCCCACCTCGACGGGCTCATCGTCGCCATCGGCTCGGCCACGGCAGTCTGGGCCCTCGTGCTGTGGCCCTACATGGTGAACGACAGCCAGCCGATCGCCGACCGCCTGGTCAACGCCGGGTTCTCGATCCTCACCACGATCCTGCTGGCCGTCACCGTGCGCCTCGCCGTCGGCCCCGGCGTCCGGTCGTTCCCGTACTACCTGCTCGCCGGCGCGGTCGGGCTCCTCTTCATCTGCGACATCGCCGCCACCCTCGCCTCGGTCGACGGCCAGCGCTCCGGCGCCTCGCTGCTCGCCGGGCCGTTCATCTACACGTTCTACGGAGCAGCCGCGCTCCACCCGGGCATGCCCCGCCTGTTCGAGCCGCCATCCGAACGGGTCCTGCTGCTGACCCGCAAGCGCATCGTGCTGCTCGCCGGCGGCCTGCTCGTGACGCCCGTGATCCTCGTGTGGGTCGACGCCTTCGACAAGTCGGTCGAGCTCTCGGTCCTCGCCGCCGGCTCGGCGCTGATGGCGCTCGTCGTCCTCGCCCGCTTCCGCCTCCTGGTGCGGGCCCAGGAGCAGGCCGTCGAGCTGCAGGCCATCCAGCGCGAGGCCAACGCCGACCTCGCCGCCGCCTCCAGCCGTCACGCCATGCACCGCGCCACCCTGCGCGCCGTCGTCCGCCTCGCCGGCGACACCCCGGGCCTGCGGGTCTCGATCGCCCAGGTGGCCGGCAACTCCCTGCGGGTCCTCGACGCCATCGGCCAGGACGCCGAGTCCGCCGTCGGCACGTCGATCTCGATGGACCACGTGCCCCAGCCGCTCGTCGACGGCCTGGCCGGGCTCACCATCACCTCGGTCGACCACGCCGCCCCCATCGACCTCGCCGCATCCATCACCGGCGGTGCCACCGCCAGCGTGCTCGTCGCCCCCCTCAGCGCCCAGCACGAGCTCAGCGGCGCCCTGATCATCAGCTCCCGCCGCGCGGCCGACCCCACCCTCCGCCAGAGCGTGGAGACCCTGGCCTCCACCGTGTCGCTCGCCCTGGAGAGCGCGGTTCTCACCGAGAACCTCCTGCGCCGCCGCAGCGAGCGCCGCTTCCGGGCCCTCGTCGAGAACTCGTCGGACATCGTGCTCGTCGTCGACTCGGCCCGGCAGATCACCTTCGCCAGCCCCGCCGCCCACCGGCTCCTGGGTCTCAACGAGAAGGCGCTGCTCGCCAGCCACCCGGCCCGCTGGGTGCACCCCGACGACTGGCCGGTCCTCGCCCGGGTCCTCGACGGCACCTCCGCCCAGCACCACGACGAGACCGACAGCGTCGAGGTCCGCATCCGCCACATCGACGGCAGCCACCGCTGGTTCGAGATCCGCACCCGCGACCTCGAGCACGACCCCGAGATCCAGGGCCTCGTCGTCACCGCCCGCGGCATCAGCGACCGCAAGGCCACGGAGAAGCAGCTCGCCGAGAGCGAGGCCCGGTTCCGTGCGCTCGTCCAGAGCTCCAGCGACGTCGTCGCCGTCGTGGGCGACAACGGCTGCTTCGCCTACATCAGCCCGGCCGTCGCCGAGATGCTCGGCTACACCCCCGAGGAGCTCGACGGCACCCCCGCCATCGCCCTCGTCGCCCCCGAAGACGTCGCCACCTTCCAGACCACCTACCCGGAGCTGTCGCAGAAGCGGCTGCCGTCGGGCGACCTGGTCACCCGGCGCATCGAGACCCAGCTCCGCCACCGCTCCGGCGAGCTCCGCACCGTCGACATCACGGTCACCGACATGCGCGACGAGCCCGCCGTCGGCGGCGTCGTGCTCAACGCCCGCGACATCACGGTCCGCAAGGCGCTCGAGGCCGACCTCCGGTTCCAGGCCCTCCACGACACGCTCACCGGCCTCGCCAACCGCACGATGTTCACCCAGCAGACGGCCGCGTCGCTGCGCACCACCAACTCGCTCGAGACCGTCGGCGCCCTGTTCATCGACCTCGACGACTTCAAGACCGTCAACGACTCCCTCGGCCACGCCGTCGGCGACCAGCTCCTCCAGGAGGTGTCGACCCGGCTGATCACGTCGCTGTCGTCCGAGGACCTCGCCGCCCGCCTCGGTGGCGACGAGTTCGCCATCCTCGTGGTCGACTCGCCCGACCAGGCCGGCGTCGTCGCCCTCGCCGAACGGGTCCTCGCCCTCGTCGCCCAGCCGTACCGCATCCAGGGCCGCGACATCCGGGTCACCGCCAGCATCGGCATCGCCTTCGCCGACGACGAGAGCGTCGACGCGGAGGTCCTGCTCCGCAGCGCCGACGTCGCCATGTACCTCGCCAAGGACCGCGGCAAGAACCGCTACGCCGTGTTCGAGGACCACATGCACACCAGCGTGTTCGAGCGCCTCGAGCTGAAGGCCGACCTCGTCCGCGCCATCGACGACGGCCAGCTCCGCTGCCACTACCAGCCCATCGTGTCGCTCCAGACCGGCCGCATCACCGGCGTCGAGGCGCTCGTGCGCTGGGAGCACCCCACCCGCGGCCTCCTCTACCCCGACGCCTTCATCCCGCTCGCCGAGGACACCGGGCTCATCGTCCCGCTCGGCCGCTGGGTCATGCGCGAGGCCTGCCAGCAGCTGCGGGCCTGGCAGCTGCGCCTCCCCGCCAGCTCCACGATGTCGATGAGCATCAACCTCTCGGTCCGCCAGCTCATGCACGAGCAGATCATCCGCGACGTCCGCGAGGCCGTCGACGACGCCGGCCTCGACCCCTCCACCGTCACGATGGAGATCACCGAGACCACCCTCATGCACGACACCGAGATGACCCGCGAGCGCCTGGCCGAGCTCCGCGAGATCGGCGTGTCGCTCGCGGTCGACGACTTCGGCACCGGC
>DATMGQ010000185.1:0-5691 GCA_035555395.1 Acidimicrobiales bacterium
GGTCCCGGTGAAGCCCGGCGCCGAGGTGTAGGTGAACGACCCGTCGGCCCGGAGGCTGAGCGTGCCGTTGGAGGCGCCGGTCACGATCGAGGCGGTGAGGTCGTCGCCGTCGGCGTCGGTGTCGTTGGCCAGGACCCCGGGCGCGGCGACCTCCTTCTCGTGCCCCCGGACCGCGGTGAACCCGTCGGCGGCCGCGACGGGCGGGTGGCCGACGGGGTCGGCGGCGGCCGGGGCCGTCGGCAGCGCCACGAGCGCGGCGGCCACCGCCGCCGCTCCGATGGCGGCCGGCATGCGGAGCCGCCGGGCACCCTGCGAGGTCATCGTCATCGGTCGGTCCCCTTCCCGCCTCTGCGCTCCGGTCAGGGTAGGACCCGCCATCCGGCTTGTCACCCCACGTGACGGTCACGCGACGTACGTGTCAGATCACGGAAGATGGCGGGAGTCCCTGTCCGAACGCGCAGGCCTTCCCTACGATGTCCCGATGGAGCACAGCGCGAGCATCTTCCTTCGGTGGGCGGGCCGCCTCCTCATCCTCCTGGCCGTCTTCATCCTCGCCGCGAGCCTGTTCTTCCCCGACGCCGTGTCGCCGTTGGGCTCCGTGGTGTGCCCCGAGGGAACCGAGCTCAGCAACACCCGTTACACCCCGCCCAACGCCCCGTCCAACGAGGACCTCGAGCTGGTCTGCACGAGCAGGACCTACACGGAGAGCGTGGCGCAGGACATCCTGCTCATCGCCGGCGGGCTCGGCGTGGTGGGCATCATCGCCATCTGGTTCAGCGGCCGCGTCGCCCGGACGCGGACGCGCCTGCCCGACGTCCCCGCCGCCCGCTGACCGGCGAGCGCCGCGGCCGGCCCCGGTCGCTCAGCCCGGGGTGGGGAACACGGGGAGCACCGGGCTGCCCGCCCGCAGGTCCTCGGCCGCCACGGGGTGGCCGAGCAGGAACCCCTGGCCGAAGTCGCACCCGAGCTCCTGGAGGCTGCGGAGCTGGTCGAGCGTCTCGATGCCCTCCGCCACCACCTCCAGCCCGAGCGAGCGGCCGAGCGTGACCACGGCCCGGACGATCTCGGCGTCGCTGGGGTCGACGCCGAGGCCGCCCACGAAGGTCCGGTCGAGCTTCACCGACCGGATCGGGAACCGCTTCAGGTAGGCGAGGCTCGAGTACCCGGTGCCGAAGTCGTCGATCGACAGGCCGACGCCCTGCTGGTGCAGCCAGTCGACCGCCCGGTGGGTGGCCCGGTCGGCGCCGATCACCGTCGCCTCGGTGAACTCCAGCACCAGGTCGGCGGCGCTCAGTCCGTGGTCCTGCAGGCTGGCGAGGACCCGGTCGGTGAAGCCCGGTGCACCCAGCTCGCGGGCCGACACGTTCACGGCCACGTGGCCCGGCGACGTGGCCGATGCCGCCCGCCAGCGGGCGAGCGCCGCGCAGGCCTGGTCCAGCACCGCAGCGCCGACCGGCACGATGAGCCCGCTCTCGTCGGCGACCTCGATGTACTCGCCGGGCAGCTCCAGGCCGCCGTCCTCGGTGCGAATGCGCAGCAGCGCTTCGACCGCGGCGATCGTTCCCTCGGCCAGGTCGACGATCGACTGGTAGTGGACCTCGAGCCGGCCGTGCTCCAGCGCGTCGCGCAGCTCCTGTTCCGCGGTCATCCGCCGGAGCGCCGCCGTGCGCAACGACTCGGTGAACACGTGGAAGCGGTTCCGGCCCTTCTCCTTCGCCCGGTAGAGCGCGGTGTCGGCGTCGCGCAGGAGGTGCTCGGGGCCGCGGCCGCTGTCGTAGGCGATGCCGATCGACGCCGTGACCGTCACCATGCCCTGGGGCAGCGGGATCGGCGCGGCCACGACGGCGCCGATGCGCTCGGCCAGCGCCGACACCTCGGACGTCTCGCTCACGGACTCGACCAGGATCACGAACTCGTCGCCGCCGAGCCGGGCCACCGAGTCCCCGGCGCGGACGGCGTGCTGCAGCCGGTTCCCGACCTCGACGAGCAGCAGGTCGCCGGCCTCGTGGCCCATGGAGTCGTTGACGAGCTTGAAGCGGTCGAGGTCCAAGAACAGCAGCGCGGTGAGGTCGCCGACGCGCCGGGCGCGGTCGACGGCGTGGCCCAGGCGGTCGGCGAGCAGCGCCCGGTTGGGCAGGCCGGTGAGCGAGTCGTGGAAGGCCTGCCACGCCAGGCGGGTGGCGGCCTCGGCCCGCTCGGTCACGTCGCGGACGTTGGCCACGATGCCGCGCACCGCAGGGTCGGCCAGGCGGTTCGTGGCCGAGATCTCCACGTGGCGCCACCGGCCGTCTGCGGTGGTCACCCGCACCTCGGTCAGCGGCGTCAGGTTCGGTTCCAGCACGAGCCGCCGGAAGGTCTCGTTCAGCTCGGCCTGGTCCTCCGGGTGGACGACCGCCGTGAACGGCGTGCTCAGCCACGAGCCCGGCGCGTAGCCGAGGAGCCGCTCCGCCGCGGGGCTGTGGTAGGCGATGCAGCCCTGCTCGTCGATGATGCAGATGATGTCGGTGCTGCGCTCGACCAGCGCGGCGAAGCGCTGCTGGCTGGCCCGCAGCGCCTCATGCGCGGAGGCCAGGGCCTCGATGGTGGCCCGGCGCTCGGTGATGTCCTGGACGTGCGAGATGAAGTACCGGGGTGCGCCATCGCCCGTCCGCACCAGCGACACGTCGAGCTGGATCGGCACCTCGTGCCCGCGGGCGTGGAAGTACCGCTTCTCCATCGTGTAGGCGGTGATCTCGCCGGCGATCATCGCCTCCACCTGCGCCAGGTCGGCGCCGAGGTCGTCGGGGTGGGTGATGTCCTGGAACGTGAGCTGGAGCAGCGCCTCGTGCGGGTAGCCGGTGATGCGCGTGAGGGTGTCGTTGACCCACAGGAACCGGCCGTCGGGCGACACGAGGGCGATGCCGATCGGCGCCTGCTCGAACGCGAGCTGGAACTCCTCGGTGGCGCCGGCGATCCGGGCGTTGGGGGCCGTCGTGTCCGCCATGGGCCCCCCTTCCCTGCTCCCGGCCCGACACCTACGCATCGGTCGGCCAGCGTCGATCCTGTAGCGATCGATCAGCGTAGAGCGGTTCCCGCCGCTTCGCCGCCGGAGGCAGCAGCGGCGGGCACGGGCGGGGTCAGTCCTCGGGTGCGATCGAGGCGAAGGCGCGAGCCCGGTCGAGCTGGAGGGTCCGCTCGCTGGCGTCGCGGGAGCCGACGAGGACGTAGTCGGCGGTGTACTCGTCCTTGAGCTCGCCGTCGTCGTCGAGCATCCACGGCTGGGCCATGCGCCGCGGCACCCGCACCTGATCGGGCTCCTCGAGCGTGCCGAACACCCGGTCCCAGATCCCGAGGGTCACGCCGTGGTTGGCCATCGGATGGCCGAAGTGGTGGTGGAAGTGGTGCTTGCGCAGCCACGCCTCGTACCCGTTGCGGGGCCCGCGCAGGTGGGCCTGGGCGTGCTGGTACTCGTAGAAGAAGTAGCCGGCGGTCCAGCCGACGGCCACGGTCAGGCCGAACGGCAGGCTCACCGTGATCCAGCCGAGCGGCATCCAGAGCACGAACCCCACGAGCAGCATCCCGGCCCAGCTGAGGAGGTGGAGGTACGAGAACTCCCACCCCGCGGCGATGTGGTGGTTGAGGTGCTCGCGGCTCATGATCCCCTTGCCGTGCAGGTCGTGCATGGCGAACCGGTGCAGCAGGTACTCGAACAGGATCCAGAGCAGGAACCCGGCGACGAAGGCGCCGACGAGGGACAGGGCGGTGGCGATCATCGAGCGGTCCTTGCGGGTGCGCCGGCAGGCTGCCAGCGGGCGGAGCGGGTGCGGGCGGCGGCGAGGTCGGCGGGGTCCGCGCCCCAGCCGGCGAGGAGGGCGTCGGTGAGCTGGGTGCCCAGGAGCGCGCCGGTGGTGGGCATGCCGGTCACGAGCCCGTCGGTGAGGAGGGCGCCGTTCAGCGCCACCACCCACGCGAGGGTGCGAGCGAACGCGGCGTCGACCGTGCCGCCGATGGGGTCCTCGACCGGGCCGCCGGCCTGGAGCGCCCCGGCCTCGACCGCGTCGGACAGGAGCCGCTGGGGCACGCCGAGGACGTGGAGGGCGAACGGCAGCACGCCGTTGGCGTCGGCTGCGTCCTCGGCACCCGGCGTGACGAGGAGCTGCTGCTGGAGCCGGAACTCCCGACGATGCTGCGTGGGCGCGGCGAGGAACAGGTCGGAGAACGCGCACAGGCGGGCGAGCGCCGCGACCCGGGGCGTGGCGTCGGGATCGGCGGCGAGGGCCTGGTCCCAGCGGGCAGCGCCGTCGTCGGCGACCTGGCCGAGCACCACGAGGGCCCGCTCCTGGAGGGCCGCGAGCAGCGCGCTGCGGGAAGCGAAGTACGTGTACAGCGAGGCGGTGGCGTAGTCGCCGGCCTCGGCCAGCGCCGCCATCGTCAGCCCGTCCACGCCGTGCTCGTCGACCAGGTCCAGGGCGAGGTCGAGCAGGTGGTCCCGTCGGGCCTCCCGCTTGCGGGCCCGGCGATCGGTGGGTTCCGAGGCAACGACGTTTTCCGAAGGCACGTCGGAAAACGTACGGACATCGCCCGCATCCGTCAACCCCCGACCGAAAAACGAGACGAGTTCGCCGTGGGAGGCGGCCGGTGGCGACCGCGATCACGACGAGCTCGTGGGGTGTCGGGAGGCGGCCGGTCGGCCGCCCGGTCAGGACCTGGGGAGCACCTTCTCGATGTCGCTGACGAGCTTCTCGGGCTTGGTGGTGGAGGCGTAGCGCTCGACGACGTTGCCCTCGGGGTCCACCAGGAACTTGGTGAAGTTCCACTTGATCTTGCTGCCGAGCACCCCGCCCTTCTGGTCCTTCAGCCACTGGTAGAGCGGGTGGGCGTCGCCGCCGTTGACGTCGATCTTGGCGAACATCGGGAAGGTGACGCCGTAGTTCAGCTGGCAGAACTCCTGGATCTCGTCCTCGGTGCCGGGCTCCTGGTGGCCGAACTGGTCGCACGGGAAGCCGAGGATGACGAGGCCCTTGTCGGCGTAGTCCTCGTAGAGCTTCTCGAGGCCCTCGTACTGCGGCGTGAAGCCGCACTTGGATGCGGTGTTGACCACCAGGACGGCCTTGCCCTTGTACTGCGAGAGGTCGGTGTCGGTGCCGCCGATGGAGGTGGCGCTGAAGTCGTGGAGGGTGGTCACGGAGGTCCTTCGGGGTGCGGAGGGGGAGCAGGCCCGGCGGGCGCAGCTCGTGCTGCAACAGCGTTCGGGGCCGAAGCCTTCCACGGATGGGGCAGGCTGGCGGGATGGAGGCCTCCTCCGTCGCCCACGGTGCCCACGTCGCCCGCTCGCTCGCCGACGCCGAGCCCGGCTCGTTCTGGCTCGATGCGCCCGACCGTCCCGCCGCTCGCCCGCCGCTCGACGGGCCGACGTCGTGCAACCTCGCGGTGGTCGGCGGCGGGTACAGCGGGCTGTGGACCGCGCTGCTCGCCAAGGAGCGGGACCCCCAGCGCGACGTCGTGTTGATCGAGGGCGACCGGATCGGGTGGGCGGCGTCGGGGCGCAACGGCGGGTTCTGCGCCGCCAGCATCACCCACGGCGAGGCCAACGGCCGCGAGCGCTGGCCCCACGAGTACGACCGCCTGGCCGCGATCGGCCGCCGCAACCTCGACGAGATCGAGGAGGCCGTCGCCCGCTACGGCATCGAGTGCGACTTCGAGCGCACCGGC
>DATMGQ010000186.1:0-5427 GCA_035555395.1 Acidimicrobiales bacterium
ACAAGATGATCGAGCGGTTCAAGCAGATGGAGGCCATGGGCGTCGACCACCTCGCCTGCCTGATCGCCTGGGGCCAGCCCATCGAGGCCGTCGTCGCCCAGATGGAACTGATGGCCGAGCAGGTCCTGCCCGCCTTCGCCGAGGACCGCACGCCCTCCAGGGTCTGACCGCCTCAGCGGCTCGGCGACATGCCGGGGCTCGGCGACACGTAGGCGGCTGTCGCCGAGCTCCCTGCCCCAGACGTACCCACCTACCAGCGGGACGGTGAACAGGTGAACGACATCGCCATCGAGGGCGGCCTGGTCTGGGCCGCACCGGGCACACACCACGTCAACGGCCTCGTCGTCATCCAGAACGGGATCATCACGTACGTCGGGCCCGCCGACGACGCCGCGGTGCCCGCCGGGACACGACGGATCGACGCGAGCGGCTGCACCGTCCTGCCCGGTCTGATCGACGCGCACGTACACCTGACGACCAACTCCGACCACGACAACGTGGTGGCGAGCGCCGCCTTCCGCAGGCAGGTGACCAAGCCGGCGAAGCTGCTGCACGGGCTGCGCAACGCCCATCGCGCCCTCGCGGCCGGCTTCACCACCTTGCGGGTGATGGGACACCGCGACGTCGGAGAGATCAAGCTGCGCGACTTCGTCGAGCGGGGCCCGACCATCGGCCCGCGGCTGCTGGTCTCCCCGTGGTGGATCACCATGACCAACGGCCACGGCGACCGGTCCTATCCGCCTTGCACCCCCCGCCGCCGCCGGGACATCGCCGACGGTGTCGACGAGTGCGGCAAGCTCGTCCGACTGCAAGCTCGCGAGGGTGCCGACTTCATCAAAGTCATGGTCAGCGGCGGAATGTCACCCGCCGAAGAGCCCCACAGGCCGAACTACACCGTCGCCGAGCTCACCGCGATCGTCGACGAGGCACACGACCTCGACCTACGGGTCGCCGCACACGCACTGTCGATCGACGATATCCGCCGCAGCCTCGCCGCCGGGGTCGACAGTATCGAGCACGGCTCCTACCTGGACGAGCCCACCGCGAAGGAGATGGCCGAGCGCGGAAGCTACCTGGTGCCGACCATGGCCTTCGACGACTGGTGCCAACGCGAAGGAACCCGCCGCGGACTCACCCCCGAGGGCGTGGAGGACCTGCGCGACGCCCATGACCGCACGATCGAGGCCTTCGCCATCGCCCGCCAGGCCGGAGTCCGGATCGCCATGGGCACCGACTCCTCCGGCACGCTGTGCCCCTTCGGTGCGCATGCCCGGGAGCTGGAGCTCTACGTCGAGCACGGCATGACACCGGAGGAAGCCCTGACCACGGCCACGGTCACCGCGGCCGAGCTGCTCGGGCGCGAACACCAGATCGGCAAGCTCGCAGTCGGCTTCGCCGGGGACGTCGTGATCGTCAGCGGCGACGTGCTGTCCGATATCCGACTGCTCGGTGACCAGAACAACATCGCCCACGTCCTCACCGCCGGTGTGGACCGCAGCGACTATCTCGCCGCTGCTGCGTCGGTCCTCAGTTGACCGCGGCGCCAGGTCGAGCGGGCCACCACAGGGAGAGCAGGAAGGCATGAGTTGGGTTCGTGTTCGGGGCTTCGGCTGCTTCGTGGCGGAGTTCGGCAGCGGTGACCGCACCATCGTGTTGATCCACGGGTGGTGCAGCGACTCGACCGATTGGGTCGACCAGATTTCTGCTTTCGCCTGCGACGCGCGTGTCGTGACACTCGACCTGCGGGGGCACGGGCATTCCGAACGGACCGCGAGCGGGTACGGGAGCGTGGATCTCGCCGAGGACGTGATCGCCGTCCTCGACCATCTGGGCCTGAGCGACAGCCATCTGGTCGGGCACTCCCTGGGCGGCATCATCGCCGACCTGGTGGCTGTGCGCCGCCCGGACCTGGTTCGCTCGGTCCTGCTGATCGACCCGGCCTACGGGCAGCCCGAGGAGTGGGAGGGCCGGGTTCGCGCGATCATCGGGGACCCGGCTTCCGCCGACAGCGCAGAACGCGCCGCGGTGGCAGCCGACCTCGAGCCGGAGATACACAACAGCGTCACCGCCGCCCGCCGGACCCGACGCCGGCTACAGGCGCTCGCACTCGGGCCCGAGGTCGTGTGGCAAACCTTTGCCGGCATGTGGTGCGGCGAGGACGCGCCGGGGCTTCGCCCGCAGACCGAACGCGCGATCCGCGAGCGCCGCCGGCCGACACTGTGCATCTACGCCCACGAGCCGACCTACACCTGGGAGTCGCACCTCGTCGACGTGCTCGGTCTCGATACCCGGGTCGAGCTCTGGACAGGCGTCACCCACTTCCTGCACCAGGACGACCCGAAGCAGTTCAACGACGTCGCATCGGCCTGGTTCGAGGCAAATCAGGCGGCGCGCGGTGCTCGCTGATACGCGCCGCTCACCCTCTGTCGCGTGACCCTGACAACCCGAGCCGAAAGTAGATCAATGGCATCACAACTGAGTTTCGGTCCGCTGCCCGTTGACCAGGCGGAGTTGCGGCGGGCCTACAGCTGTTTCCCCAGCGGCGTGACAGCTGTCTGCGCGCTGGACGACGAGGAGCCCGTCGGGATCGCGGCGAGTTCGTTCACCTCTGTCTCGATCACCCCACCGCTGGTGTCGGTCTGTGTGGCACACAGCTCGACGACGTGGCCGCGGTTGCGGCAGTTGCCCCGGCTGGGGGTGAGCGTGCTCGCAGACGGCCAGGAGGAACTGTGCCGCTCGCTCGCGGCGAAGGACCGCGACCGGTTCGTCGACGTCCCGTGGGAGCCCAGCGAAGACGGCGCCGTCTTCGTCAGGGGCGCTGCAGCATGGCTCGACTGCTCGGTGCACTCCGAGCTGCCCGCGGGCGACCACGACATCGTGCTGCTGCAGATCCACCGTCTGACCGGAGACCCCCGCAACGAGCCGCTGGTCTTCCACAGCAGCCGGTTCCGTCGCCTCGTCGCACTCGAATCCTGACCCAGCAGCCGTGTCGCGGGCCGGGGCAGTCCCAACCCTTCTCTTCCGGGCCGCATCTGGGGCACCGCTCGACGAGGCCGCAGCCACACGGCCGACCCGCCGCCCGAGCGTGCGCCGGTCCCGAAATCCGGCGGAGCGTCCTACGGCGGACGTGACGAGACACTATGGTTCTCCCAGCATTGACGAGGGCCAGGCAGGTGGAAGGAGTTGTGCAGTGCGAGCAAGACCTCGTTCCGATGCCACCCGCCTCGCCCTCCTCAATGCAGCCCTCGATGTTGCGGCCGAGTACGGGGTCAAGGGCGTCACCCACCGACGGGTCGCCGGCGCCGCCGGGCTGTCCCTCGGGCTGACCAGCTACCACTTCGCCAACCTCGACGATCTACTGCTCGAGGCGTTCCGGCTCTTCGTCTCGCACACCTCGGCCCTGTACGAACGTCAGTTCCACGAAGCCACCGACCTCGAGTCCATGATCGACGCGGCGCTCGCGGTCGTGAACGCGCTCAAGGACAGCGACCGAGAACGCACCCTGCTCTACGAGCTCTACGCCCAGAGCGTCCGCGACCCCGCCTACCGAGAGCTCGTCACTTCATGGGCAGAATCAGCGCGCGCGGGCGTGGAACGTCTCTACAGCGCACGCACCGCCCGGTTCCTCGAGGCGGCCTGGGAAGGTGCCAGCGCGCAGCTGATACAAGGTCGCGACGACCAGTCCGACGATGAACTACGCGACCTGTTCCGCCTGATCCTGCTTCACGACCAGGGCGAGGTCACCGGTGGCACAACCGCAGCCACCCCTCCCGGCTGAGAGCATGCTCGAGGAGATCAACTGGCGGGTACGAAGATGCGGCGTAGCGGTAGTGGGCCCGCCGCGGGCGGGGCGTCAGGTGGCGGTGTCCTGCAGAACCCGCCGTCCGCACCGTCGGCTCTGCACAGGCCGGCCAGTACGAGACCGCATCGCGTCCGCGCAGCCCCGCAGGTGCACGCCCCGCACCCCGAGCGCCCTGAGCTCCTCGACGATCTCGTGCGGCGGGGCCTCACTCCCCGAGTCGTCGGTCATGACCCGGCTGACGGGGCCCCCGGCGGCGGAGCGCGGGAGAGCACGTCACGTCACGACACCACCAGGTCCCGGCCGAGCGCGTAGGCCGCACGCAGGTCGAGGCCCTCGTAGACGACGGCGCACCGGTCACGCAGGACGTCGGTGGGGTTGATCCCGACGGTGCGGGCGAGCCGCTCGAAGAGCAGCACGTCGGAGCGGGAGTCGCCGTAGGCCGTGCAGTCGTCCTCGCTCAGCCCGAGGTCCGCGAGCAGGCCGAGGGTGATGTCGACCTTGTCCTGCAGGGTGAGCAGCGAATCCGTGGTCGGCGGACGGCCGGGCACGACGTCCGAGCCGAACGTCCGGTGCGCACCCCACCCCTCCAGCCTGCGCACGAAGAAGTGCGGGGACTGGGAGATCACGGCGATGTGTTCGCCGCGGGCCCGGATGTCCGCGAAGACCTCCGGGACGCCCTCGATCCAGGCTGCGGCGGCGAAGGCGGCGTCGATCTCGGCATCGGAGGCGTCCATCCAGAGGGGCAGCACCGACTCCCAGAACTGCAGGTCGGTCAGCTGTCCGGCGTTCCAGGCCCGTTCGACGGCGTCCGCGACCTCGAACGTGCCGAGGTGGCGTGACAGTTCCACGGTGGCGGCGCCGCGCAGCAGCGTGCCGTCCATGTCGAAGACGTGCAGGCGGGTCATGGTTCTCCTTGCGGGTGGCTCGGCGCGCCGGCGGGGAGGGGATGGGCGGGGCGGGACTGCGTCAGGCCCAGACGGACATCTCAATCGAGACGGTCCGCATCCGACCGACATAGTCTATGTAGTCGGACTCCGGAACCTCGCGCTCACAGTTCGCGATCAGCTCGGTGAAGTCTCACTTCCTGAGCATCTTGCCGTTGCGGCACACCGGCTGCAGCACGTGCTCCGGTTCGTGTCACCGCTCAGGCGGTGACCACCGGGGAGGCGTCGAGGATCCGCCGCCGCATCGTCGCGAACAGCGGTCCACCGGCCTCGGCAGCGCTCAGCGCCGCGATCCACTCCGGGTCGGCCAGCATCGCGTTCCATTTCCGTTCGAGGTCGGCGAGGTCATCGAACCGCAGGGTGTAGACGAGTTCGCCCCAGGAGTGCTCGCCGATCATGGTACGGCCGGCGCTGACCAGCTCCATGCCGTGCTTGGCCAGCATCGGCACGGTGGCCGAGGTGAACAGGTCGATCACCGCCTCGAGCCGCCCCGGGACGGCCACGTACTCGCGCACCTCGTAGATCACGCCCGCTCCTGTCCGGCGAAGGCGGGCAGGACCTGCTCGGCCATCAGTTCCATCTGGGCGACGACGGCCTCGATGGGCTGGCCCCAGGCGATCAGGCAGGCGAGGTGGTCGACGCCCATGGCCTCCATCTGCTTGAACCGCTCGATCATCTTGT
>DATMGQ010000187.1:0-7992 GCA_035555395.1 Acidimicrobiales bacterium
AACGCCCGCGCCGGCCAGCGGATCACGGTGCGAGCCGGATCGCGGCCCCATCCCACCATGCGTGACCGACCGAGCGTCCCGATCGCCGAAAAGGGGCTCTGACGGCCTAGGCGCGGGTAGGGATCGTTCGGTACGGTCGCCCGACGCACCGCACCGACGCCGCGTGGCGACCTCCCCCCGATGACCGCACCTGACGCCACCCCCGCCCGGGCCTCGGCGGCCGAAGGCCCGCCGGCGCTCTACGTCTCGCTGATCGAGGACGCGTTCGACTTCGTGGCGACCATCCGCGAGGACTTCACCATGGGCTTCATCAGCTCGGGCATCGAGGCGCGGCTCGGCCGGCCCCGGGAGGCGTACCTCGGCTCGAGCGTCGGCGACTTCCTGCACCCCGAGGACCTCGATCGGGCGCTGCTCCACATGGGCGGCTGGGACAACGGCGCCGCGCCGGGAGGGACGACGACCTTCCGCCTCCGCCACACCGACGGCACCTACCGGGCCTTCGACGTGACGGCGGCCCGCGTCACCGACGGGGAGCAGGACTACCTCGCGGTCTACGCCCGGCCGGTCGACTACCAGCTGGCCACCGAGAAGGTCATGAAGGAGCTGCTGCAGAACGGCACCCGCGCCGACGCGCTGCGCCCGGTGCTCGACGTGTTCTCGTGGGAGGTGAACGACAGCCAGATCGCGATCGCCTGGTACGAGCCCGGCGTCGGGCACCGGTACGTGTCCACCGGCCTCCCCGCCGAGCTCACCGGCGCCAGCGACGACCCGCCCGCCGCCTGGGCGCGCGCCCGTTCCGAGCACGTCCCCGTCCTCGACCTCGACCGCGAGCTGCTCGAGCCCCACCTGGTCGAGCTCGCCGACCAGCTGAACCAGGGCGGGTACTGGGTCGTGCCCGTCCCCGATGCCGGCACCGGCGTCGACGCCCTCATCACCGTGTGGGCCCGGCCCGAGGTCGGCCGGCCCGACGGGCACGCGTACGGCGTCCAGATGGCCCACTCGTACATCGAGCTGATCCTGCGCTGGAGCCAGCACGCCGAGGCCATGCGGGAGGCGGCCCTCCGCGATCCGCTCACCGGCCTGGCCAACCGCAAGGCCCTCTTCGATGCGCTCGGGTCCAGCACCACCACGGGCGCCCTGCTCTTCTGCGACCTCGACCGGTTCAAGCCGGTCAACGACCAGCACGGCCACGCCGCCGGCGACGAGGTCCTCCGCAAGATCGCCGCCCGCATCGAAGGGGCCGTGCGCGCCGGGGACCTGGTGGCCCGCACCGGCGGCGACGAGTTCGTCGTGCTCGCACCCGGCGCCACGCTCGAACAGGCCGCGGCCCTGGCCCAGCGGATCCGGGCGGCCGTCGCCGAGCACATCCTGCTGCCGGGCGGCTCGGTCACGGTGGGCGTCACGATCGGCGTCGCCCACGCCGCCGACGCGATGAGCGAGGCCACCCTCAACGGCGCCGACCAGGCGCTCGTGCTCGCCAAGGCCAACGCCCGCGGCACGGTCCGCTGGGCGCCGAGGCCGGTGCCTCAGAGCGGCGACCCGGCCGAGGCCGGGTCGAGCCGGACCTCCACCGAGTAGATGTGCGTGGGCCGCAGCTGGCCCACGAACCACGGCCACCACCCGCGGTGGACCGGCGAGGAGTAGTTGAAGACCAGGTGGCCGCCGCCGTCGACGGTGGGCACGGCGCCGGCGAACGCGGTGTCCCCCGCGGACGGCAGGTCGGCGAGCCACGTGGCCGTCAGCGCATCGGGGTCGATCCGGTACAGCGCGGTGCGCTTCGGGGTCAGCCAGTACGCGACCTGGTTCACCTTCGTGCGCAGGCCGCCCGGCAGGAACCGCAGGCCGAGGTAGTAGCGACCGCCGAACGCCACCTGGCGGCGGGCGATCAGGTGCGGGACCCCGTCGTCGAGGAACAGGAAGGGCGAGTCGAACTTCCGCGGGTCGTGGCGGGTGATCCACGTCGTCGGGTCGAAGTGCGGGGCCGTGGCGAGGTCGCTCCCCCACCCGCCGTCGGGCCCCTCCTTGCGGACCACGGCGGTCACCCGGCCATCGGGGAGCTGGATGAACTCGGCCTCCGCACCCCCGTCGTGGACCGACGGGTGCAGCGGATCGGCGGGAGCCCAGCGCCGGCCGTCGACGCTCGTCCAGAGCTCGACGGTCAGCGGCTCGGGGTGGGCGGTGAAGAGCGAACCGGCCCCGCGGTAGAGCGTCATGCACAGCTCGTCGTCGACCGGCCGGACCCGCCACACCACGCAGTCCGGCGGCGAGACCGCCTCCGGCTCGTCCCAGGCCCCGTCCGTGCGCTCGCTCACCCAGATCACGTCGGGCTGGAACTTCGTCCCACGGGTGCCCGCGGTGAACCAGTAGAGGAGCAGGCGGCCCCGCCAGCTCACGAGGCGCGGCTCGCGCACGTCGCGCCCGAGGGCGATGGTCCGGTCGGGGACCCACGTCTCGCCGTCGTCGTCGGACACCAGGACCTCGAGGCGCGCCGACGCCGACGCGTAATGGGTCGGCGCGGTGCGCAGGGCGAGCCAGAGGCGGCCGTCGTGGCGCACGACGTCGAGGTTGTTGTTCGATCGGCCGAGCTGGAGGCCCGCCGGCATCCCCGCACCCGGAGCCACCGGGCGCGGCGCGCTGATCCTCACCTGGCCGTCAGCAGGACCAGGTGCCGGTGATGGTGGCCCGGGCGATGGTGTGGCCGACGTGCACGAAGCTCGCGTAGGTCGGGCTGGCACCCGCCGGGACGCCCGTGTCATCGGTGTCGAGGGCGTGGATGGCGAAGATGTAGCGGTGGTCGCGGTCGCCTTCCGGCGGGGCGCTGCCGTCGTAGCCGTCGTTGCCGAAGTCGTTGCGGGCGCAGTGCGAGCCGGGCGCGGCCTCGCCGCGCGCGACCGACGTGGTGCCGGCGTCGACGCCGATCGTGAACCAGTGCCAGAACCCGCAGCCGGTCGGCGCATCGGGGTCGAAGCAGGTGATGGCGTAGGACTTGGTCCCCTCGGGCGCACCGGACCAGCTCAGCTGGGGGCTCTGGTTGCCGCCGGAGTAGACGAACTCGTCGTCGAGGCGGTCGCCGTCGGCGAAGTCCTCGCTCGTGACCGTGAACGACGGGACCTCGGGGAGGAGGTCGTAGGGGCTGGGTGCGACGGGTCGGGTCGAGATGTCCATGGCAGGTCTCCGGGGCCGATGGGTGGTGGACCGTTTGTACCCGACCCCGCTTCCCCCTGCACCGGGACCCGAACCCCGGAGGGATCCGGCGCCGTCGTCAGGCGGACGTCTTGAAGTCCACCGCGAGCTTGGTGGTGGGCCAGGTGACCCGCTGGTCCACGGCGTGGATCCGCGTGGCGACGACGCCTGCCAGCTGCTTGGGCAGCGGCCGCTCGGTCCGCACGGTCACCGTGGCCAGGTCGCCGCTGCGGCGCACCGACACGGCGACCGATCCGGCGTCGACCCCTTCGAGGGCGACGATGCGCTCCACCTCGGCGGCGAGCGGCGCGGCTCGGCGCGCCGCGACCGAGGCGATGGCCCGCTCGGTCGCGCCGCCGACGTCGGCGGCGTCGGCGCACGCCTCGGACCAGGCCGAGAACGGGTTCGCCCCCTCCGGTCCGACCACCACCACGGGCAGCCCGGCGCGGATCGCGCACGTCACGCCGCCCTCCTCCGCGGTCGGCTGGAGCCGGGCCTCCTCGCGCACGGCGATGGCGACGTCGATCGGGCCGCCGTGCTCGAGCGGACAGCCGTCGACCAGGCCGGCGCACGGGAAGGCGGGACCGTCGGGCGGATGGCACCGGACCACGTCGTGGCCGGCGGCGTCGAGGTCCCGGGCCAGCGAAGCCGACCCGGCCGGGGTGGGTTCGATCAGCAGCGTTCGCATGCTTCGACGGTCGCGCCGGGCGTCCGACCGCAACAGGGTCCAAGGTCCCATCGCACCCGCCGGGGCGAAGGGCCCCACCCGGCCGAGCCGGCTCCTGCGGGATAGGAGCGGCTCGGCCGGTGGGGGGTCTCGAGCCGCGCGAGGTCTCCCCGCGTCCCGGCTCCGGATCTGCCATCCCCTCCCTGGTGCAGCGCCCCGACCGTCCTCCCTCCGGACCGGTCTGGTACGTGCCCGGCCGACGCTAGCGGTCCCCGTCCGCCGCTGCTCGGGAAGGGTGTGGGCGGGCACCTCCTACGCTGCGGTCATGGCTGCGCTCGGCGACCTCGTCCCCGCGCCGCCCGACCCCGATGCCGTCCTCGACGCGTTCGCCACGTGGGTCGAGAGCCGCAACCTCACGATGTACCCGCACCAGGAGGAGGCCCTCCTGGAGATCGTGGCCGGGTCGCACGTCATCGTCGACACGCCCACCGGGTCGGGCAAGAGCCTCATCGCCACCGCCGCCCACTTCGCCGCGCTCGCCGACCGGCGCCGCAGCTTCTACACCGCGCCCATCAAGGCGCTCGTGTCCGAGAAGTTCTTCGACCTGTCGGCCACCTTCGGCGCCGACCGGGTCGGGATGCTCACCGGTGACGCCGCCGTGAACCCCGACGCCCCCATCATCTGCTGCACCGCGGAGGTCCTCGCCAACCTGGCGCTGCGCGAGGGCGCCGAGGCCGACGTCGGCCAGGTGGTCATGGACGAGTTCCACTACTTCGCGGACCCCGACCGCGGGTGGGCGTGGCAGGTCCCGCTCCTCGAACTGCCCCGCGCCCAGTTCGTCCTCATGTCGGCCACCCTCGGCGACGTCACCCGCTTCACCGAGACGCTGCCCGAGCGGACCGGGCGCGACGTGGCGATCGTCCGCTCGGCGACCCGTCCGATCCCGCTCGTCCACCAGTTCGAGATGCGGCCGCTCACCGAGGTGCTCGAGGAGCTGCTCGCCACCCACCAGGCCCCCGTGTACGTGGTCCACTTCACCCAGGCGTCCGCGGTCGAGCGGGCCCAGTCGCTCATGAGCACCAACCTGCTGACCCGGCCGGAGAAGGACGAGATCGCCGAGCTGGTCGGCGGCTTCCGCTTCGCCCCCGGGTTCGGCAAGGTGCTCGCCAAGTTCGTCCGCCACGGCATCGGCGTCCACCACGCAGGCATGCTGCCGAAGTACCGGCGGCTGGTGGAGCGCCTCGCCCAGGCCGGGCTGCTCAAGGTCATCTGCGGCACCGACACGCTCGGCGTCGGGATCAACGTCCCCATCCGGACCGTCGTGTTCACCGCGCTCGCCAAGTACGACGGCACCTCCACCCGCCTCCTGTCCGCACGCGAGTTCCACCAGATCGGCGGGCGGGCCGGACGGGCCGGGTTCGACACGATGGGCACCGTCATCGCCCTCGCACCCGACCACGTGATCGAGAACCACAAGGCGGCGATGAAGGCCGCCGCCCGGACCGCGCAGGACAAGAAGGTCCGGAAGGTCCAGAAGAAGAAGCCGCCGCCCGGCCAGGTGTCCTGGGGCCAGCCCACCTTCGACCGGCTGGTGGGCGCGCCGCCCGAGGCGCTCACGTCGAGCTTCGCCGTGACCCACTCGATGCTGCTCAACGTGCTCGACCGGCCCGGCGACGGACGGGCCGAGCTGCACCGCCTCCTCACCGACAACTACGAGACCGAAGCGCGCCAGGCCGAGCACGTCGAGCGGGCCGAGGCGCTGTTCGAGGCGCTGCGCGACGCCGAGGTGGTCGAGGAGCTCGACCAGCCGGACGACTGGGACCGCACCGTCCGCGTCACCATCGACCTCCAGCAGACCTTCGCCCTCAACCAGCCGCTCGCCCCCTTCGCCCTCGCCGCGCTCGACCTCCTCGACCCCGAGTCGGACACCTACGTGCTCGACACCGTCTCGGTCATCGAGGCCGTGCTCGACGATCCCCGCCAGATCCTCGCCGCCCAGCTGTCGAAGGCGAAGGGCGAGGCCGTCGCCGCCATGAAGGCCGAGGGCATGGAGTACGACGAGCGCATGGCCGCGCTCGACGAGATCACGTGGCCGAAGCCGCTCGCCGAGCTGCTCGAGCCGATGTTCGACGTGTACCGCGAGCGCCACCCCTGGGTGGCCGAGCACCCGCTCTCACCCAAGTCCGTCGCCCGCGACCTGTGGGAGCGGGCCATGGACTTCGGCGACTACGTCCGCCACTACAACCTGGCCCGCTCCGAGGGCACGGTGCTGCGCTACCTGACCGACGTGTACAAGACGCTGCTGCGCACCATCCCCGAGGACCGCAAGACCGACGAGCTGGTCGACCTGACCGAGTGGCTGGGCGAGCTCGTCCGCCAGGTGGACTCCAGCCTCCTCGACGAGTGGGAGGAGCTCCGCAACCCGACGCCGGACGGTCCCGCCGCCGATGCGGCGATCGTCGAACGGCCGCCGCCCGCCCTCACGTCGAACCGCCGGGCCTTCACGGTGCTCGTCCGCAACGCCCTCTTCCAGCGCGTCGAGCACATCGGGACCCGCCAGTGGCAGGAGCTCGAAGCCCTCGACGGCGACGACGGCTGGACCGCCCAGCGCTGGTTCGACGCCCTCGGCCCGTACTTCGAGGAGCACGGCACGGTCGGCATCGGCGCCGACGCCCGCAACCCGGCGCTCCTGCTCGTCGACGAGCGCCCCGTCGACCACCCGGGGCACTGGGCCGTCCGCCAGATCCTCCACGACCCCGCCGGCGACCACGACTGGCGCATCCACGCCCTCGTCGACCTCGCCGCGTCCGACGAAGAGGGCCGAGCCGTCATCCACGTCCACGACGTCTCCCCCGACCCCTGAGCGCCTCGCCACTCCGAAGTTGGTGTGGAAGTGAGCGCATATCGCGCACGTCCACACCAACTTCGATCTGGTGAGGACGACCGGCCCTGCCGATCGGGACGTGACGGAATTCATCCGACCATTGGTCGGTTTTTCTTGAGCCTTTGCTCGGATCGCGGAAGAATGTCCGCCATGACCGACACCCCGTGGCAGCAGGACGCCAGCTCCCTCGTCGACGCCTTCCGCGCCGGCGACCGCACCCCGCTCGAGGAGCTGGATGCGACCCTGGCCACGATCGAGGCCTCCAACCTCAACTGCTGGTCGCACCTCGACCCCGAACGGGCCCGCAAGGCGGCGAAGGACGCCGACCTCACCAAGCCGTTCGGCGGCGTACCCACCGGCATCAAGGAGCTCGAGGGCGTCGTGGGCTGGCCCGACACCGGTGGCTCGCTGGTGTTCAAGGACCGCATCGCCAAGGAGACCAGCCACCACGTCCAGCGGCTGTTCGACAACGGTGGCGTCGTCCCCGTCGGCCTCACGACCTCCAGCGAGTTCGGCGGCCTCAACGTCTCGGTCACCAAGCTCAACGGCGTCGCCCACAACCCGTGGGACTACGACAAGACCGTCGGCGGCTCGTCGGGCGGCTCCGCCGCGGCGGTGTCGGGCGGCCACGTCTCGCTCGCCTGCGGTGGCGACGGCGGCGGCTCGCTGCGGATCCCCGCCGGCTACACCGGTCTGCTCGGCTTCAAGGGCACCTTCGGCCGGATCAGCCGCGGTCCCGACGCCTACGCCCGCCCCAACACCGTCGTGCTCGGCAACGTGTCGCGCTCGGTGCGTGACGCCGCCCGGTACTTCGACGTCTGCGGCGGCGTCGACACGTGGGATCCCACGTCGCTCCCGGCCCGCAGCTTCGAGAAGGGCCTCGGCACCCAGGACCTGAAGGGCCGCAAGGTCACGATCGTCCCGAACCTCGGCGGCGTGAAGCTCGAGGCCGGCGTCGAGGAGGCGCTGCGCGCCGAGGCCGAGGCGATGATCGCCGACACCGGCATGATCCTCGTCGACCGCCCGGTCACCCCGCCGAACCTCGCGGCCCAGTGGATGATGGGCAACCTCTCCACCCTGCTCGCCGAGCTCGGCCCGCTGTGGCCGCGCTGCGCCGACGACCTCACCGACGAGGTCGCCACCGGCCTGTTCCTCGCCCAGTCGATGTACAACCTGCACACCGCGGCGGTCGCCGAGAAGCTGCGGGTCCAGGCCCAGCGGGAGATGGCGGCGGCGTTCGACGACGTCGACTTCATCA
>DATMGQ010000188.1:0-5427 GCA_035555395.1 Acidimicrobiales bacterium
GACCTGGTCCTGGAGCTCACCGAGACCGAGCTGATGGACGATCCCGGGTTGGCCCGCGAGATCTTCACCCAGCTCGGCGACCTCGGCGTCGGCACCGCCATCGACGACTTCGGCACCGGCTACTCGTCGCTCACCTACCTCCGCGACCTCCCGCTCCAGGAGGTGAAGATCGACCGGTCGTTCGTGAGCGAGATGCACCGGCGGTCCGAGGAGTTCACGATCGTCCGCTCGATGATCGACCTGGGCCACAACCTCGGGCTGAAGGTGGTGGCCGAAGGCGTCGAGCACGCCGACGACCTGGTCCTCCTGCGCCGCCTCGGCTGCGACCTCGCCCAGGGCTACCACCTGGCCCGGCCGCTCCCCCTCGACGAGCTGCTCACCTGGCTCGACCAGTACACCGCCGCCATGGTCCTCCCCAGCGAGGCCAGCTGACGCCCGTCCTGGACCGTCGTCCAATGTGAGCCGGGACCCGGCCCGTCAGTACGATCCAGCGCTATGACCGCTCCGGATCTCGCCGCTGCCGCAACCGTGATCGACCTCGCCTCGAAGGTCGTCGACGCCGGGGCTCGCAGCCTCGCCGCCGCCGAGGGCGGCCCCGACGCCAACCAGGTCCTGGCCTACGACCTCGCCCACGCCGCCTCGGCCGTGGCCACCGCGAAGGGCCTCCTCGACTACGGCGCCAAGGGCGAGATCGAGGGCAAGATCACCTGCGCCTTCGTGGCCGACGCCACCGCCGAGCTCGCCGGCAAGCTGTTCGGCCGCGAGGCCGAGTGGGGCGTGGAGCCCGGCGCCCTCGACGGTGCCCGCTCGTTCATCGCCGACTACAAGGCGCCGGCCTTCCTCGCCTCGATCACCGATCCCGGCCCCCGGCACCTCGACAGCGACTTCGAGATGGTGCAGGACACCTTCCGCCGCTATGCCGAGCAGGAGCTGGCGCCCCGAGCCGAGCACATCCACCGCACCAACGGCGACATCCCCGAGGACATCATCGAGGGCCTCGCCGAAATGGGCGCCTTCGGCCTGTCGATCCCGTCGGAGTACGGCGGCTACGGCGAAGGCGGCGAGGGCGAGTACATCGGCATGGTCGTCACCACCGAGGAGCTGTCCCGCGGCTCGCTGGGCGCCGGCGGCTCGCTGATCACCCGGCCCGAGATCCTCGCCCGCGCCCTCATGGCCGGCGGCACCGAGGAGCAGAAGCACGAGTGGCTGCCCAAGCTGGCCTCGGCCGAGGTCATGAACGCGGTCGCCGTGACCGAGCCCGACTACGGCTCCGACGTGGCCGGCGTGAAGGTCACGGCCACCCCCACCACCGGCGGCTGGCTGA
This sequence comes from Acidimicrobiales bacterium, assembly GCA_035555395.1. Classification (GTDB taxonomy): domain Bacteria; phylum Actinomycetota; class Acidimicrobiia; order Acidimicrobiales; family Iamiaceae; genus Aquihabitans. Next base: position 1,325 of record DATMGQ010000188.1, read on the forward strand.
TCAACGGCGTGAAGACCTGGTGCACCTTCGGCGCCCGGGCCGACGTGCTGCTCGTCCTGGCCCGCACCGACACCGACCGCAGCATCGGCCACAAGGGCCTGTCGATGTTCATCGTGCCCAAGGAGCGCGGCGACAGCCACGGCTTCGAGCTCACCCAGCCGGCCGGCGGCGGTGCCGACGGCACCGGGAAGATGGAGGGCCGCCCGATCGACACGATCGGCTACCGCGGCATGCACTCCTACGAGGTCGCCTTCGACAACTGGTTCGTCCCGGCCGAGAACCTGATCGGCCTCGACGAGGGCCAGGGGCGCGGCTTCTACTACCAGATGGCCGGCTTCGAGAACGGCCGCCTGCAGACCGCGGCCCGGGCCATCGGCGTCATGCAGGCCGCCTACGAGAAGGCCCGCACCTACGCCGAGGACCGCGTCGTGTTCGGCCGTCCCATCGGCGACTACCAGCTCACCCAGGCCAAGCTCGGCCGCATGGCGGTGGTCATCCAGTCGTCCCGCCAGTTCGCCTACGTCGTGGCCAAGCTCATGGCGAAGGGCGAGGGCCAGGCCGAGGCGTCGATGGTGAAGGCCTACGTGTGCAAGGCCGCCGAGTGGGTCACCCGCGAGGCCATGCAGATCCACGGCGGCATGGGCTACGCCGAGGAGTACGACGTCAGCCGCTACTTCGTCGACGCCCGGGTGCTCAGCATCTTCGAGGGCGCCGACGAGACGCTCTGCCTCAAGGTCATCGCCAAGAAGCTCGTCAGCAACGTCTGACCCCACGGCGCCGCCTCGCGGGCGGGGACGGCGCACAGCAGACCCGGTTCCCCCCTACCATCGCCGCACGGCGACACGGGGGGATCCGATGACCGGAGCGGGATCGAAGCGGCGCGCGGGTCGCGCCTCAGCAGCAGCGGCCACGGTCGCGCTGGGAGCGGGCCTGCTGCTCGCCGGCGCGCCGGTGGCGGCCGCCCCGCCGGCACCGGCGTACGTGGAGCGCATCGTGGTGCCGTTCCCGAACCTCGACGACCTGTCGCTCGGGGACTTCGACGAGGACGGACGACCCGACCTCGTGGGGACGCAGCTCAACGGCGAGCACCTCTGGGTCGCCCTTGCGTCGGGTCCGGCGGGCTCCTACGCGCCGCGCACCGACACCGCGATCAGCGGGTCCCCGACCCGTCCGCTCGTCGCCGACCTGGACGACGACGGGCACCAGGACATCCTCGTCGGTCGAGGGTCCGGCGGCTTCCTCTGGCAGCTCGGGAACGGCGACGGCACCTTCGGCCCGCTCCAGACGTCGTCGGTCGGGCTCACCCAGCCGGCCGTCGGCGACGTCGTCGGGTCGAGCCACACCGACCTGGTCGGCCTGGTGGGCGGCGTGCCGACCGCCTTGGTCGGCGACGGCACCGGTTCGTTCACGGTCACCAGCACCACCTTCTCCATCCCGGGCACCGCCAACGACCTCCTCGTCGAGGACCTCGACGGCGATGGCCACGACGACGTCGCCGCCTCGGTCCTGGCCGGCAGCCCGATCGGCCCGAACCCGCCCTCGGCCATCACGACGTTCCACGCCAGGGGCGACGGCACCTTCGAGCCCGGCCAGACCCACGAGGTGATCAGCCTCCTGGGGGAGGTCGACGCCGGGGACCTCGACGGCGACGGCGATCTCGACCTCGCGGTCGCCGCACCACGAGGGAGCTCCCAGGCCGGCTTCTACACCTTGTTGGGCAACGGATCCGGGTCGTTCGCGGCGCCGGTGCTCAATCGCATCGGCCACGGCCCCGCCGATGTCGAGCTGACCGACGTCGACGGCGACAGCACGCTCGACGCCGTCCTGCTCGACGCCGCGCTGGACTCGACCTTCCTGGTCCACGGCAACGGGGACGGGACGTTCGGCAGCTCGGTGTCCTACCGCAGCGGATGGAGCGCACGCGACCAGGAGCTCATCGACGTGACCGGCGACGGGATCCGCGACCTGGTCAACGTCACCAAGGCGGGCGGAGGCCGCCCGGCGGGGGTCAACATCGTGCCCGGGCGCGCCGACCACACGTTCGCCGGTGTCGCCAGCGCGCGGTTCGCCACGACCAAGGCCCAGTCCCTCGGCGACCTGAACGGCGACGGGCGGCCCGACCTCGTCGCATCGCACCCGCAGGCCAGCTCCCTGAGCGGGATCCTCAACGACGGCCAGGGGCGGCTCCGTCCGGCCGTACGGACCGCCGTTCCGAACGGGCCGACGGGCTTGGCGACCGGTCGCCTGGACGCCGACGGCAAGGACGACGTCGTCGCCGTGAGCGCGAAGGACCTGTTCGTCGGCCTCAGCACCGGCGACGGCTCGTTCGAGCCGGTCACCACGCTCCTGACCGCGACCGGGCTGACCACACCGGTCGTCGGAGACCTCACGGGCGACCACCGCAACGACATCGCCGTGGCCGACGGCAGCAGCGTCAAGCTCCTCGCCGGGAAGGGCACCGGCACGTTCGCGGCACCGGTGACCCTGGCCGGCACGAGCGGCATCGCCCGGGTCGCGAGCGGTGACCTCGACGGCGACGGCGACCGGGACCTGGTCGGGCTGCGGTCCTCCCCTGCCGGCGTCAGCGTGCTCCGCAACGACGGGAGCGGCCGGTTCACCGCGCTGCCCGCCAGCAACCTGCCGACGACGCCCCAGTTCATCGCCACCGCCGACCTCGACGGCGACGGTGTGCTCGACGTCGCCGTCACCGCCGGCACCGGCGCCAACGCCAAGCTCCACCCCTTCTACAGCTCGGGTGACGGCGGGCTGGTCACGGGACCCCCGGTGGTGCTGCCGCCGTCAGGGGCGAGCGGGGTCGAGGTCGCCCTGTCGCTCACGGTCGCCGACATCGATGCCGATGACCGCGACGACCTGCTGGTCGACGGCACCCGGATCGTGCGGTCGGACTGCGCCGGGTCGTCCCGGGTGGCGCCGACCACCTTCGATGCCCTGGAGGCACCGTCGGTGCGAGCCGACGCGGCGGACATGGACGGTGACGGCGTGCTCGACCTGGTCGGTGCGCTGCACAGCGGCGATGCGGTCGTCCGGTTCGGCGCCGCCGCCCCGTCCCCAGCCGCGGCGTCACCCGGCAAGCCGTTCACCAGCTGCCGGCAGCTCGTCGACCGCGTCCACCGCGACCTCCTCCAGCGCCGCCCGACCGCGAGCGAGGAGAACACGCTCGCGGCCGGCTTGGCGGCAGGGACGTCGACCCGGGGTGACCTGGTGGCGCAGATCCGCACCTCCGCGGACCACACCGCCGACGTGGATCCGGTCGCCCGCCTCTACCGGGCCTACTTCCTGCGCAGTCCCGATCCCGGTGGCCTCGACTACTGGGTGAACCGCCGCCGCCGCGGCTGGACCCTGATCCAGATCTCGAACCAGTTCGCCCGGTCGAGCGAGTTCCGCACCAAGTACGGGGCGTTGAGCAACACCGAGTTCGTCGACCTCGTGTACGAGAACGTGCTGGGCCGGGCCGGTGATGCCGGCGGCCGGACGTTCTGGATCAACCGCTTGAACACCAAGCGGGCGACCCGGGGCCAGGTCATGCTCAACTTCTCGGACTCCAGCGAGTACCGCACCAAGCAGGCCGCCGAGGTCGACACCGGGGTGCTCTACGCCTGGCTGCTGCGCCGCCGGCCGACGACGCCCGAGCTCGACGCCGCCGTCGACGCGCTGGAGCACGGAGGCACGACGGCCGAGCTGGCCACCCAGCTGCTCGACACCGCGGCCTACGCCGATCGGGTGGGTGCAGGCTGACCCCGATCGTGGCATCGTGCGGTTGGGATGGTGGCCCCACGGGAACAGGACCGGTCGTGACGACCGGAGTGGATCAGGAAGGTCGGCTGGCCGAGCTGGCCGACGAGGTCCACCGCGCCCGCGCGGTCGAGGCCCGGCGGCGGATCGCGCGCCACCGCGCCGTGGCCGCGCTCGTGGCCGTCGCGGCGCTGGCCGCAACGGTCTTCCTCGTCACGGTCGTCGCCCGGGGCGACGACAGCGGCGCCGCCCCCGGGCCGGCCAGCCGAGGCCGCACCACGACGTCGGATGCCGAACCCCGCGACCCGGCTCGGCCCGCCACCGTGACCGACGAGGAGCTCCGCCCCACG
>DATMGQ010000189.1:0-25959 GCA_035555395.1 Acidimicrobiales bacterium
CGACCTGGTCTGGACCCTGGCCCGCTGGACCGAGGGCACGTCGGTCGAGACCCGCTCCGTCTGACCGGGCGGTGCGCTGAGCACCCCCCGCGAGATCGCCCGGTCGAGGTCGACCAGGGGCGCGGACGGTTCGGTGCCCACCTCGTCGCGCAGCAGGTCCCGGTAGTCCTGGAAGGCGCGCAGGGCATCGGCCTGGCGGCCGCCGCTGGCGAGGGCCTGCATCAGCAAGCCGCGCGGCCGGTCGCGGAACGGCTGGTCGTCGATGAGCGGCTGGAGGCGGGCGATCGCCGGTGACCACTCGCCGGCGCGGATCTCGAGCTCGACGAGGTCCTCGACCGCTCCGCAGTGGAGCTCGGTGAGCCGCCGGACCTCGCCCTCCACCCACGCTTCGTGGGCGAACTCGGCGTAGGGCTCGCCCCGCCACAACCGCAGCGCCTGCTCCAGGAACGCCCGCCGGCAGGCGGGGTCGTCGGAACCCGATCGGGCCGCTCGGAGGCCCCGCTCGAAGCCGGTGACGTCGAGGTGGTCGCAGTGGAGCGCGTAGCCCGGCGGCTCCGTGGTCACGACGTCGGCACCCAACCGCCGCCGCAGCCGGCAGACCGACGTCCGCAGCGCGCTGGCCGACAGGCCCAACCGGTCGCCGAGCTCCTCGGCCCGGACGACCGCCTCGGCGTGGAGCACGAGCAGGCTCACGAGCCGGCGTTGGGCGTCGCTGGGGAGGCGGACGCGGTCGCCCTGTCGACGCTGGAGCTGCAACGTTCCCAGCACCATGAAGTCCATCGGAGCCCTCCCACGAGCTCGACGTACGGCGCAGGGGGAACCCTACCTCCCCCTCCCGGACGCCGCCCCGGGCCTCAGGTGAAGCGCAGGTGCAACGGGCCCTGAGGATGATGGCGGGGTCGCCCGCGCGCGGTCGGGCGCGTCGCCAAGGGGGCGTTCTCATGTACCTGTTCAGCAGGACCACCACGTTCAAGCCGGAGCGGTCGGCCGATGCCGCTGCCTGGTCCATCGACATCGCCGCCCAGGTCGGCACCATCACCGGGCTCGACGTCCGGACCTGGGCGGTGATCTACGGCGCATCGCTCAACACGGTCACCTGGAGCTGCCGGGTCGACTCGCACGCCGAGATGGGCGCGGCGGGCGAGAAGCTCGCCGCCGATCCGGGCTTCGCCGCCCGCATCCCCGAAGCCGCCGAGATGTTCGAGGGCGCGCCGACCGATGCGCTCGTCGAGGTCCTGGCCACGGTCGGCGAGGGCGGCCAGACCGGGAGCATCGCCGACGTCGTGACGGCGCAGTGCGCCGGCGGGCAGGTCGGCGCGGCCATGACCTGGGGGCTGGAGATCTTCAACCAGGTCGGCAAGGTGACCGGCTCCGACGGCCTGTTCGGCCGCGGCATGTACGGGCCGTGGGCCACCCTGGGGTGGATCAGCCTCGCCTCCTCGCTCGACGAGGTCGACGCCGCCCAGGCCGCCATCGCCGGCGACAGCAGCTACCTCGGCAAGATCGACGAGGCCGGCGACCTCTTCGTACCGGGGTCCGCGCAGAGCCAGCTGCTGCAGCGCATCGGGTGAGCCACCGGCGGGCACGGGTCCTACGCTGCGGCCCATGCCTGTCGCCGTCACGCTGACCCACGCCGCCGTCCTGCCCGACACCCTCCCCGACGACGTGGTCGTGGCCGTCGCCGTGCGGTCCGGCCACCTCACCGAGGACGCGCCCGGCGTCGACGTGGACCTGGCGAAGCTCGGCGGGTTCGAGGGCAAGACCGGCCAGCTGCACGTGGCCGCCACCGATGCCGGCGCCCGCCTGCTGGTCGGGGTCGGCGGCGAGCCCGATCCCACCGCGTACCGCCGGATCGGCGCCGCCGTCGCCCGCAAGGCCGGCTCGCACGAAGCACTCGTCGTCGACCTGCTGGCGTCGTTCGAGGGCGCCGAGCGCGTCGCGGCGGCCGAGGCGCTGGCCACCGGCCTCGTTCTGGGCACCTACCGGTTCGGCGCCTACAAGCCCGCGCCCGAGGGCACGACGCTCGGCGCCATCACGCTGCTCGGCAAGGGCGGCGCCCGGGTGGCCGCCGCCGTCGAGCGCGGCGTCGCCATCGCCACCGCCATGGTCCTCGTGCGCGACCTCGTCAACACGCCCGGCGGCGACCTGACCCCGAAGGCGTTCGCCGCCGAGGCCACCAAGGTCGCCACGGGTGCCGGGCTCGAGATCGAGGTGCTCGACAAGGCCGCCATCCGCAAGGCGAAGCTCGGCGGCCTCCTCGGTGTCAACCGGGGCTCGGCGCAGGAGCCCCGGTTCGTGAAGGTGACCCACCGGCCCGAGGGTCGGGCCAAGGGCAAGGTGGCGCTCGTGGGCAAGGGCGTCACGTTCGACGCCGGCGGCCTCAGCATCAAGACCGCCACCGGCATGGAGTGGATGAAGACCGACATGGCCGGCGCTGCCACCGTCCTCGGCGCCATGAGCCTCGTGCCGACGGTGGCCCCCAAGCTCGAGGTCACCGCCTACCTGCCGCTCACCGACAACATGCTCGGCCCCGACGCCACCCGCGTCGGCGACGTCCTCACCGCCCGCAACGGCAAGACCATCGAGGTGCTCAACACCGATGCCGAGGGTCGGCTCATCCTCGCCGACGCCCTGTGCCTCGCCGTCGAGGACGAGCCCGACGCCATCATCGACCTCGCCACCCTGACCGGTGCGGTGATCGTGGCCCTGGGTGAGCGGACCGCAGGCGCCATGACCAACCACGACGGCCTGCGCGAGCGGGTCCTCGATGCCGCCGACGCCGCGGGCGAGGCGATGTGGCCGCTGCCGCTGCCCGACCACCTCCGCAAGGGCCTCGACAGCGAGGTCGCCGACCTGCGCAACATCGGTGCCGGCCCCTACGGCGGTGCGCTCACCGCCGCGCTGTTCCTCCGCGAGTTCGTGGGCGACGTCCCGTGGGTCCACCTCGACATCGCCGGCCCGGCCGACACCACGTCGGCTTGGGACGAGAACACCCGCGGCGGCACCGGCTTCGCCGTCCGCACCCTCGTCAACCTCCTCGCCACCTGGACCAAGCTCCCGCCCGCCTGACCGGTCGTCGAGGCCCCCCTCTCGGGGGTGGCGTCGGTTCTTGTCGTCGTTCGACACCGTGAGGGTGCTGTTTGACGACAAGAACGGTGGCGCCTCGGTTCCAGCGACCCGTGAGCGGGACGGGCGGCAGATGACGGCGCCGACGGGAGCCGGACCGACGGGCAGGATCCATCGACAGCGGGAAAACCTGTGCGGATCGGGGTGGGTGGTGCCTCTCCGGGGGTGTGAGCGAGGACTCGGACGACCCCGGAGGGGGACATGGCAGAGGTACGGTGCCCTCGTGGTCCATGCGGGGGCTGACGACGCACAGCTGGTGGAGGCGGCGAGGGCCGGCGATCGAGACGCGTTCGCGGCGATCTTCGACCGGTACGCGCCGCGGGTCCACGGGTTCTGCACGCGGCTGCTCAACGAGCCGCACACCGCGTCCGACGCGACCCAGGACACCTTCGTCACGGCCGCGCAGCGCCTCGACCAGCTGCGGGACCCGTCCGCGCTGCGGGCCTGGCTGTACGCCATCGCCCGCAACGAGTGCACGCGCCACGGACGCGCCCGGGCGCGTGCGGTGCCCACGGAGGACTCGGTGATGGCGGGTGAGACCGCCGAGGACCTCGGCGCCGACGAACCGGCGGCCGCGGCTGCCGCCTCGGAGGCGGGCGGGATCCTCTGGGAGGCAGCGGCGGGTCTCGACGAGGGCGACCGGGTCCTGCTCGAGCTGCACGTCCGCCACGGGTTGGAAGGCGCGGAGCTGGCCGAGGCCGCCGGCGTCGCTCCCGGCCAGATCTCGATGGCGACGGGCCGCATGCGCGAGCGCGTCGCCCGCTCGGTCGGCGCGCTGCTGATCGCCCGGAAGGGGCGGGCGGACTGCCCCGGCCTCCAGGTCGTGCTGGCCGACTGGGACGGCACCTACACCGTGCTCACCCGGAAGCGGGTGGCCCGGCACATCGACGGCTGCGAGCTCTGCGACGAGCGGCGGACTGCCCTGGTGGCGCCGTTCGGCGCGCTGGCCGTGGGCCCGGCGCTCGTGACCTTCACCCTGCCCGAGGGTGCGCTCGACGGCGTCCGCGACGAGGTGCTCGCCGCGTTCGACCAGCGGGCGGTGGGGGCGGCACCCGTCGGTGCAGGAGGCGGCAAGCGCCGGGTCCTGGCCGCCGCGGCCGCGGTGCTCCTGGTGCTCGCCCTGGTCATCGGCGTGGCCGCGACCCGGTCAGAGGAGGAGGGGCAGGCCCTCCGGACCGACGATCCGCCGGCGCAGACCACCACCACGGCCGCTGGCCGTCGGACGACCACGACCTCGGACCGCACGACCTCGACGTCGTCGGGCACGGCGACCACGTCGACGGCGGTCACGTCCCCGAACCAGGCCGGTTCGACCACGGTGCCCGGCCAGGTCGTCGACCCCGTGGACCCGGCCGACGGCGCGCCGCAGACCGTGCCGCCGTCCATCGCCGGCCCGCCGGTGACGCTGTCGCCGCCGACCGCGGCGCCCACGGCACCGAACCAGCCCCCGGTGATCGGGGGCACCAGCCGGAGCCCGGCGGGCGCGATGCAGACCTCGTGCAACCCGGCCAACGACACGCGGACGATCACGGTGACCGCGTCCGACGATCGAGGGGTGGCGCAGGTGGTCCTGCGCTGGACCCAGGCCGGCGGCGGGACCGGCCAGCTGGCGATGAGCCGCTCCGGGAGCACGTGGACGGCCACGCTCGGGCCCTTCGCCAACCCGGGGTCGGTCACCTACCGGGCGGTGGCCACCGACACCGATGGCGTCACCGCGACCTCGCCGAGCGCCTCGGTCGGCGTCGACCCCTGCCCCGGCTGACCTGCGGTTTCGCGGGTTCCCGGGCGATCTTCGAAAAAGATCGGGGAAAAGGTGTGCGGTTCCTGCGGGTCGGTCGCTCTCCCTCGTCGACACCCCGACGACGCCAGGAGCGCCACCCCATGCACACCACCCCCACCCACCCCGCAACCCACGGCATCGCCCGCAAGGTCCTGATGCTCGTGATCGCCGCCCTGGTCTTCGGATCGGGCCTCAACCTCGCCGCCGGCTCCGCCAGCGCCCTCACGCCGGGCTCGCCCCGGGTCCTCGGCCCCATCGGCTGGGACAAGGCGGCGCTGGTCGCCTGGTCCGTCCCGGATCCGGGCGGCAAGCCGGCCACCCAGTACAGGGTCGAGCGGTACCTCGGCGACGAGGCCCAGCCGCAGAAGACCTACGTGACCGGCGGCAAGCAGATGTGGCTGGTGGACACCGGCCTCACCAACAACACGACCTACCGGTACCGCATCCAGGCGTGGAACCAGGACGGGGCCAGCCCGTGGAGCGCCAAGGAGGCGGTGCAGCCCAAGCCGTTCCGCAGCGCCCTGGCCCCCTTCGAGAACGCCGATGTGTTCGTGAAGCGCCAGTACCAGGACCTGCTCGGCCGCCAGCCGAACGCCCAGGAGCTGGCGGCGGGCAAGGCCCACATCGACGCCCACGACACCGCCGCCTTCACCGACAGCCTGGCGAAGAACCCGGCCCGGGTCGCCGAGCGCCACCCGGTCATCCGCCTCTACTTCGCCTTCTTCAAGCGGTCGCCCGACGTGTCCGGCGCCAACTACTGGATCGCCAAGCGCAAGGCGGGCACCAACCTGAACCAGATCGCCTCGACCTTCGCCGCCTCGAACGAGTTCAAGACGAAGTACGGGAGCCTCTCGAACCAGGACTTCGTGAAGCAGATCTTCGTCAACGTCTTCGACCGCCAGCCCGACCCCAGCGGCCTCGCCTACTGGACCAAGAAGCTCGACGACAAGAAGGCCACCCGCGGCCAGGTCATGGTCGGCTTCTCCGAGAGCAACGAGTACAAGGGCTCGAACGGCCAGCCCGGCAAGAGCACCGGCCGGGTCGAGGCGTCCGACCTCTGGATGGCCGTCATGAAGGGCGTGCCGACCAACAACGGCCTGCTCACCTACTACGCCCCGCACATCCAGGGCGGCGGTTCGATGGGCTCGCTGGCGATGCTCCTCATGCCGACCCTCGGCTACCCGAAGTGACCCGTTCACGGGGGTGAGAGGTGGAGCGCCGGGCACGTGCCCGGCGCTCCGCCGCGTCCGGGATCAGGCCGCGTCGTTGGCGTCGTCGGCGGGGTCGTAGATGCGGCGCGGCGGGCGGGGCGGAGGCACGGGAGCAGCCGTGGCGGCGGCGGTGAGCGCGGGGGTGGGGTTGGTGCCGTTGCGGCGGGCGGTGGCCCAGCGGAGCGCCTCGTGGGCCATGCCCGGGTGGACGCGCCAGCGGTGCAGCTGGAGCTCGACGGCATCGGGCGGTTCGCCCAGCTCGAGCAGGCTGAGGGCGAGGTGCCGGGCCCGGGTCCGGCGCTCCTCGGCGGTGGGGGTCGCGGTGGTGGATGCGAGCCACTCGGCGTGCTCGTCGCGCAGCGACGGCGGGAGCCGGTCGACCTGGTGGCGGGTCAGGGTCTGGAGCTTGGTGCGGACGGCCAGCTCGGACGGCCCGTTGGCCTTGGTGATGTGGAACTGCCCGGTGCGGGCGAGGGCCCGGTAGAAGGGCCCCGACATCCCGCCCCGCACCCCGAGCCCGATGGCGTGGGCGGTCTCCTCGAGCGGCAGGTCGAACCCGTCCGGGTGGGCTTCGAGCTCGGCGGCGATGCGTCGGACCAGGAACGTGGTGGACGGCCCGAGGAGGGCCAGCCAGAACCGTTCGACGTACGACGAGCGGGGGTCGTGGCCGACCGCGTCGACCACGGGATCGTCCCAGCGCGAGATGCGCAGGTGCTCGATCGGGAGCGAGAACGGGAGCTTCGGGCGGGACACGGCGACCTCCATGAGTTGCGTTTCGTGCACTCTCATGTGTCGTGGATCCGGTGGCAAGGGATGCTGCGCATCAGGCGCCGCACGGCGTCAGGTGATCTCGAACTCCACGAAGAACGGGTGCCCCCAGCGCGCCACCCGCTCCTCGCGCCACTCGTCGCTCCCGGAACGGGTGGCGAACGAGCCCGGACCCGAGCAGGCGTTGGTGCCGACCGTGGGGCAGGTGAACCACAGCTCGATCGGCTCGGCGTCGGGGTCGTCGACGCGCCGGTAGGTGGCCCGTCCGTCGGAGCCGGCGGCGCCCAGCAGGTCCTGGAGCCAGAACCGCCCCTCGGCCCCGGCAGCGATGCGGGCCGGCGGCGGCACCACGAACGTCCCGTAGGCGGCGGTGGCCTCCACCAGCTCGAGCTCGCTCGCACCGAACTGGTTGTCGACGACCACGTAGCAGGAGTAGTCGCGGGTGGCGCCGCTCACGATGGAGGTGGTGGGTGCCTCGATCGGGTGGCACTGCAGGCCGTCGTCCTCGGCGGAGACCGCCCAGATCTCCGGGTCGAACGGCGCGGCGCCGGGGTCGTCGTCGGTGCGGCGGGTGTCGATCACCGCGAAGGTCACGTGCTGGGGCGACAGCTCGCGTGACAGGTCCGGCTGCGACGGGCAGTCGAACCCGGTGTTGACGTAGTTGACGAGCGAGTCGTCGAGCCCGCCGATCGGCACGTGGGTGTGGCCCATCACCACCAGGTCGCAGTCGTGCTCGAACGCCATGCGCTGCGCGAACCACCCGAGGTACGTGCCGTCGAAGTCGGCCAGGGTGGCCCGTCCGGCGGCCGACTGGCCGATGACGCCGCCGCCGTTCGCGTCGGCCCACTCGGTCCACGTGCTCTCGTACGCGGCGCGGGCGTCGAGGAGCGTGGCGGTGGAGCCGTCGGGCAGCACGATGTCGGTCAGCGGGCTCATCGCGGTGGCGGCGGCGACGAAGTCCAAGACGGTGGCCGCCACCGAGCGGGCCCCGACCCCCGACGCCGCGCCGATGAGGGACCGCAGGTCGATGCCGTTGGGCGCGCCCTGCCCGGCCAGCTCGGCGACGGTCTGGCCGTCGTCGAGGCCCTGGGTCCAACGGGTGGCCACCGCCCGGGTCACGAAGTAGCCGAGCGGGAGCGGGGCGAACGGGCCCGACGCAGCGGGGGCGTTGAACAGGGTGTCGTGGTGGCCGTGGGCCATCGCCAGGCCGGGGACCGGCTGGTAGGGGACCTCCTCGACCAGGCGGACCTGGTGGCCGGACCGGCTCCGGATGCTGGCGACCTCGTCGGCGGTGACGCCCTGGTCGTGGTTGCCCGGGATGTAGGTGACCTGGCCGTCGAGGGCGTCGAGCACCCGGGCCAGCGCACCGTCGAGGCCGAAGACCGCCGGGTGGCAGGCGGCGATGTCGGCGAAGGTGGGCGGGCGCACGTCGGCCGGATAGGTCCAGAAGTCCACGATGTCGCCGAGCAGGACCAGCTCGCGGATGTGCTCGGCCTGGTCGACCACCCAGTCGAGGAGGTGGACGAGGTAGGGCTCGTGCAGGTGCGGCTGGTACCAGACGGTGGGCGCGAGGGTGCCGAGGTGGACGTCGCTCAGGGCGACGACGTGGCGCTTCTGGCCGTGCAGGTGCTGGTCGGTCGCCACGCCGCCATCATCCCACCGCCACGGGGCGGGCCCGACGATCGGGCTCAGCCGATGAGCTTCGGCCCGGTGCAGGCGATGGCGAGGGGCGCCACGTCGGCGCCCGCGACCGTGAGCCCCAGCACCTCGGCGAGGGGCCGCAGCACCATCGCCTCGACCTGGGTGAGGACCGGCCCGAGCACCGTGGTGGTGAGGGCGTCGACGAGGGGGTCGAGGCCACCGTCGATCGGCAGGCCGAGGAGGTCGACCTCGTCGGTCACGACCGATGCGGTGCCGATCGACGTCGCCGGGGTGGGCGCCTGGCGGGGGACGCCGAACAGGTCGGGCGGCAGGTCGAACAGGACCGGCGTGCCCGTGGGCGGCGCGGAGGTCGAGGCGTGCAGGGCGACGTCCGCGACCGGCACGCCGAGCAGCGAGAGCCGGGTGCTGATGTCCGCTCGGGTGCTGAGCAGCCCGGTCGTCACGTCGAGGTCGAGGGTCTGGGGCGTGCGGCACCCGATGGCGGTGGACGCCGCCTCGGCCGAGGCCGCCTGCAGCGTCACGGTGATCTCGGTGTCGGACACCTCGGGCACCTCGACGCGGACCTCGAGCGTGATCGTCGCCTGGGCCGTGCGGGCCGTGGTGCCGACCGGGCCGAACGCCCACCGCGGCTCCTCGATGACCTGGACGGACGTGGTGACCGAGACCGCCTGGCCGCCCACGTCGAGGTTCGCCGCGGGCACGTCCAGCAGGTTGGTGCCGTTGGCCACCAGCGCGGTCGCGTTGAGCAGGTCCTGCGCGTCGATGCTGGCGAGGGCGGCCGCCTCCTCGCCGCCGGGGACGATGGTCAGCAGCTCGTCCAGGCGGATGATCTCGTCGGGGTCCGGCAGGGCGAGCACCAGGCCGTCGAGCAGGTCGGCGCGGGCCAGGTCGCCCTGGCGGCGCAGGACGTCCGCCTCGGCCTGGATCAGCTCGGCGACGGTCACGTCGGCGGCGAGGACCTCATCGACGTCGCCGAGGGACAGGTCGAGCTCGTCGAGCAGGAGCGGGAGCGACACCTGGGCCCCCACGAGCCCGTCGTAGCCGGCCACGGTCACGCCGAGGGCGTCGCCGACGAGGGCGCCGAGCAGCGACGACTGCCCCGAGTCCAGGCGGGCCGCGAAGCTGCCCACCTGGTGGCCCTCGGCCGCGGTCTGGCCGGCCACCGCGTGGCGCGACGGCGAGGCGCCTCCCGGGGCGAACGCATAGTCGATCGAGGTGGTGAGCTCGACCCGGACGGCGGTCGGCACCTGGTCGCTGGTGGCCGGTGTGAAGACCTCCGTCGCCACGTTCCAGAACCCGAGCGCGACCGTCTCGGTCCCGGTCGCCTCGTCGAACCCGTTGCGGTCCAGCGAGTTGTCGACGGCCGCCTGCCAGGCCGGGTCGGCCACGATCTGGGACGCGGTCCGGCCGTCGAGCCGGCGGGAGAGGTCGAGCGCGGTGACGTCGGCGATCTTCTGGAGGTTGCGCCGCTCGGTCGAGATGCGCCCGAGGTCCACCGTGAACGCGGTGGCGGTCACCAGCACCGAGAGCGACAGCGCCACCAGCACCAGCACGGCGCCGGACTCGCCGCGCCGGGCCGCCACGACGGTCCCGCGGCGGTGGGCGAGGGTCACCGCTCGTCCCGCCTCACGGCTCGTCCACCTCGACGACCGCCCGGGTCACCATCTCGTCCGGGAGGATGCCGTTGAGCAACCCGGCGCTGGCGACCCGCGGGTGGTTCTTGAGGTCGAAGGTGAGCTCGATCGACATGCACTGGCCGCCGCCCTCGGCGCAGTCCTCGATGGGGAAGGAGCACGTGAGCCCGCCCTCGTTGCAGCGCTCGCCCCACGCGCTCGCCGAGCGGTTGGCCGCCGCCTCGGCCCGCTCGGCTGCGAGCTCGTAGGGCGCCACCGCCGCCGCCCGGGCCGCGTCGTCGGTGGCCTGGGTCATGGACTGCCGGAAGCCGAGCGTGACCCCCATCGTGATGATGCCGAACAGGAGCACGGCGAGGAGGCCGACGACGACCGCCATCTCGACCATGGCCACGCCGCGCTCGCCGGCCGCCCGGGCCCGCAGCCGTGCCCGCGGCCCGGTCACTTCAACGCCTCGATGGTCGTGGCGACCGCCGGACCGAGCACGACGACCAGGACGGCGGGGAAGATGCACGCCACCAGCGGGAACAGCATCTTGACCGGCAGCTTGGCCGCCCGCTCCCGGGACCACTGCCGTCGCTTCGAGCGCATCTCGGAGGCCTGGATCTTCAGCACCCGGCCGATCGGCATGCCCAGCACGTCGGCCTGGAGCAGGGCCCCGATGAACGAGGTGAGCTCGGGCACCTCGGACCGGTGCTTCAGGTTCGTGAGCGCATCGTGGCGGGAGAGGCCGAGGCCCATCTCCTGGAGGGTCCGGTCCAGCTCGTCGGCGAGCGGGGTGTCCATGCGCTCGGTCACGACGGCCATGGCGCCCTCGAGCCCCACGCCCGCCTCGACCGAGATGGCCAGCAGGTCCAGGGTGTCGGGCAGGTCCCGGCGGATCGCCTCCTTGCGGGCGTCGACCTGGTGCGACAGCCACACCTGGGGGATGGCGACGCCGATGATCGTGAGGACGAGGGCGCACAGGACGCCGGCCAGCAGCGACAGCCCGCCGTTGAGGATGACGATCGCTCCGAGCACGATGCCGACGATCGCCCCGGCCACCTGGGCGGCGATGATCTCCTCGGGCCGGCGGCGGCCGTCGAGGCCGGCGGCGGCGAGCTGGGCTCGGATGCGGGCCCGGTGGTCCGCCGGGAGGAAGGCGGAGCCGGCGGCGGCCAGGCGGTCCAGGTTGGGGCGCAGCACCCGTCGCCGGAACGGCTCGGACAGCCGCCGGGAGAAGTCGTCCTGCTGGGCAGCGTGGGGGCGCTCGGGGTCCAGCACGGTGCCGACCGGGGTGGTCTGGCGGCGACCCTGGCGTCCGGCACCCGTCGACTCGCGGAGGTAGGCGACGCCGCGGTCCGCGTCCCGCTCGGTGCGGGCTTGGAGCAGCCCGGCGCCGATCACGGCGGCACCGGACGCGCCGAGGGCGAGGGCGGCGAGCATCGGTGCGTCCATCAGAGCTCCACGCTCCGGACGAGCTTCAAGATGATGGCGACGCCGGCCGCCATGGACAGGGCGGTGAGGGCGAGGAACACGAGGCCCCAGCCCTGGAGCATCGGGTCGAGGTAGCCCGGGTTCACCGACTCGACCACCAGGAACAGCGCGACCGGCATCAGCCCCAGGATCCACGCCGAGATGCGCCCCTCCGCGGTGAGCACCGAGATCTCCCGCCGGACCTCCTCCCGGCCCCGGATGACCTCGGCGAGCGTCGCCATCAGGTCGGTCAGGTGGCCGCCGGTCTGCTGCTGGATGCGGATGGCCTGGACCATCCACTCGAGGTCGCGGTTGCGGACCCGCGTCGACAGGTGCTCCAGGGAGTCCACGAGCGACGTGCCGAGCTGCGTCTCGCTGACGACCCGGCGGAGCTCGTCGGACAGGGGCGACTCGGCCTCGGTGGCCAGCAGCTGGATGGACCGGAGGAACGTGTGGCCGGCGCTGAGCGACGACGAGATGAGGACGAGCGCCTCGGGCAGCTGCTGGGCGAACCGCTTGTTGCGCCGGCTGGCCAGCAGGTCGAGCAGCTTCGACGTCGCCGCCGGCGTGATGAGGACGACGAGCACGACCGCCCACCAGCGCCCGGTCCAGGCGGTGGCGGCCAGGCCCACGGCGAAGCCCAGGCACGCAGCGATGACGACCAGCTCGGAGGGCCGCACCGACAGGTCGGCGCGCTCGATGCGGGTCCGCAGCGAGGTGGCGGAACCGGCCTGCTTGATCGCCCGCTCGGCCAGGCCGAGCGTTCCGGTCACGACGGTGCCGTACTCGGCGGCGACGCGGGCGACGTCGACGTCCTGCTCGCCGTAGGGGAGCTGCAGCAGCTCGGCGAGGCGCACCTCGCGCGACCGCACCCGGGTCATCCAGCCGGCACCGAGGAGCCCGAGGCCGGCCAGCCCGAGGGCGCCGACCAGCACGGTGGTGTTCACCGCTCGGCGCCGATCGTGCGGGCGGCGAGGGTGGTGGCGTCGGGGATGTCGACGGCACGGCGGGGCGGCGGGGCCACGGCCGGCTCGCTCGGTCGGAACACGCTGGCCGGGAGCGGGATGTTCTTGGCGGCCAGCCGGTCGGCGAACGCGGGGCGGAGGCCGGTCGGGACGAGGTGGCCCACGTCGTCGGGGCCGTTCGACTCGAAGCGGAACACCTCCTGCATGAGGATCGCCTCGCCCTCGAGCCCGGTGATCTCCGACAGGGAGGTGACGAGCCGGCGGCCGTTGGGGAGCCGCTCGCACTGGACCACGACGTCGATCGCCGCGGTGATCTGCTCCCGGACGACCCGGGTGGGCAGGTCGAACCCGGCCATCAGCACCATCATCTCGAGGCGGCTCATCGCGTCTCTCGGGCTGTTGGCGTGGACCGTCGTCATCGAGCCCTCGTGGCCCGTGTTCATGGCCTGGAGCATGTCGAGCGCCTCGGCCGACCGGCACTCGCCGATGATGATGCGGTCCGGTCGCATGCGCAGGGCGTTGCGCACCAGGTCGCGGATGACGATCTCGCCTTGGCCCTCGGCGTTGGCCGGCCGGGCCTCGAGGCTGACCACGTGACGCTGCTGGAGCTGGAGCTCGGCCGAGTCCTCGATCGTGATGATGCGCTCCGACGCCGGGACGAACGAGGACATGACGTTCAGGTTCGTGGTCTTGCCGGTGCCGGTGCCGCCGGCGACCAGGATGTTCATCCGGCCCCGCACGCAGGCGTCGAGCACCGTGACCAGGTCCGACGTGTAGGTGCCCGAGGCGATCAGGTCCATCGCGGTCAGCGGGTCGGCGGCGAACTTCCGGATCGTGAGCACGGGGCCGTGGATCGCGAGCGGCGGGATCACCGCGTTCACGCGGGAGCCGTCGGGGAGCCGGGCGTCGACCATGGGCGACGACTCGTCGACGCGGCGGCCGACCGCCAGCACGATGCGCTCGATGACCTTGCGGTACTGGCTCTCGTCGCTGAACGAGACGCCGGCCTCCTCGATCCGGCCCGACCGCTCGACCCAGACCTCGTCGTACCCGTTGCACATGATCTCGGTGACCGACTCGTCCTGGAGGAGCGGGTCGAGCGGCCCGTAGCCGAGGGTGTCGGCGATCACCTCGTTGACGAACGCCCGCCGCTCCATCGGCGAGACCGTGACGTCCTCGCGCTGGAGGATCAGGTCCAGCGCCGAGCGCACCGCGGCGTTCAGGTCGTCGGGGCCCAGGTCCGACGCGATGGGCGCGACCTCCTCGAGCACCATGGCCCGCACCGCGCGCTTGGTCGCGGTCCACTGGTCGTTGCCGCCGGGGGCCGGCCGGCGTCGGGCCCCGGTGTCGCCCGGTGCGTCCTCGGGGACCGCGGCGAGGCGGTCGGCCAGGTTCACGACGCTGCCGCCTCGTGGTTGCGGCTGCGCCACCACCGTCCGCCCGACCGCGGCTCGGCTCGCTCGGCCTCGTAGGTCTCGCGCTGGCTCGGCTCGAGCAGGCGCTTGGTCGCATCGCCGAGCCGGTGGCTGATCGCCGAGTCCGGCCGGTGCGCCATGACCGGCAGGCCGGCGTTGAGCGAGCGCTGGACGTCTCGCGAGTAGGGGAGCGTGCCGTCGAACCCGCGGGGGAACAGGTCGTCGATCTGGCGGACGTCCATGCCGGCGTCGTCCTCGGCCTTGTTGAGGAAGAGGCGGACGGCATCGGTGGGCACGTTGAGCCGGTCGAGCGTGTCGAGGAACACCCGCATGTTGCGGACGCTCGGGATGTCGAGCGTGGCCAGCACGAACAGCTCGTCGGACCGGTGGAAGGCGGTGAGCACGGCGTCGCCCAGCATCGGCGGCGTGTCGATGATCACGTCGTCGAAGTGGCGGGCCGCCGCGTCGATGACCCGGCCGATGTCCTCGGGCTGGATCATCGCCGCCTCGGTGGGATCCCGGGGTGCGGCCAGGACCCAGACGCCGGTCTCGTCCTGGTCGCAGAACTCCTCGATGTGGGCGTCGAGCTCGGACTGCGGCTCGTCGCCGTGCTGGATCAGGTCGGTGATCGTGTAGCGGGGCCGGAGCTGCAGCGCCGCCGTGACCTCGCCGAACTGGAGGTCGAGGTCCAGGATGCAGACCCGGCGGCCGCCCTTGTGCGTGAGGAACCACGCCAGGTTCGTGGCGAGGAACGTCTTGCCGCAGCCGCCCGATGCCGAGGCCACGGTGATGACCCGCTGGGGGCGCTCCGGGGGCGGCGCCGGCAGGAGCTCGGCGGGGCGGGGGGTCGGGTCGATGATGCGCAGGGCGAGGGAGGACGCCCGGCTCAGCGTGGCGGCGAGGTGGTCCTGCTCGGCCGACGCGGAGATCAGGTCGACGGCTCCGGCCCGCACCACCGAGCTGGCCTCGTGGTGGTCGATGCGCTCCACCGCGAGCACGGTCACGAGCCGCGGCAGCTCGTCGCGGATGATGCGCAGCCGCTCGAACCCGGATCGGTTGTCCAGCCCGGGGCCGGCCACGAGGACGTCGACGTGCTGGTCGGTGAGCACCCGGCCCAGCTCCCCGAGGTCGGCGCTGCGCAGCACCACCGGCCGCGGCGTCATGGCCGCCGCCGCGCTGTCGACCTTGGACCACAGCGCGCCGCGCTGGTCGTGGACGAGCACCACGGGTGCCGTGTGGACGGTCGCCGTCGGGGCGGCGGCGAGGCCCGCCTGCTCGTCGTCGGCGGGAGCGCTCGTGCCGTTCACCGCGGTCACCGTCCGACCTCCAGGTAGCCGTCCTCGTAGGTCACGCCGTCGGTGGTGCTGGCCGGTGCGTCCTTGGGGAGGACGGTCACCCAGACCCGGTTGAAGCTGGCCGCGAAGATCGCCTGCTCCGCCTGCGCCGGGGTGAGGGCCAGCAGCAGCGTGATCTGGCCGTCCGTGGACCGGGGGGCGACGGTGGTCGGCGTGCCCTCCTCGGTGGTGGTGGAGGCGGTCTGGCGGCGGGGTGCGATCTCGTTGGAGACGTCGAGCACCTCGACGTTGCTGAGCAGCAGCTTCGTCATCGGCGACGTCGGCGCCCCTGGAGCACCGGGCTGGACCACGGCGAACAGGTCGACGTGGTCACCTGCACCGGCGTACCCGCCGCCGCCGGCCGTGGTGTCCACGGTGATGGCGACGGCCTGCTTGCCCTTCGGGATGGTGATGGACCCGGCCCGCAGCGTCGACGGCCCGATCGCCTCGGTGGTGACGTCCTCGCCCTTCGCCACCGCCTCGGTCACGACGGATCCGGCCAGTGCGCTCGTCGAGCTCAGCGCGTCCGGCGGCGCCTCGGACTCGGGCACCTGGTCGACGCCGACCTTGCCGGCGGTCACCAGGTCCTCGCCCGTGGACCCGGCTTCGATGTCGGCGCGGGCGACGACCACCGGGACGGTCGGCTCGGCATCGTTGCCGTCGTCCGAGCGCCCGACGGACGCGGCGACCGCGATCCCCACGATCAGCAGCGCAGCTCCGGCTGTGAGCAGCACGTTCGCACGTTTCGTGCTCGGTCTCGCCATGGTGGTTCTCCCTCCCGGGTCGGATCGGGGTGAGGAGCCACGTCTCGGATGAAGGGTCGCCCGGGTGCCTTCGTCCGCCTGGTGCGAAGCTCCATCACTACGGTCCTGGGTGATCGGTGTCTGCTGGCCTTCTCGGCAGGACGCGCGGGAACCTTGAGCAGAAATCTGTGCACTCCGTCACAGGGGTGGGTGAGCACCCGCTCACCGGGTGACCGCCTGGTCCCGCTCCTCGGGCGGCGGGAATCCGCGGCCTGGAACGATTGTTGACCCCACCGGTAGGCTTTTCCGACCGTTCGAGATGACCAGAGGACCCGACATGTCCAGCTTCCGAGATCTCCTCGCCGCCACCAAGGCCGGCATCCGCGAGGTCACCACCGCCGAGGCCGACGAGCTGCGCCAGGCCGACAACGCCGTCGTCTTGGACGTGCGCGAGCCCGACGAGTACGAGCAGGGCGCCATCGTCGGCTCCCTGCACATCCCGCGGGGCACCCTCGAGACCAACATCGAGATGCGGGTCCCGGACCACAGCACCCCGCTCGTGGTCATCTGCGCCGGCGGCACCCGCTCGGCGTTCGCCGCCCAGACGCTCGGCCAGCTCGGCTACGACGACGTCGTCTCGGTGATCGGCGGCTTCAACCAGTGGAAGGACGAGGGCCGGGACTGGAAGATCCCCGCCTCGCTCTCCGCCGACCAGCGCAACCGCTACAAGCGCCACCTGCTCCTGCCCGAGGTGGGGGAGACCGGTCAGGCCCAGCTCCTCGACTCGAAGGTGCTGCTCCTCGGCGCCGGCGGCCTCGGCTCGCCCGCCGCCCTGTACCTCGCCGCCGCCGGCGTGGGCACGCTGGGCATCATCGACATGGACGTCGTCGACGAGTCCAACCTGCAGCGTCAGATCCTCCACAACATGGACCGCATCGGCGACCGGAAGGTCGACTCGGCCAAGAAGACGCTCACCGCGCTCAACCCCGACGTCAACGTGGTCACCTACGACGTGCGGCTCGACGCCAGCAACGTCATGGACATCCTCGCCGGCTACGACGCCGTGGTCGACGGCACCGACAACTTCCCGACCCGCTTCCTCGTGAACGACGCCTCGGTGAAGCTCGGCATCCCGGTGGTGCACGGCTCGATCTTCCGCTTCGAGGGCATGGTCACGGTCTTCGATCCGCAGAACGGCCCGACCTACCGCGACATGGTCCCCGAGCCGCCCCCAGCCGACATGGCCCCGAGCTGCGCCGAGGCCGGTGTGCTCGGCGTGCTGCCCGGCATCGTGGGCAGCATCCAGGCCATCGAGACCATCAAGCTGCTGCTCGACCTCGGTGAGCCCCTGCGTGGCCGCCTCCTGGCGTACGACTCCATGGAGCAGAGCTTCCGGGAGTACAAGGTCCAGGTCGACCCCACCAACGAGGTCACCTACGCCAACCGCGACCGCATCACGGTGGCCGACCTCGAGGGCGCCTGCGCCCCGCTGCCCCTCCAGCCCCCGCCCGCCTGATCCCGCGGCGCGCTCCGGCGCGCCGATCAGACCTTCGGACGGACGTCCGGCATGCCCGCCCCGGCCCGTCGGGGCTGCGAGACTCGGCCCATGGATGTGCTGGTCTGCGCGACCCAGGTCCCGTTCATGCGGGGCGGGCTGGAGATGATGGTCGAGAACCTGGTCGGGGCCCTGCGCGATGCCGGGCACCGGGCTGAGGCCGTCCAGATCCCCGCCGCATGGGACCGCGACCGCCTGCTCGACGCGGCCACCGCCTGGCGGATGGTGCCGCTCGACGCGGACGTCGTCATCCCGGTCAACTTCCCCGCGTACTACGCCCGTCACCCCCGCAAGGTGCTGTGGCTCGCCCACCAGCACCGGGCCGCGTACGACGGGCTCGGCCAGCCGTGGAGCGACCTCGACCTGTCCGACGCCAGCCTCGACGTGCACCGCCAGGTCGTCGACTGGGACACCCGCGTGCTGGGGGAGTGCCTGTCGCGGTTCACGATCTCGGGCGTGGTCGCCGAGCGCATGCAGCGGTACAACGGCCTGCGGGCCACGCCGCTCTACCAGCCGCCGCCGCTCGCCGATCAGCTGAAGCCGCGCACCGGCGGGGTCGGCAGCCACATCCTGTGCCCGACCCGCCTCGAGGCCAACAAGCGACCCGGCCTGTTCCTCGACGCCATGGCCTCGATGGAGGAGGCGGTCGACGGCGTGCTCGCCGGCAAGGGGTCGCTGTCCGACGAGCTGGCTGCCAGCGCCGACCGGCTCGGCCTGTCCTCGCGGGTGACGCTGCCCGGCTTCGTCTCCGACGACGACCTCGTCGAGCTGTTCCGGCAGGCCACCGCCGTCGTCTACGCCCCCTACGACGAGGACTACGGGTTCGTCACCCTGCAAGCGTTCCTCGCCGGTGTCCCGGTCGTCACCACCGACGACAGCGGCGGCGTCCTCGAGTGGGTCGAGCACGAGGTCACCGGGCTGGTCACCGACGGCACGCCCGATGCCATGGGCGCGGCGCTCGACCGGCTCGTCCGCGAGCCGGAGCTGGCGCAGCGGCTCGGCGCCGCCGGCCGGGACCGGGTGAAGGAGCTCCGGTGGGAGCAGGTCGTGGCCACGCTGCTCGGCGGTGCCCCGCGGTGACGCTCGTCGAGTCGCGGCCCACCCCGGCGCTGGAGGCCGACGCCGACCGCCCGGTCGTCGCCCTGCTGGCCGCGCCGGGCACCTCGGGGCGGGCGATCCCGCTCCTCGGGCTGCTCGGGGTCCACGCCCGGGTGGTGTCGTGGCACCGGCGCGGCGACCTCGTGCCCGACGGCGTGCTGGTCACGTCGGTCGACTCGCTTCGCTCCCTCGCCACCGCTCCGCCGGCACCGGCCGCCGTGTGGGTCAAGCACCACGAGCAGGTCGACCGGGCCGTCGACGACGGTGCCGCGCTGCTCCTCACCGCGAACCCCGACCTCGTCGCCCGCGGTGCGCTGCTCGTGCCGCCGGTGGCCATCGAGGTCGACCGCTGGCCGGCCGTGGCGCCGCTCGTGCGCGCCCGCCGGCGCGAGGCGGCCGGACTGCCGGCGGTCCACGTGCTCAAGGTCGAGGGGGGAGTCGAGCCGTTGGGCGGGGAGCAGGAGCTGGCCATGGCCTCGGCCGTGGTGGTCAGCGGACCGGCCACGCTGCTCGCCCTCGCCCTGGGCACGCCCGTCGTCACCAGCACCGACACCGCCCGGCGCCTGGGCCTGCGCGCCGGTCGCGACGCCGAGGTCGCGAGCGGGCCCGACGCAGCCCTGGAGCTGGCCGAGGAGATCGCCCGCGACGACGCCCGGGCAGCGTCGCTGTCGCGCCACGCCCGCCGCTGCGCCGAGGACCACCTGGACCTCGGCCGTCCCGCCCGCGAGGTCGCGCGCCGGCTCGGGCTCGCCCCCACGCCCCAGGGCGCGCTCGCCCGCGTCGAGGACCGCCTCGTCGAGCTCTCCACCCCGGCCGGGTCGCCGACGCGGGCCCGCGTGGCCGACGCGCTGGCGGTGCTCACCGCCGATGGTGGAGGATCGTCGGCGTGACCGACCCGGACCAGGACCCCACCGGCGCCGCGAGCCTGAAGGCCCGCGCCAAGCGGCTCGCCGCCCCGGTCGTGGCCAAGGCCCGCCAGGAGGTCGTCAAGGCCACCGCCGACGACCAGCTCGCGCTGCGGGCCGAGGTCGCCGAGCTGCGCGCCGAGCTGGTGCGCCAGCGCGCCGAGCACCAGGCCGAGCTGGCGGCGGTCCACGAGGAGCTCGCCGCCCTCACCGCCGCCCAGCGCCAGCGCTGACGGCCCGGCGGACGGCGCCGCCCCTACTTGAAGCGGTTGGCGTACTCGGTGCTGTCGAACAGGGTGTTCGAGAGCGCGGTGAGCGAGGTCGACCCGTTCGTGAGGGCGGCTTCGTAGAGCGTCCAGACGTTGGAGGCGGCGGCCCGCTGGAGCAGGGCCTCGTGGATGCCGACGACGTAGACGCCGTTGTTGGTCTTGCGGATGTACTCGCCGGACTGCGAGAAGTTCGCCATGACCTGGCCGCGCGGCGTGCCCTGGTCGAGCTTGGCCTTCCAGTAGGCCGAGCCGCCGGCGTCGCCCGGGCGGCCGAGGACGTTGCGGTACACCCGGTCGACGAACCCGGCGTTGGAGAGCGACCCGTACTTGCGGATGAACTCCGACGACGTGGCGAAGGACTGCGAGATCTTCGCCAGGGTGCGACCCTCGCCGCGGCGGGCCAGCCAGTACGTGAAGCCCGAGTGGTCTGGGTTGCGGTCGAAGTAGGCCTTGTAGAGCCGGGTGACGGCGTGGACCCGGTTGTCCGC
This sequence comes from Acidimicrobiales bacterium, assembly GCA_035555395.1. Taxonomy (GTDB): domain Bacteria; phylum Actinomycetota; class Acidimicrobiia; order Acidimicrobiales; family Iamiaceae; genus Aquihabitans. The sequence goes on from DATMGQ010000189.1 coordinate 20,406, forward strand.
TTCGCTCGACGTCTCCAGCTGGGCGACGAACTGGCCGGGGCTCCACGTGTTGCCCACGCGGGACGACCAGTAGCTGAGGTCGTCGGCCGAGGGCTCGCGGCGGAGGACGTCGCGGTACTGCTGGGCGACGAGCTGCTGGGCGGTGGCGAAGGGCGCGTAGGCCGGGTTGGGCGGGGCGGTGGTGGTCGTGGTGGTGCCGTTGCCCTGGTACCCCTTGGCCGCGGTGCGGATGCTCGGCAGCTTGCTGTAGAGGCTGGCGCCCGGGCAGGCGGTCTGGCCGACGTCGCGGTGGCCGATCACCCGGTTCAGGGTCACGACGGTGCCGGCCGGGTACTTGTTGGACCCGCCGCTGGTGACCGACACGGTGCCGGTGGGGTCGATGCCGTTGAGGCTCAGCTTCCACCCGATGACGCGGGAGGCGGCGGCGAGGGCGGCGTCGCTGGGCAGCGCGGCGGTGGGCGACGCGCCCGGCTCGTACTGGCCGAGGAACGACACGCCGACGCTTCCGGTGTTGAAGCCCTGGGCGTGCCCGCCCACGATCGCCTTGGCGATGCCGCCCGAGCGGCCCTCCCAGATCCGGCCGAACCGGTCGATGATGAAGTTGTACCCGGTGTCGCACCAGCCGTTCGTACCCGTGTGGTACGTGTAGATCGAGGCGAGCATGGCGGGCACGTCGGAGGCGGCGTAGGTGTTCGAGTTGGTGGTGTGGTGCACCACCGCGTACTTCACGCCGCCCGAGGCCGTGGTGGGGCCGCCGGAGCACCCGGAGTTGCTGTACGCCCAGCCCTTCGAGGTGTAGCTCGAACGGGGGAGGATCTCGGGTTGGGCGGTGGCGGCGCCGGCGCCCTGGGTCGTGAGGCCCGAGCCGCCCGAAGGCGCCTCGTACCGCATCGGCTGGACCTCGAGGTCCGAGAGCTGGCCGGCCAGCACCTTGACCTCGATCTCGTCGACGCCCTCCGAGCCGAACCAGGCCATGCCGCCGCTGTTGCGGGTGCTGCCGTCGGGCACGTCGTCGGCCTCGGACTCCAGGTCGACCCACTCGGTCCAGCCGTCGGGGCCGTTGCCGCGCACGGACACGATGCCGTCCGGGGCGCCGGTCCAGCTCGACGCCACCGACTGGGTGCCGTCCTCGACGTCGATCGCGGCGGCCCACCCGGGTCCCGCGACCGGGGGAGCGCTGCGGAGCGCCGAGGAGGTGAGCCCGGGCGTGGGATCGGCCTGGGCCCCGCTGAGGGTGATGATCTCGGTGTGCATCGTCCCCGGCGTGGGGGCGGCCGGGGCCGACGGGAGGCCGGTCAGGCCCACCCACGCGACCGCTCCGAGGGGGAGCGAGGCGAGGAGGCGGCGCTTGCGACGGCGCAGTGCAGGCGAGGGATGGGCGCTGGGTTCGGACACGAACCACTCCTGATCGTTGCGGGATGCCAGCATGGAACTGATCGGCACCAGGGCCGGTTTCTTCAGGTCAGAGGTGCTGTGTCCCGCCACCACGCTCCGAGCTCGTTGCTCACGGTCAGCGTAGACATCACGTCGCTGCTGCACACGATGACGGGCGTCGGCGTGTTCACCCGCGAGCTGGTCGACGGGCTCGCCGCACGCCCCGACATCGACCTGTCGGTGTTCGCGGTCTCGTGGCGGGGCCGGGCCGGGCTGGCCGCTGCCGCGCCCGCCGGGACCCGCATCCACGCACGCCCGGTGCCGGCCCGGATCGCCCGGTCGGCCTGGGCGCGGACCGATCTGCCGAGTGCCCGCCAGCTGGTCGGACGGGTCGACGTGGTCCACGGCCCCAACTTCGTCGTGCCCCCCGGCGGGGGCGCGGCCGAGGTGGTCACCATCCACGACCTCACCGCCCTGCACCACCCTGAGATGTGCACGCCCGACGTGCTCGAGTGGCCCCACCTCGCCCGTCGGGCGGTGGCCCGCGGCGCCTGGATCCACACGGTCAGCGAGTTCGTGGCCGCCGAGGTGCGCGAGGCGTTCCCGGCGGCGGCCGACCGGGTCGTGGCCGTGCCCAACGGGATCCGCCTGCCCGATCCGCCCGACGCCACCAGCGACGCCGCGGCCGGCCGCTTCCTCGCGGGCGGCTACCGCTACGTCCTCGCCGTGGGCACGATCGACCCCCGCAAGGACCTGCCGTCGCTCGTCGCCGGCTTCACCGCGGTGGGGGCCCGCGACCCCGACCTGCGCCTGGTGATCGCCGGCGCCGACGGGCTGGGCAGCGAGGACCTCGAGCGGGCCATCGCCGCGTCCTCGCTCCAACGCCGGATCGTCCGCCTCGGCACCGTGCCCGAGAACCAGCGCCTCGCCCTGCTCCGCGGCGCCACCGTCGTGGCGTACCCGAGCCGGTACGAGGGCTTCGGCCTGGTGCCGCTCGAGGCCATGGCCGTGGGCACGCCGGTCGTGACCACGGACGCCGGCGCGATCCCCGAGGTCGTGGGCGACGCGGCGCTGGTCGTGCCGGTGGGCGACACCGATGCGCTGGCCCAGGCGATCGGCCAGGTGCTCGGCGACGAGGCCCTCGCGCAGGACCTCGCCGACGCCGGTGAGGCGCGCGTCGGGCGCTACTCGTGGACCGCCACCGTCGACGGCATCGTCGCCCTCTACCGCAAGGCGACGGCCTGACGGACCGGCTCAGAGGGTGTCGATCGCCTCTTGGATCGGCTGGGCGATCACGTTGCGGAGGCGGACCCAGAGGCCCCCGGACACGTGGGTCTCGTCGCCCATGACCGTCATCGAGCCGATGACCGAGCGGCAGGTCTGCTCGTCGCAGAACAGGTCGTTGATCGACGAGAACCACATCTCCGGGTCGGTCTCGGCCCGGTCGCGCATCGCCTGGTCGATGGGTGAGTTCACGTCGATCGGCTGGAAGTCGCACTCGTCGGCCCAGGTCGACAGCTTGAGGCAGTCGTCGACGTTGCTGCTGTCCTCGGCGAAGGGGGTGGGCTCCACGAACACGACCTTGGCGCCGGTGGCCTCGATGCGGTCGATGGTGTCGTTCGCCGCCTGGGCGACCTGCTCCTGGCTCAGCACCTCGCCGGTGGAGATGCGGGTGAGCTTGTTGTTCGCCTCGCGGTACGGGTAGCTGTGGATCACGACGATGTCGGGGTCGACCGACTCGATGACCTCCTGCTGGAGGTGCTTGTCGCTGGCGCAGCGGTCCGAGATGTCGTTCTTGACGTTGTTGTAGACGTCGTCCATCCAGGGGCAGCCGGGCCGCACGTACGCCGAGAGGCCCCAGCCGTTGTCCTCTGCGAGCGGCCGGAGGCCCTGGTAGATGCGGTTGGCGAACGAGTCGCCCAGGAGCATCACCTTGGGGGTGCCCTCGAGGTCGATGCACGAGCTCGTCACGTCGCGCAGCCCGCAACCGGCCACGGCCGTGCCGTCGAGCGGCATCCAGCCCTCGACCCGCTCGACGTCGGCCGCTCGCACCCGGCCCGTCGGCGCGCTGGCACCGAGGTCGAGGGTGCCGTCGGGCTTCACCGGGTAGGCGTCGGAGCCGGCGACCGTGGGGTCCTGGCTGGCGTAGACGGTGGGCGGCGCGGGTGTGGCCAGCAGGCCGAGCGCGACCCACAGGCAGGCGATGGTGATGCCGGTCCCGGCGAACGTGACGCCGGTGGGGATCTTCAGGTGGCGGACCGGGTTCTCGAAGAACCGGAAGGTGAAGGCGGCCAGCGCGGTGGCGGTGACGAACACGATGGCGAACACGAGCCACGGGCTGGTGTCCTTGGTCTCGTTCGTCAGGTAGGCGCTGATCGGGAAGTGCCACAGGTACATCCCGTAGGACCACAGGCCGAGCCGCTCGAGCCACTTGCTGTCGACCAGCACCGCCTTCGACGACAGCACGCAGAGCCCGGCGCACACCGTGGCGATGAGCCCGCTGGTGGTCGTGGACAGGTCGAGGAAGCCGCCCACGACGATGAGGCCGACGACGCCGAGGGCGAACAGCCACCGCCGGTCGTCGCGCAGGCCCAGCACCCGCACCGCCGCCATGATCAGCACGCCGGCGAGCAGCTGGTACGAGCGGACGAACGAGGAGTAGTACGCCTCGGACTCGGACATCTCCAGCAGGTGCGAGCTGGCCAGCGCCGCCACCACGCCGACGCCGGCGGCGACGGCCAGGCCGATCAGCCGGGCCCGGCGGTTGAAGCCCCGGAGCACGAACAGCAGGAACATCATCAGCAGCGGGAGGACGACGTAGAACTGCTCCTCGACGCCGAGCGACCAGTACTGCTGGAACGGGTTGGTGCCCTGCGGGGCGAAGTAGTCGTTCGACTCGCGGATGAGGAACCAGTTCTCCGACCACACCAGCGCGGCCCGGCCGGCCGTGGTCCAGTTGTCGATGAGCGTCTCGAAGAAGAAGTGCGAGGCCAGCGCGGTGACCGCGAGGACCAGCAGCGAGAGCGGCAGGATCCGCAGGCAGCGCCGGGCGTAGAAGCTGCCGAGCACCTTGTGGGTGGGGTCGTCGCCGGAGAGCTTCTCCCAGAGGATGTTGGAGATCAGGAACCCGGACAGGACGAAGAAGACATCGACGCCGATGTAGCCGCTCTTGACGACCTCGGCGTGGAACAGCAGGACGAGCACCACCGAGAGGGCCCGGAGGTGGGTCAGGCCCGGTCGGTACTCGAACGCGGGCGCGGCGGCCGGTCGCGCCGGGGCCTCCTCGGTCTGGGTGGCGCTCAACTCGACGCGGTGACGCCGGGATCGGCGGGCGCGTCCGTCCCCTCGGCCCCGGCCGCGTCCTCGCCCGCCGACGGCTCGTGGAAGAAGTGGACGACCTTGGGCTCGAGCGCCACCGAGCCCCGCTGGCGCCCCGGCTGCATGACCTCGAAGCGGTCCTGGAGGTCCCGGCGGTCGTAGACCTGACCGCCGTTGCGGGTGGTGGCGGTGACCGAGATCAGGTAGGCGCCGTCGAGCAGCGGCACGCGGGGGAGGTCGAAGCACACCGCGCCGACGCCGTCGCACGCGTGGATCGGCTGCTCCATGGTCTGGGTGTCGTCGCCGAAGATGACGTTGCCGTGGAGGTCCTGGAACTCGAACGCCATGCAGATGTCGGTGACCCGCTGGGGAGCGAAGTAGTCGATGCGCAGGCGCATGGGCTGGTTCGGCAGGAGGAACTTGGCCTCGGGGTCGGGGTATTCGGCCACCACCTTGGTGATGGTCAGCTCCTTGTCGACGTTGACCACCGGCACGGTGAGCGACGGCGGATCGGCGTACTTGGGTGCGGGCGGCGGCTCGGTGACGTCCTCGTCCTCGGCCAGCAGGGCGATGCCGCGGCGGGCGAGCGTCTCGCGGAGGGTGCGGATGGCCTCACCGGGCTCGGCGATGTCGACGAGGTGCCCGTGGTCGAGCACAGCGGCGCGATCGGCGATCTGGCGGACCAGCTCGGCCGCGTGGGACACGAGCAGGATCGTGCGGCCGTCGGCCTGGAGCTGGCGGACCCGGTCGATGCACTTGCGCTGGAACGACTCGTCGCCCACCGACAGCACCTCGTCGACGAGCAGGATCTCCGGCTCGACGTTGATGGCGACCGAGAACCCGAGCCGGGCGTACATGCCCG
>DATMGQ010000190.1:0-1846 GCA_035555395.1 Acidimicrobiales bacterium
GCTCGAGCCCGGGGAGGTGTTCGAGCGCCTCACGGGTCTGGTCACCACTCGCGGGTGTAGAACTCGCCGAGGTGTTCTACAAAGACCCGGAGTCGCGACAGCTGCTGGCACGGGGACTGGTCCTCGCCGAGAGCGTCGCACGCGCGGGGTTCAGACGGTGTCGAGACAGTAGGCCTGCGCTGCGAGGATCATGCCGATGACCTGAGCTTGGCCCCTGACGCCGGACACCTCTCCTGAGGCGGACGCCGTCCGCCGGGAAGGATGTCGTTCGTGCCTGCTCCTCACCCGCCGGAGTTCCGGCAGCGCGCCATCGACCTCGCCCGCTCGAAGGTCAAGCCGGTCGGCGAGGTCGCGAAGGACCTGTCGATCTCCGAGTCGTGCCTACGGAACTGGCTGTCCCAGGCCGACGCCGACGAGGGCGGAGCGAATTCCGGGCGCCTGACATCTGATGAGAAGCGTGAGCTCACCGAGCTGCGCAAGAAGGCCCGCCGGCTCGAGGTGGAGAACGAAATCCTCAAGCGTGCCGCCGCCTACTTCGCTCGCGAGAACGTCCTCCCAAAGTAGTCTTCCCGCTGGTCCGTGAACTCGCCGACGACGGATTCGACGTCGCGGTGGCCTGCCGGGTCCTTGGCGTGCGCCGCCAGGGATACTACGAATGGCGCTCCGGAGTGAAATCACTTCGAGCCCAGGAGAACGAGCTCCTCGTGAAACACATCGAGAAGATCCACGCCAAGTCCCGCCGCACCTATGGCTGGCCACGGGTACACGCCGAGCTCACCCTCGGACTCGGCATGGCGGTCAACCATAAACGGGCGGCCCGGCTCATGCGCGAGGCCGGGATCCAGGGCCTCTACCGGCGCCGCAACCGCGGCTGTACCGTGCGGGACCCGCAGGCCGACCCCTTCGACGACCTGGTCGATCGCGACTTCGTCGTCGACGGACCGGACGAGATCTGGTGTACCGACATTACCGAACACCCCACCCGAGAGGGGAAGATCTACTGCGCGGCGGTTATCGACGTCTTCTCCCGGAAAATTGTCGGCTGGTCCATCGACGACAACATGCGTACTGAACTCGTCGTCGACGCCCTCGGCATGGCCATCCTCCGCCGGCAACCCGAGAGACGGTCCACCATCCTGCATTCCGACCACGGTTCTCAATTCACCTCATGGGCCTTCGGTCGCCGACTCGTCGACGCCGGACTCGTCCCATCCATGGGATCGATCGGCGACTGTTACGATAATTCCCTCGTCGAGTCGTTCTGGGGAACCATGCAACTCGAGCTTCTCGACTCGAAGACCTGGGAAACCCGCGCCGAGCTTGCCACCGCGATCTTCGAATGGATAGAGTGCTGGTATAACCCGCTACGGCGACATTCCAGCATCGGAATGCTCTCCCCAGCGGACTTCGAAGCAGCCCGCACCCCGCCTGACCAAGACCACTGACCCCACACCGTCAGTGTCCGGCGCTGGGGGCCAAGCTCAGGCCGATCAGCGCTGGTCCGGGTCCTCGTCGTTGCGTCCGGGGGGTTCGCCAGCTCGGTCTAGTTCGTCGCTGAACTCGGCCTGTTGCTCCTGGTGGCGCACCCGGAGCTCGGCGAGCTGCTCCTCGTGGCGAGCATGGGCATCGGCGAGACGCTGCTCGGCGTACACGGCGGCGGTGGCAGCAGCATCGCGTAGGGCCTCGATCTGCGCCGTCGCTGCGGCGAGTTCGGCGCGGGCAGTGGCGGCGCGTTCTTGCTGGTCGCGCGCCTCCTCGCGGGCCGCAGTGTGTTGTGCGGTGAGCGAGGCGATGGTCAGTTCGTCGCGTGCGATGCGCTGTTCGGCACGCTCGGTGCGGCGGCACT
>DATMGQ010000191.1:0-2132 GCA_035555395.1 Acidimicrobiales bacterium
CGAAGGCGAGGCCGATGTGCTCCGCGACGAGCTCGTCGGGCATCCCGGCGACGGATCCCCACAGGTAGAGGTGCTCGACCGGCAACCCGGCCGACCGCTCCCGCAGGAGGTCGACCGCAGCCTCGACGGTCCGGACGGCCAGCCCCGACGTGTCCGGGCGCAGCATCTCCGAGACCAGCTCCGACGGGTCCGAAGGGACGGGGTCAGGTGCCCCGTCGCCGGCCTTCGCCCGGGCGTACGAGTCGAGCTGGTGGGCGAGGTGGGGTGCGAGCCGGTGGGCCGTGCGCTCCGGGTCCTCGGCCACGATGAGCGGCACCAGGCCGCCCATGCGGGCCACCGCCGGATCGAGGCCGGCTTCGGCGAGGCCGGCCCGGTAGGGATCGAGCAGCGCCGGGTCCGTGCTCAACAGGCCGACGCCCAGCCGCCCGGCCCGGCGCGCCCCGACGGGTCCCTGGTGGCCGAGCCACACCGGCAGTCGGTCCTGGACCGGCGGAGGGCGGAGGGTCCCGCCCCAGAGGAGGTCTCGGACCGCGATGGTGGCGGACTCGGTGTCGGCCATCCGGCGGTCGACGTCGGCGCCGAACGCCTCGAACTCCGCCGGGTGGTACCCGGCCCCGAGCCCCAGCTCGAGCCGGCCACCGGAGACGAGGTCGACGACGGCAGCCTCCTCGGCGATGTGGCGCGGGTGGCGGAGCGGGGCCACGACGATCGCGGTGCCGAGCCGGATCTCCGTCGTGCGCGCCGCGGCGGCGGCGAGGAAGGTCAGCGGCTGGGGGACGTAGCCGTCCTCGAACAGGTGGTGCTCGGTCACCCACGCCCCGCCCCCGCCCAGGCGCTCGACCTCCTCGATCGCCTCGAGGGCGGCGGCGTAGTGGCGGTCCCACGGGCGGGCCCACCGGGCGGGGTTCCGCAGGTCGAGGAAGACCCCGAGCTTCACCGACATCAACCCGCTCCCTGTTCTCTGATCGTCTATAAAATAGAGAATAGGGGAAGCGTCAACCGCAGCAGCGCGGGACGCGAGATCGACGAGGAGCAGGACATGGCCGCAGGGGACGTGAGGACGGCGCTGGTGACCGGCGCGGCATCGGGCATCGGCCGGGCGACGGTCGAGCGCTTGGCCGCCGACGGCCTCCAGGTCGTGGGGCTCGACCGCGACCAGGCCGGGCTGGACGCGACCGCCGCGATCGTGACCGAGGCCGGCGGCCGGTTCACCGGTGTGGCGATCGACATCACCGACGCCGACGAGGTCGACCGGACGGTGCGGGCGCAGGGCGACCTCGACGTCGTCGTGAACGCGGCCGGCATCGTCGCCTACCAGGACCTGGCCGGGACCACGGTGGCCGACCTCGAACGGGTGCTGGCGGTCAACCTCGTCGGCACGTTCTCCGTGTGCCGGGCGGCTGCCCCCGGGCTCGTGCGCCGCAAGGGGGCGATCGTGAACCTGGCGAGCGCCGCGGCGCTGAACGGCCGGGCCTACCTGTCCGCCTACTCGGCCTCCAAGGGTGCGGTGCTCTCGTTCTCGAAGGCGCTCGCCGTCGAGCTCGCCCCCGATGTGCGGGTGAACGTCGTCTGCCCGAGCGCGGTCGACACCCCGATGGTCAGCGCCATCGAGCTCCCGGCCCACCTCGACGCCAGCCGCTTCGACCGCCACCCCATGCTGAGCGGCCGGCGGGCGACTGCGGCCGAGGTCGCCGCGGCCGTCGCCCACCTCGCCTCCGAGGAGTCGGGGTCCACGACCGGGCTCGCGTACCTGCTCGACGGCGGGGCGGCGGCCTGAGGTGACCGTCCGGCCCGACGTCGCCGCCGTCATCGAGGCCATGGCCGCCGCCGGCCCTCCGTTCGAGGAGCTCGGCGCAGTCGGGGCACGCGAGGCATCTGCTGCCCGCCGGCGTGCGAGCGCGGCCGTCGCGCCGGCGGTCGGGTCCGTCGAGGACACCTCCGTCCCAGTTCCGGACCGGTCCATCCCGGTGCGCATCTACCGACCGGAGGGGGGCGCGGACGCGCCCGTCGTGGTCTTCCTCCACGGCGGCGGCTGGACGATCTGCGACCTCGACTCGCACGACGCGCTCTGCCGCCGCCTCGTCCGGGCGTCGGGCTGCACCTTCGTGAGCGTCGACTACCGGTTGGCGCCC
>DATMGQ010000192.1:0-4574 GCA_035555395.1 Acidimicrobiales bacterium
GACGCCGGCAACCCCCAGCACCGCGAGGACGATCGCCAGGGAGCCGATCGTGATCCGCGCCCGCAGCGACAGCCGGCGGCGCCTCACGACACCCGGTCCGACGGTCCCCGCAGGCGGTACCCCTCACCGCGCACGGTCTCCACCAGCGGCGGCTGGCCGGCGCCGTCGACCTTGCGGCGGAGGTGCGAGATGTACACCTCGACGATGTTGACGTCGCCCGAGAACTCCTCGCCCCAGACGGCACCGAGGAGCTCGGCCTTGGTCACGAGCTGGCCGGGCCGGGCCATCAGGGCGGCGAGGACCTCGGTCTCCCGAGCGGTGAGGGCGATCGGCGTCTCGCCGCGGTAGCAGCGGCGTCGCAGCGGGTCGAGGCGGAGCTCCCCGACCGCCGGCCACTCGATCCGCCGCTGCGGCCGGCGCAGCAGGGCTCGGACCCGGGCCAGCAGCACGACCATGGAGAACGGCTTGGACAGGAAGTCGTCCGCGCCGAGCTCGAGCCCTTCGGCCTCGTCGAACTCCCCGGACTTGGCGGTCAGCATGATGACCGGGGTGAGGTCGCCCGTGGCCCGCAGGTCGCGGCACACGCTGTAGCCGTTCTGGCTCGGCAGCAGGATGTCCAGGATCACCAGGTCGAAGGTGCCCGTCGACGCCAGCGCCAGCCCCTCGGCCCCGTCATGGGCGACCACGACCGTGAAGCCCTCGCCTTCGAGCCCCCGCCGGACCCCCTCGGCGACCGTCGCCTCGTCCTCGACGACCAGCACACGCATGCCGCCAGCCTGGCATGCACCCCTCCCGCTCGACCGGGGAGCCGGTCCCGGTCCCTGAACGTCCCTTCAGGCAGAGACCGAAGCGGGCGGCGCGCCGGCGCCACGCTGTCTCGATGGACAGGACGCCCCGCCCACCGGCCCGCCCGGACCTCGACGGCATGGTGCCGAGGCGCGTCGTCCTGCTCGGCGGCGCCGCCGCAGCCGCCCTGGCGATCACCGGCTGCTCCGGCTCCGCCTCGGAACCGGCGGCAGCCGGTCGAACCACGGCCGGCGCGCCCTCGACCTCGGCACCGCGGTCCACGACCACCGTCCCGGCGGCGTGCGAGCTCTCCCCGGAGCTCACGGCCGGCCCGTACCACCTCGATGACCCGGCGGTCCGATCCGACATCCGGGAGGACCGGCCGGGCGCACCGCTGACGTTCGCGGTGACGGTCCTCTCGTACCCGGGCTGCTACCCGCTCAAGGGCGCGCTCGTCGACGTCTGGCACTGCGACGCCGGCGGCGAGTACTCCGGGTTCAACGGCAACAGCCTCCAGGAGACCACGGAGCAGGGCACGAACGCGAAGCGGTTCCTCCGGGGGATCCAGCGGACCGATGCCACCGGCACGGCCACGTTCGAGACGATCTTCCCCGGCTGGTACGAGGGCCGCACCGTCCACGTCCACCTCCAGGTCGTCACCGACGAGGAGGCCGGCCGCGACGGCCGCGCGCACACCGCCCACGTCGGCCAGGCGTTCTTCGACGAGGCCGACACCACCGCGATCCTGGGCGCCGCGCCGTACTCGGGCCACACCGGCGCTCGGACCACGAACGACCAGGACTCGATCTACCGCCAAGCGGGGCCGAACGCCATGGTGGCGCTCACGGCGGTGGGACCCGATGATGCGGCAGCGGGCTGGAAGGGCCGCTTCACCTGCATCGTCGACCCGACCGCCACCCCGCCTCCCGCCCCGCTGTTCTGACCCGGTTGGCTCGTGCCGCCCTGAACGGACCTTCAGGAACGGCCCGGGACGGACCGCCCTCCACGGTGCTGGGATGACGCCATGGACCACTCGGGCCGTGCCCCTCGCCCGACCGACACCGGCCGGCGGCGGTTCCTCGTCGCCGCCCCGGTGGCCGCGCTGGGCGCCGCCCTGGTGGGCTGCACCTCCGACGGCCCGTCTGCCGACCCCGCCCCCACCACGGCCTCGCCGAAGCGCACCGAGTCCGATCCGAGCGGTCGCGCCGCCTCGTGGCCGGCGTACGGCCACGACCACGACCAGACCCGCACGAACACCGCCGAGCGGTCCATCACCGCGGCCTCCGTCGCCGGCCTCACGCGGGTCTGGGACATCGGCGACCTGGTCGGCGTGACCGGCACGCCCGTCGTGGAGTCGGGCACCGCCTACTTCGCCGACTGGAAGGGCGTGGTGCACGCGGTCGATGCCGAGACGGGCGCCGTCCGGTGGACGAGCGAGGTCGGCGGCACGATCGTCGGCGCCTGCGCCCTCGACGAGGACGGCGTGTACGTGGGGACCGGCGCCGACGTCCACCGACTCGACCGGGCCACCGGCGAACGGGACTGGACGGTACGGACCGACGACCACCCGCAGGCCCAGATCAGCGCCTCCCCGGTCGTCGTCGACGGCCTCGTCCTCCAGGGGACCGCCTCGTTCGAGAACATGGTGGCCAAGGACGAGTACGCCTTCCGCGGCTCGATCGCCGCGTTCGACACCGCCACCGGCGAGCAGCGCTGGCAGTTCCGCACGACGCCGGCCGATGACCAGGCCGGCGCCGGAGCGGGCATCTGGTCGACGCCGGCGATCGACACCGACCGGGGGCTGCTCTACGTGGGGACGGGCCAGGGGCTCGCCCCGCCCACGCCCCCGCTCGCCGACTCGATCCTCGCCATCGACCACCGGACGGGCGAGCTGGCGTGGTCGACCCAGTTCACCTACCCCGACGTGTTCAGCGCCGGGCACCCCGGCGGGAAGGACGCGGACGTCGGGGCCTCACCGAACCTCTGGCGCGCCGACGGCCGCGACCTCGTCGGCGCCGGCGACAAGGGCGGCACCTTCCACGCCCTCGACCGGGACACCGGCGAGGTGGTGTGGGAGACCGAACTGACCCCCGGCAGCGCGTTCGGCGGCCAGATCGGCTCGGCTGCCTACGTCGACGGCGTGCTCGTGGCCACGTCGAACGTCGGCGACCCCGACACCAACGCGCCGACCGACCGCACCCGGGTCTTCGGCCTCGACCCGGCCACCGGCGAGGAGCGGTGGAGCTCGCCCGAGCTCGAGGGGAAGATCTTCGCTCCGGTGAGCGCCGTGCCCGGCGTGGCCTTCGTCGGGACCGACCGGGGCCGCTTGCACGCGTTCGCCACCGGGACCGGCGAGGAGCTGTGGGCCGACGACGCCCCCGCCATGACCGCGTGCGGACCGTCGATCGTCGACGGCCGGGTGCTGTGGGGCTACGGGTTCATCCTGTTCGGCGGGCCCGGTCCCGGCGGGCTGCTCGCCTACTCCCTGGAGGACCGATGACCGCACGCACCACCCGGGCGGCCGCCGTCGTGCTGGCCCTCGCCGTCGCGGCGGCCGCCGGCTCCTGCAGCTCCGGGTCGGACCGGTCCTCGGCCGGCCCGACCAGCACCCGGACCCCGTCGACCCCCGCCGCCGATGACGCCACCCGACCGGCCCGTCTGCCGGGTGCGATGCATCCGAGCCGGCGCCCACCGGCACGAGCGACGAGACGATCGAGTCCGGCGGCAAGGAGCGCTCCTACGAACTGGTGGTCCCCGACCGCTACGACGGCACCGAGCCGTACGCCCTCGTGTTCGGGTTCCACTCCCTCACCGTCGATTACCACATCGTCTCGTCGATGTCGGGGTTTCCCGACGTCCAGGAGGACCGCGACGTCATCACGGTCATGCCGTCCGGCCTGATCAGCACCGCCCCGTACTGGAACGCCGCCCCCGTCGCAGAGAACGCCGACCTCGTGTTCGTCACCGACCTGCTCGACCACCTCGAGGCCACCCTGTGCATCGACACGGCCGAGGTGTTCGCCGTCGGCATGTCCAACGGCGCCCAGATGTCCTCGATGGTCGCCTGCCGCCTCGACGGCCGCATCGCCGGGATCGCCCCGATCTCGGGCGTCGAGTACAACCAGCCCTGCGACACCCCGCCGACCGCCGTGATCGCCTTCCACGGGACCGCCGATCCGTACGTCCCCTACGAGGGCGGCGGGCTCAACTCCAAGGCGATCGCCGACCAGAACCTCTACCAGGGGGACATCCCGCCGGGGACGCCCGAGCCGTCCGGCGTCGACGAGTCCATGGCCCGATGGGCCCGCCACAACGGCTGCGACGACACGCCCACCGACCACGAGGTGTCCGCCACGGTCACCAAGCGGGAGTGGAGCGGGTGCGAGGCACCCACGATCCTCTACGTCGTCGAGGGCGGCGGCCACCAGTGGCCCGGTCGGCCCCAGCCGGCGTTCGAGGCCACCTTCGGACCGGGCACCACCGACATCGACGCCACCAGCCTGATGTTCGCCCTGTTCCTCGACGGCACGACCTGAGGGCGGTCCGCGGGCGCCGGTCCCGGCGCCGCCGACGAGGTCAGGCCCCGGGCCACCGCGCGTCGCGGATGATCAGCGAGAACGCGTCGGCGTCGACCGGGCGGCCCAGCAGGAACCCCTGCACCGCGTCGCAGCCGAGCGCGCCCAGCCGGTCGAGCTGGTCGCTCGTCTCGACACCTTCCGCGATGGCCTCGATGCCCAGCGAGTGCGCCAGCTCGATGGTGGCCTCGACCACCTTGTCCACGCCGCGGG
>DATMGQ010000193.1:0-16956 GCA_035555395.1 Acidimicrobiales bacterium
AGGTTCGCCAGGATCGCCTTGCCGTCGATGTCGCGCCCGATGGCGACCTCGAGCGGGTGGGTGGCGGAGCGGGCCTCGGAGCTGGTGAGGATGTCGCCCACCGTGACGAGCTGCTTGCGCACGTTGGGGATCTCGACGCCGATGGCCTGCTTGCCCGGGATGGGCGCCAGGATGCGCACGTCGGGCGTGGCCATGGCGTAGGCGATGTCCTTGTGGAGGCTGGTGACGCGGGCCACCTTCACGCCCGGGCCGAGCTCGAGCTCGTAGCGGGTGACCGTGGGACCGACCGTCATGCCCACGAGGCGCGTCTCGACACCGTGCTCCGCGAGGGCGTGTTCGAGGTTGCGGCCGGTCTCCTCGACCATCTTGCGGTCGACGCTCTGGCTGCCCGACAGGTCGAGCAGCTTGGTGGGCGGCAGCTTCCAGACCGACGGCTGGGCGCCCGGCGGCATCGCGATCTCGAGCTGCTCGGGCGGCGTGGCCGGATCGGGCTCCGGGAGCGGCGGGACGGCCTTGGGCTTGCGCGTGCGCTTGGGCTTGGCCGGCGCCGAATCGGGGTCCTGGTCCTGGTCGTAGAAGGCCGTGGGCGCCTCGGCGTCGCGCAGGTCGATGTCGCCGCCGACCACGAGCGACGGCTCGCCGTCGGCCGCGGCCTCCCGCTCGCTGCCGAGCGAGAACAGGTTGCTGAGGAAGGCGCCGGCCTGGCGCCCCACGGGACGGGCGCCCTTGGCGACGCCGGCGGCCGTCTTGCCGGCGACGTGGCGGACCGTGGTGCGGGTGATGACGAGCGCACCGGCGAAGCCGATGGCCAAGAAGGCGATGGTGGCGCCGACCGTGCTGAGCGCCGCCTTCACCGGGGCGCCGATGGCACCGCCGAGGTAGCCGGCGGAGTCCGCCATGGCGTCGGCGCCCTCGTCGAAGTGGGGGGCGCCGCGGAACACGTGCAGGAGGCCGAGGCCGGCGATGGCGAGCAGCAGGCCGCCGAACACGTTGCGGGCGAACGGGTGCTCCGCCGCCTGCGGGTCGACGTCGACCAGGGTCGGATCGTCGGGGTCCGCCTCCCGGGGCGTCGGCACCCCGCGCACGAGCAGAGCGCCCAGCACGACGAGCAGGATCGGGACGATCACCCGGGCGGCGCCGACCACGAAGCCGACGAGGTCCGCCGTGCCCCGGCCGACCGGTCCCCCGGCTCCGGCGTAGACGCCCAGGCCGGCGACCACGCCGATCACGATGAGGACGATGCCGGCGAAGTCCGCGCCGTGCCCCTGGCTGGCGTGGGCGAGCGAGTCGAGCAGCCGGACCGTCAGCGGCGGAGGGGGCGGCGGCGCCTTGCGCGAGCGCGACGAGGCCGACGGCTTCTTGGCAGGGGGACGCTTGGAGGAGCTCCGCGAGGCGGGCTTCTTCTTGGCCCCCGATCGGTTCGGGGTCCCACGAGTGGCGGTCACAGTGGGCCCAACGGTACCAGTGCCCCCTGACAGATCCGGGGAGGGTTGGGGCCGCCCGGCGGCCCCAACCGACCCGAAGATCCTGGTCAGGACCCGATTCGGCGACCCTTCTTCGTGACGGCGATCACGGCCGGGCGGGGCGTTCCCGCCGGCCAGGTGCTCGTCGTGGTGGCGAGGCTGGAGCCCTCCCCCGGGTGCTGGATCGAGGCGAACAGCACGCGGTCCTGGTCGGCGACCAGCAGGCTGGAGACCTCGCAGGCCACCACGCCCGAGAGCAGCTGCTTCACCTGGCCCCGCCGGGCGCCCTCGACCGGCAGGGCGTGGATGGCGTCGTTCGGCGCCGGGGAGAAGATCCCCGACCACGTGCCGGGCGCGCCGTCGGTGGCGATGAACAGGTTCCCGGAGGTGTCGAACGAGAGGTTGTCCGGGCACGAGATCGGGCTCACCTGGGTCTTGTCGAATCCGGCGAAGTAGGTCGACGGATCGGCGGGGTCACCGCAGAGCAGGAGGATGTCCCAGGCGAAGGTCGTCGCGCCCGGATCGCCGCCGCCCTCGGTGATCTCGATCACGTGGCCGAAGGTGTTGACGGCACGGGGGTTGGCGGCATCGGTCCCGGGCTTGCCGCTGGTCCCCCGCTGCGTGTTGTTGGTGCACGCCATGTACACCTTCTTCGTGGCGGGGCTGGCCTCCACGTCCTCGGGCCGGTCCATCTTGGTGCCGCCCAGCGCGGCGGCGGCGTCCCGCAGGCGGATCAGCACGTCGGCCTGGGACGTGAACCCGGCGGCCTGGAGCTCGGGGCCGTAGACCACCGGGATCCAGGTGCCGCTGCCGTCGTCGGCGAACTTGGCGACGTGGAGCGTCCCGCTGTCGAGCAGGTTCCGGTTGGCGGCGCGGTCCTTCGCGACCTTGCCGGCGGACACGAACTTGTAGAGGCACTCGAAGCGCTCGTCGTCGCCGGTGTAGACGGCGACGCGGCCGTCGTCGGTCAGCTGCGACGCCGCGGCCTCGTGCTTGAGCCGGCCGAGCGCGGTGCGCTTCACGGGCTTGGCGCCCGGGTCGTACGGGTCGATCTCGACGACCCAGCCGAACGCGAACGGCTCGTTCGGGGCCTTGGCCAGGTCGAAGCGGTCCTTGTGGTTCTCCCACCTGCGCTCGCTGGCGCCGTTGCCGATGCCGTAGCGGGTGTGGGCGGCCTTCACCGCCGGGTCGGCGACCGCCGCGTTGTTGGCGAAGTACTGGTTGAAGTTCTCCTCGGCGGTGAGGATCGTGCCCCACGGCGTGAGGCCGCCGCCGCAGTTGTTGAGCATCCCGGCCGTCGCCTTGCCCACACGGGGATCACCGGCTGCCGGGCCCGCGATGCGCATCGGCGTGGTGGCGGTGATGCGGCGGTTGAAGCGGGAGCCGCGCTTGGCGACCCAGCGGTCGCCGTTGCGCTGCAGCTCGATGACCGTGCCGCCGTGGGCCTCGAGCTCGATCTCGGTCTGCTCGAGCGTCGGGTAGGTCGCCGGGTCGTAGCCCGGGAACATCATCTTGGCGTCGGTGTACTCGTGGTTGTTCCAGAGCAGCGCCCGGTTGCACTCCGTCGCGCCCCACTTCGGGAGCGGCAGGAACTGGACGAAGTCGCTGTTGAAGCCGACGCGCCGGGCCTGTTGGGCCGAGGTCAGCTTGGTGAGGTCGAAGGGCCCGTCGCTGGCGAACAGCGGGTCGCCCCACGCGATCACGACGTCGGAGCGGTAGCCCCGGGGCACGGTGATGGTGTCGGTGGCGTCGGGGGCGATCGGCAGGAAGGTCAGGTCGGCCGGTGCCGGGGTCGGCGGCGCGCACTTCGTGGCGAGCTGCATCGGGACGACGGCGACGGCGCCCATCGCGGCCGCCCCCTTGAGCAGGCTCCGCCGGCCGAACCGGCGCGACACCACCGATTCGAAGGAGTCCTCGGGCACGACGTCGATCCAGTGGGGGGCGGGGTCGCTCATGGCTGTCCTCGTTTCTGGCCGCGTCGAAGCAGGCGCCACGCGCAGCCGCCGGTTCCTGGGGGGATGCGCGGAACCGTACGGAACGGGTGTGACGCCGCCCTGCAGCCGACGCCACGCCCAAGCGAACCGTCGGTGAACCTTCGTCCTAGAGGGACATCACCACGGGGACGATCATCGGACGCCGCTTGGTGCGGTCGTTGACGAACTTGCCGGCCTTCTTGCGGACGACCCGCTGGAGCGTCTCGCTGTCGTGGTCGCCCTTCTCCAGGGCGTGCATCACGGCGTCGGCGATGAGCGTGCGCATCTCCTCGAGCAGGTCTTCGGCCTCGTCGGCATAGATCCACCCGCGGGTGATGACCTCGGGCCCGGTGATGATCTCGGCGGCGTCGTGGTCGACGGTGACGATCACCACGACCACGCCCTCCTCGGCCAGGACCTGGCGGTCGCGGATGACGCCGTGGCCGACGTCGCCCACGATGCCGTCGACGTACAGGTAGTGGGCGGGGACGCTGCCGGAGCGCTCGATGCCGTCGTCGGTGAGGCTGACGACGTCGCCGTCCTCGCAGATCAAGACGTTGCGGTCGGCGACGCCCATCGTGCGGGCCAACTCGGCGTGGGCCTGCATGTGCCGGTACTCGCCGTGCACCGGGATCATGAACTCGGGCCGGATGACCGAGATCAGCGTCTTGATCTCCTCGGCCTTGGCATGGCCGGTGGCGTGGACGTCGTGGAGGCCGGAGTGCACGACGCGGACGCCGATGCGGGCCATGGAGTTGATGACGTTGGAGACGTTGGTCTCGTTGCCCGGGATCGGGTGCGACGAGAGGATCACGGTGTCCTGGTCGTTCAGGGTGATCCACTTGCTCTCGTTGGCGGCCATCTTGGCGAGGGCCGACATGGGCTCGCCCTGGGAGCCCGTCGAGATGATGCAGACGGTGCCGGGGTCGAGGTCCTTGACGTCTTCGATGTCGAGCAGCTTGTTGTCGGGGATGGTGAGCAGGCCCATCTCCTTGGCCAGCCGCACGTTCTTCTTCATCGACATGCCGAGCGTGGCGATGACCCGGCCGTTGGCGATGGCGGCGTCGGCGATCTGCTGCACGCGGTGCACGTGGCTGGCGAAGCACGCCGTGATGATGCGCCGGCCCTTGCTGGCGGCGATGAGGTCCTCGAGCACCTTGCCGACCGAGCGCTCCGAGCGGGAGTGCCCGTGCTGGTCGGCGTTGGTGGAGTCGCCCAGGAGCAGGCGGACGCCCTCGTTCTGGGCGATGGCGCCCATGACGCCGAGGTCGGTGAGGCGGCCGTCGACCGGGGTGAGGTCGAGCTTCCAGTCGCCGGTGTGGAGGATCGTCCCCTGCGGCGTGTGGAACGCGGTGGCGAAGCCGTGCGGGACCGAGTGGGTGACCGGGATGAACTCGCAGTCGAACGGGCCGAACTGGCGGCGCTCGTTGTCCTTCACCACGATCAGCTCGGTGCGGTCCATGAGGCCGGCTTCGTCGATGCGGTTCGAGGCGAACCCGAGGCTGAGCGCCGACCCGATGATGGGGAACGACAGCTCCCGGAGGGCGTAGGCGAGGGCGCCGTGGTGGTCCTCGTGGCCGTGGGTGATGACGCAGCCGACGATGTCGTCCTTGCGCTCGACCAGCCAGGAGAAGTCCGGGAGGACGAGGTCGATGCCCAGCATGTCGGCCTCGGGGAACATCAGGCCGCAGTCGAGCAGCATGATCTTCCCGTCGATCTCGATGGCCGCGCAGTTGCGGCCGATGTCGCCCAGGCCGCCCAGGAACGTGACCGAGACCGGGGCGGCCATCAGACCGAGTACCCGAGGTCGACCAGCACCTTGCGGGCCGCGGCGTCGGTGCCCTCGGGCGCCGGGCCGAGCGGGAGGCGGCACTCGCCGATGGGTACGCCCAGGACGCCCATCGCCACCTTGACCGACTGCGAGAACACGCAGGTGTCGCTGTTCATGAAGCCGAAGCTGGGCAGCAGCCGGGCGTTGACCTCGCGGGCCGTGGCCAGGTCGCCCTTGGCGACCGCCGCCCACAGCTCCTGCTGCTGCTGGCCGGACCAGTGGGTGGCGACGCCGACGACGCCGACGGCGCCGACCGCGGCGAACGCCAGGTTGAGCGGCTCGTCGCCGCTGTAGACCTCGAAGCCCTCGGGGGCCTCGGCGATGAGGGCAGCGGTCTCGGCCGGGTCGCCGGCGGCGTCCTTGAGCGCCACGATCGTGGGCACCTCGCGGGCGAGGCGCAGGGTGGTCTCGGTGGCGAGCTTGCGGCCGGTGCGGCCGGGCACGTCGTAGAGCATGACCGGCAGGTCCGAGGCGGCGGCGACCGCCCGGAAGTGGAGCTCGAGGCCCGACTGCGGCGGCTTGTTGTAGTACGGCACCACGGCGAGGATGGCGTCCATCCCGGCCTCGGCGGCCGCAGCGGTCATCTCGACGCTGTGGGCGGTGTCGTTGGTGGTGGCCCCGGCGATGAGCGGCACGTCGACGGCCTCGCGCACCACCCGGAACAGCTCGACGCGCTCCGGGTCGGTGAGCACGGCGCTCTCCCCGGTGGTCCCCGCGAGGACCAGCGCGTCGTTGCCGTGCGCGACCAGCCACTTCGCCAGCGCAGCGGCCGCCTCGGCATCGAACGACCCGTCCTCGGCGAACGGGGTCGCCATGGCGGAGATGACCGTCCCGAAGCGGCCCATCAGCTCTGACCTGCGGTGCTTGCGCGCATGCTCCGACCCTACCGGCCCCACCGCCACCGCCCCCGCAACGGTTCCGACCCCGGACGCGGCGGTGGGGCGGCCGGAGCCGCCCCACGTGCCTTCGGCCGGCGGCAGGCGCCGACCCGGTTCCCCTGCCGGTCTTGCTCAGGCGCCGAGCGCCGAGGTCGAGTCCGAGAGCTCCTGGTCGCCCAGGGCGAACGCCTGGTACTCGTCGCTCGTGTCGGTGAGGTGCTCGAAGTCGATGACGCCGAGCTCCTCGAACCGGTGGCGCAGCCAGCCGTCGTTGCGGTCGAGCAGGCCGAGCTTCTTGCAGTTCGGCACGATCTTGGTGAACAGCATCTGCTGGAACAGCAGGCGGTTCGGGTTGTCGATGAGGAGCGGGAGGACCTCCTTGGGCTTGAGGCCCATGCGCTCCCACACCTCCTGCTGCATGAAGCGGTCGCGCATGCGCACGGCGGCCTCGAAGGCGAACTCCTGGCGCTCGAGCATCTCGGCGTCGGACAGCTCGGCGTAGTACTCCTTCAGCGACAGCACGCCGAAGGCCACGTGGCGGGCCTCGTCGCTCATGACGTAGCGGAGCAGCTTCTTGAGCAGCGGCTCGGTGGTCATCTGGTGCATGAAGCCGAAGGCGGCGAGGGCGAGGCCCTCGACCATGATCTGCATGCCCAGGTAGGTCATGTCCCAGCGGGAGTCCTCGATGATGTCGTCGAGGAGCAGGCCGAGGTGGGCGTTGAGCGGGTAGTGGCCGTTCAGCTTGGTGTCGAGGTACTTGGCGAACACCTCGACGTGGCGGGCCTCGTCCATCACCTGCGTCGACGCGTAGTACTTGGCGTCGATCCACGGCACGGTCTCGACGATCTTGGCGGTGCAGATCAGCGCACCCTGCTCGCCGTGCATGAACTGGCTGAGGCTCCAGTTCTGGAACTCCATGCCGAGCTTCATCCACTCGTCGTCGCCCCACGTGGCGAACGGGGTGTGGCTCAGGTCGATCTCGCCGAAGCTGCCGAGGGCCATGTTGTCCTTGGCGACCTGCTCCTGGTCGACCACGGTGTCCCACGGGAGGTCGGTCTCGCCGTTCCACATGGAGACCTTGGCCTTCTCGTAGAGCTTGTTGAGGGCCGGCCGGCTGCCCTTCTCGTAGTCCCACGTGAAGATGGCGTCGGCGTTGTCCTTGACCACGCGGACGGCCTCGTCGACGTCGGCGGCCGACACCGACATGATCGCCTCGAGGTCGTTGATGTCGGCCCGGCCCAGGAGCTGCTCGTTGGTGGAGGGCGTGTCGATGGACATGGGTGGTTCCCTTCAGGTGGTGCGGGGGGATGCGGGGGCGACCGGCGCGAACGCCGGCAGGACGTAGGTGTCGATCAGGGTGCGGGCGTCGTCGATCACCGCGAGGTCGCGGCGCTCGTGCGGGTTGAACAGGTAGGTGATGAACAGGCGGGCCGCCCACTCAGCCGCCCAGGCAGCCCGGTCGGCCTCGTGGTCCGGCAGGAACCGCTCGAGGTGCGGGCCGAAGGCGGTGGCCGTCTCCCGGTAGAGCAGGTCGACCTGGTGGAAGCCGAGGAACGGGAGCAGCAGCTCGGGCTCGTGCTCGAGGATGAACTGGGCGGCGTCGTGGTCGTGGAGCAGCCGGGACGCCACCACGAGCGCCCGGGTCAGCGCATCGCCCAGCTCGTCGGCCGCGTCGATGGCGTCGAGGATGCCCCGGCGGTACGTGGCCAGCTCGCGGGTGGCGAGGGCGAGGAACAGGTGCTGCTTGCCGCCCGGGAACGCCCGGTAGAGCGTGGCGCGGGAGCAGCCCGCCTCCTTGGCGATGTCGCCGAGCGCGGTCTTGGCCACGCCCCAGCGGGCCACCAGGACCAGCGCCGCATCGAGGATCCGACCCTCCGCCTCCGTGCTGGGCGCCGGCGCGTCGGCATCGACGAGGCGCAGCTCCGGGGCAGACGACATGGATGAGACACTAAGAAGGAAAGTGTCTCATCGTCAACGTGTCGCAGCCGTGACCTTGGGCACACGCGCCGCGGGGGTCAGGCGGTCAGGGACTCGGGCTGGAGGATCGAGACCAGCAGCTCGCCGCGGACCAGGCGGCGCACGGACTCCGGGTCGGTGAGGTCCCAGCGGCCCTCGGCGAGGATGAACGACAGGCCCATCCGGGCGAGCCAGTCCCCCGCCTCCAGCGGGTCGATGCCCGGCAGCAGGTCCTCGTGGCGGAGCTTGTCGGCGAGGTAGTCGCGCAGGACCGCCTGCACCTGCGGGGCCGACTGGGTCAGCTGGGGCAGCAGCCGCTCGGGCTCGGTCTCGAGGACCTTCTGGAGCACCACGTGCTCGGCCACGGCGCGGTGGGCGTGGATCAGGGCCTGCTCGACGAGCGTCGGGAAGTCCGGCGCGTCCATCACCGCGACGGCCAGCTCGTGGAAGAACTGGGCGACGGCCCACGTGATCGACTCCGCGATCAGCTGCTCCTTGCCGTCGGGGAAGTACCGGTAGACGGTGGCCCGGGCGAGGCCGGCCTCCCGGGCCGCATCGTCGACCGTGGTCTTGGCGATCCCGTAGCGCCCGAGGCACACGACGGTGGCCGCCAGGATGCGGTCGCGGGGATCCTCGGGCACGGGGACCACGCTACCCACGGCCTTCGGACCGGCGAGGCGGCGCACCGCGCGAGCATGGCGCCATGTCCACCGTGCTGCTCGCCACCGACGGATCCGAACTCGCCACGCAGGCGATGGCGAAGGGCGTGGCGCTGCTGGGCCACGACCACCGCTTCATCACCCTCGCCGTGGTCCCGCCGGTCTTCGTGCCGACGGCGTCGGTCAGCCCCATGGACACCCACCCGACGCTCGCCGACCCCGAGCTCGAGGAGGAGCTGGAGGCCGAGCAGCGCGCCGCCCAGGACGACGAGGTCCACGAGCTCGACGAGCTGCTGGGCATCACCGCCGAGCACCTGGTGGAGACGGGCGAGCCCGGTCCCACGATCTGCGACGTCGCCGAGGCGGTGGGGGCCGAGATCGTCGTGATCGGCAGCCACGGCCACGGCTGGCTCAAGCGGGTGCTGATGGGCTCGGTGAGCACCCACGTGCTCCACCACGCCCCCTGTCCGGTGCTCGTGATGCGCACCGGTCAGCCCGAGGACTGATCTGGCTCAGGCAGGCGGGTCGGTCGACTCGGTCGACCCGGCCGAGGCATCGGGCGTGCCCGCCACCAGGCGCGGGTCGCCGTCCTCCGGCTCGTCGTCGGGATCGGCCCGGTCGAGCTCGGCGTCGAGCTCCTCCCGCTCGATCTCGCGCGCCCGCCGCCGCAGGATCAGCACGTACACGACGACCGTCATCAGCGAGAACGTGAACCACTGGACCGTGTACGAGAAGTGCGAGCCCTCGGACGGGTCGGGCGGCAGCGGCGGCAGCGGCTCGTCGGCGGTGACTGCGGGATCCTGCTCCCGGAGGCTCACGTAGAACGGGAGCACGTCGCCCTCGATCTGCTGGTCGAGGCGCTCCAGGTCGGTGCGGGCGAGGTTGTCGAGCGTGCCCGTGGGCGGGTCGGCCCGCTCGAAGTGGAGCTTCGTGAAGCCGAGGTTGACCTCGGGCCGGGTCTCGGTGGGACGGGCGAGCCCCTCGACCGTGACCTCGCCGGCGGGCGTCTCCACCGAGTCCGGCACCGCGTCGAGCTGCCCGGGGTTCGGGATCGTGCCCCGCTTGACGATCACCACGTCGCCGTCGTCGAGCTGCAGCGGCGTGAGGACCCAGGCGCCCGCCGCCCCCTTGTGGTCGGCGCCATCGACCAGCACGCTCTGGTCCGCCAGGTAGGTCCCGGTGGCGGTGACCGGCCGGTACTCGAGGGCCCGGCCCTCGGCGAAGTCGCCCGGCTCGGCCAGTCCCTCGACGGGCGTCGGCTCCTCCTGCTGGACGGCCTCCACGCGGGCGTTGATGTCGCGCCGCTCCTGGAGCCGGTCCCACTGCCAGATGCCCGCCCGCACCATGCCGAGGATCATCACCAGCACGAACAGGTGGGAGAGGATCCACTTGGGCTTGAGGGCGAAGCGGTAGCGGGACATGCCCGGGCGAGGCTACGACCGCACCCGGCCCGGGCCGAAGTCGGCGGCCCCTACCCTGGCAGTGCCAACGGACCGGGCACCGGGAGCTCACCACCCGTCGGAAGGTGTCGATCACCCGGGCCCGGTCCTGCGGCCACCCGCTCCCTCACGGCCGTCGATCAGTACCCGGAGCCGCCGGAGCTGCTGCCGGTGGTGGTCGTCGCTCCGCCGCCGGACGACCCGCTCGCCGAACCTCCGGTCCCGGTGAAGAAGGCGCCCTGCATCCCCATCGAGCCGTGGAAGTTGCACGAGAACCTGAGCGACCCGTCCTCGGGCACGGTGACCTCGACGGTCGCCTTGTCGCCGGGCTGGAGCTCCTTGTCCACCGAACCGTCGTCGAGGGTGAACGTGTGCGGGTTGCTGCCCTCGTTCTTGAGCTCGACGGTCACGGTGGCGCCGGGCGCCGCCTGGATGAAGGTGGGCTTGAAGTAGTTGTCGTCGAGCTCCACCTCGACGTCGGCCTTGTCGCCGTCGCCCGAGACGTCCTTCGTGCCCTTGTCGTTCACGGTGCCGTCGAGCTTCACGGGCATGGAGCCGCTGGAGGCGGTGGTGGTTGCTCCGCTGCCGCTGCCGCTGCCGCTCGTGCCGGTGTCGGTGGCGTCGCTGCCGCCGCTGCTCCCGCAACCGGCGGCGATGAACGCCAGGGTGACCGCAAGCGCGGCGATCACCGTGCGGCGTCGGGTGGTGGTCCGGGTCATGGCCGTCCTCCGTTCCTCCGGCGGGGCGCCGGTTCGGTGCAGGACCTACGGACGAGCGGGCCGGAGGGATTGCGCGGCCGTACGATCGGTGGCGTGCCGCGCAATCCCCGAGCGGTCCTCGCCCGTAGACCTGCCATGGCCGCCGCGTCCGACGAAGCGCTCCTCGCGGGGATCGCCACGGGTGATGCCGTCTCCGCGCGCACCTTCGTCCGCCGGTACCAGCAGCGGGTGTTCGGCCTGGCGTTGACGATCCTCCACGACCGCCAAGGCGCCGAGGACGTGGCCCAGGAGGCGTTCGTGCGGGTGTGGCGCCACGCCGGGGCGTTCGACGCGCGGCGCGGCGACGTCGCGCCGTGGGTGCTGACCATCACCCGCAACGCCGCCCTCGACGCCCTGCGGCTGCGCCGGGCCACCCCGGTCGAGCCCGATGCGATCGTGGCCCTCGCTCCCCCGGCGACGGACCGCACGCCGGCCGACGCCGCAGAGCACGGCTTCGACGTCGATCGCGTCCGCCGGGTCCTCGCCCAGCTCCCGCCCGAGCAGCGCGACGCCGTGCTGCTGGCCACGTTCCACGGACGCACGGCCGCGGAGATCGCCACGAGCGAGTCCATCCCGCTGGGCACGGCCAAGACCCGCATCCGCACCGGCCTGCGCAAGCTGCGCGAGCGCCTCGACGAGGAGGCCACCCGGTGAGGGCCGCGTGCGCCGCGTTCCGCGAGGTCGCACCGGAGCTGGCCCTCGGCATCGCCGTCGGGGACGAGCGGGCCGCGGCGCTCGACCACCTGTCGGGCTGCGACGACTGCCGCCGGGAGCTCGCCCGGCTGGCCGAAGCGGTCGATGCCGTGGTCCTGACCGCCCCCGCCGCCGAACCGCCCAGCGGGTTCGAGGTCCGGGCCCTCGCCACGTTCGAGCCCGCGGCCCCGGCCGCGCCGGTTCCCCTCCGGCGCCGCCCGGTCCCGCGCCGGGTCGCGCTGGCCGTGGCCGCCGTCCTGCTGGTGGTCACGGCCGTGGTCGGGGCCCGAGCCGTCACGAGCAGCGACGGGGGCAGCGGATCCGAGCTCGCCACCGGGTCGCGCACGAGCGCCGTCCTCGCCTCACCCGAGGGCACGCCACGGGGCGCGGTCCGCGTCGAGCGGGCGGAGGCGCCCGGCGGCGGCTGGACGTCGCAGCTGGTGGTGTCGGTCGACGCCGGCACCCCCGCTGGCACCTACCGCGTCGAGTGCGACTACGAGACCGGCCGCCCCTACCGGGCCGGCGAGCTGACGGTCGGTCCCGACGGCCTCGACGAGTGGCGTGCCACCGTCTCCGTGCCCACCTACGACCTGCGCCGCGTCCGCCTCATCAGCGCCGACGACGACGCCAACCTCGAAGCCGAGTTCCCCTCCTGACCGGCCCGGCGGTGCTTCGGCCAGGTGGGCTGGGGACCGATCGGCCTCGTAGGGTCGACCGGTGCCCGAACCGTCGACCGACCCGGATCTGACCGCGCAGCTGCGTGAGGTGACCGCGCTGCTCGAGTCGCTGGTGCGGGACCGGACGCCGCTCGACGCCCTCGATGCCGGCGAGCGGGCGCGGCTGCTCAACGCCGCCGGCGACCTGTTCCACCCCGATGTCGAGGCGCGCCGCCAGGTCACCAAGGCCCGCCGCCGCCAGGCCCGTCAGGCCCGCCTCGCCCGTGAGGAGGAGGTGCTCGCCGAGACCGGCATCCGCACGCTGCGGGCCAAGCCCGTCTTCACCACGCCCAACGTCTTCGCCCCCGAGGGCCTGCTCGCAACCGGTCCCGGCGACGCCGAGGCCCGCGATGCCGATGCCGGCGCCGCCGAGGGCCCGAGCCACGGCCAGGCCGATCGGCACTGCTACGTGTGCAAGCGGGACTACCGGGACGTGCACCGCTTCTACGACCAGCTGTGCCCGCCGTGCGCGGCCTTCAACGAGCACAAGCGGACCGAGACGGCGGACCTGTCCGGACGGGTCGCCCTGCTCACCGGCGGCCGGGTGAAGATCGGCTACCAGGCCGGGATCAAGCTGCTGCGGGCGGGCGCCGAGCTGATCGTCACCACCCGGTTCCCGAGGGACTCGGCCATGCGGTACGCCCAGGAGCCGGACTTCGCCCAGTGGGGCCACCGGCTCGAGATCTACGGCCTGGACCTCCGCCACACGCCCAGCGTCGAGGCGCTCTGCCACCACCTGGACACGACCCGCCGCCGGCTCGACTTCATCGTCAACAACGCCTGCCAGACGGTCCGCCGTCCGCCCGAGTTCTACCGCCACATGATGGAGCTGGAGACCGGCTCGCTGGCGACGATGCCCGCCGAGGCGCGTGCGCTGCTCGGCGGCGTCGACGGCCTCCGCTCGCCCGAGCTGCTCGAGGGCTCGGCCGACCTGCTCGAGACGACGTCGCACTCGCTCGAGGCGGCGTCGGCATCGGTGTCGTCGGCCGAGATGTCGCAGGCGGCGCTCCTGCCCGAGGAGCACGAGCCGCAGGCACACCTCTTCCCCGCCGGCCGCCTGGACCAGGACCTCCAGCAGGTCGACCTGCGAGGCCGGAACTCCTGGCGCCTCACGCTGGCCGAGGTCTCGTCGGTGGAGCTCCTCGAGACCCAGTTGGTGAACGCGGTGGCGCCCTTCGTGCTCAACGCCCGCCTCAAGCCGCTCATGCTCCGCACGCCGGAGCGGGACAAGCACATCGTGAACGTGTCCGCGGTGGAGGGCCAGTTCTACCGGCGCATGAAGACCACCCGGCACCCGCACACGAACATGGCCAAGGCCGCCCTGAACATGATGACGAGGACCTCGGCCGCGGACTACCACGCCGACGGTATCCACATGAACAGCGTCGACACCGGCTGGGTGAGCGACGAGGACCCGGTCGAGATCACCGAGCGCAAGCGGGCCGAGCACCGCTTCCACCCGCCGCTCGACATCGTCGACGGCGCCGCCCGCATCGTCGACCCGATCATCGACGGCTTCAACACCGGCACCCACGTCTGGGGCCAGTTCCTCAAGGACTACCGCCCCACCGACTGGTAGCGGGACCCGCCGCAGCGACGTGGAGCGGTCAGGAGGAGGCGCAGCGGACGCAGCGCTGGGTGCCGAGGATGGCGGTGAGACGCGGGAAGCCGATGGGGTCGCCGCACTGCTCGCAGCGGCCGTAGGTACCGGCGTCGAGCTGCTCGAGCGCGGCACTGACCTGGTCGGTGCGGATGCGCGTGGCCCGTTCGAGCGACCCGATCTGGGCGCGCTCGTAGGCGGTGGTGCCGTCGGGGTCGTGCTCGTCGTCCGGCGGTTCCAGGTCGGCCGCGTCGACGAGCTCCTGGTAGGTGAGCTGGAGCCACGCCGCCTGGCGTCCTGCCCGCGCCCGTTCGGCGAGCAGCAGCCGCCGCAGCTCGACCACCTCTCCCTCCGTCAGCACCTTCGCCGCCATGGGCCCAGCAGTACCCAGCGGTCCTGCCCAGCAACCAGTCAGCTGCAGAACCCCAGGTCAGGCCGGTGGCGAGGCCTTCAGGCGGTGGGCAGCTCGTAGCCCTCGAACCGGGTTCGCAGGTCCTTCTTGGAGAACTTGCCGACGCTGGTCTTGGGGACCTCGTCGATGAAGACGACGTCGTCGGGCAGCCACCACTTGGCGACGCGGCCGTCGAGGAACTCGATGATGTCCTCCTTGGTGGCCGACTCGCCCTCCTTCAGCACCACGCAGGCGAGCGGGCGCTCCTGCCACTTGGGGTGGGTGACGCCGATGACGGCGGCCTCGGCGACGGCCGGGTGGGCCATGATCTCGTTCTCGAGCTCCACCGAGCTGATCCACTCGCCGCCGCTCTTCACCACGTCCTTCGTGCGGTCGACGAGCTTGATGTAGCCGTCGGCGTTGATGGTGGCGACGTCGCCGGTGCGCAGCCAGCCGTCCTCGGTGAACGACTCGGGCGAGCGGTCGTCGTTGTAGTACTCGCGGGCGATCCACGGGCCGGCGGCCTGGAGCTCGCCACGGGCCTCGCCGTCCCACGGGACCGGGGAGCCATCCTCCTGCGAGAGCACCCGCAGCTCGACCCCGAACAGGGGCAGGCCCTGCATGGCCCGGATGTCGGCCAGCTCCTCCTCGGGGAGGCCGCGGAGCTTGGACTTGATCTCGCCGACGGTGGCGACCGGAGACGTCTCGGTCATGCCCCAGGCCTGGTAGATCGGGAGGCCGAGCTGCTCGCGGAACGCCTCGGACAGGGCCTTGGGGACGGCGGAGCCGCCGCAGGGGATCACGCGGAGCGCCGAGGTGTCCCGGCCCTTCAGCGCCGGGAGCACGCCCATCCAGATGGTGGGGACGCCGGCGGCGACGGTGACCCGCTCGGACTCGATGAGCTCGGCGAGCGGCTCGGGAGCCAGGTTCGGGCCGGGCATCACGAGGTCGGACCCGCAGGCGACGGCAGCGTGGGCCAGGCCCCAGGCGTTGGCGTGGAACATGGGCACGACCGGCAGGATCCGGTCGGACTCGCGGGCGCCGAAGCCGTCGGCGAACATCGCCGCCATCGTGTGCAGCATCGTCGAGCGGTGGCTGTAGACCACGCCCTTCGGGTTGCCCGTGGTGCCGGACGTGTAGCACATGCTCGCGGCGAGGTTCTCGTCCTCGACGTGGAACTCGACGGGCGACGCGGCGGCCAGGAGCTCCTCGTAGTCGTGCAGCTCGAGGCCCTCGGGGACCTCGGAGGTGTCGAAGGGCCCGCCGTCGTCGATGACCACGATGTGGCGGACGGTGGTGAACGTCGACAGCAGCGGCCACAGCAGGCCGGCCACCGTCTTGTCGACGAAGATCACCTCGTCCTCGGCGTGGTTCACGATGTAGGTGATCTGCTCGGGGAACAGCCGCAGGTTCAGGGTGTGCAGCACCCGGCCGGTGCACGGCGCCGCGAAGTACAGCTCGAGGTGGCGCGAGGTGTTCCAGGAGAACGTGGCGACCCGGCCGTCTGGCGAGATGCCGAGGTCGTTCAGCACGCCGCCGAGCTTGCGCGTGCGAGCCGCCCACTCGCCGTAGCTGATGCGCTCGCGGCCGGTCGGGAGCGACGTGACGATCTCCTTGTCGGCGAAGAGTCGCTCCACGCGATGGAAGATGTGCGGGAGGGTGAGCGGGTAGTCCTGCATCAAGCCCTGCATGTGTCTGTCCCCTTGTGTTCGGTCCGGCGGCTCGACCGGAACCTAGCCAAGCGGGTCGGCCCCTGCCGCCGACCCGCTCCGCCTGCCGTCGGGGACGCCCGACCGTCAGCAGTTCACGACGATGTAGAACCAGCTGTCGATGGGGGTGCCGGCCGTGTTGTAGGTGGTCACCCGGATCCGGTCGCTCTGCGCTTCGATGAAGGTGTCGACCTTGGCGAAGGAGATCGTGTTGTACGAGTTGGCGGTCGCCTGGCAGTAGCGGGTGCTGCGGTCGAGCTCCACCCAGTAGACGCCCGTCGCGACCTTCCCCGAGTTGAGGACCCGGTTGGTGCCGTCGTAGGTGGCGCCGTTCGACTGGATCAGCGCCGCCATGGGCTTGGCGTAGTACCCGGTGACGTCGACCACCACGTGGGTCGAGCCCGAGTAGTTGCGGATCTTGAGGGCGTAGGCCGAGCTCTGGTTGATCGACATCGTGCCGCCGGACCCGATCGACTTGCCGGCGTAGTTGAGGAACGTCGCGGTCGGCTCGGCCTGGCCGTTGGGCCAGGTGCGGAGGTAGCCGCCGCCGGTCGGGGTCACGGCGGTCATCGTGGCGGAGATGGCCGTGGCGCCGACGGGGATGCCGCAGCCGCCGGACACGCCGCCCTGATCTCCTGGAATCGAGGGAGGTGCACCCGCCGATCACGCCGAACGCACCGGGGCCAGGGCGCGCGAGGACCAGTCGGACCGAGTCCCGCGCGTCCTCGTGCCTTCGTACGCTGGTCTGGACGTTTTTACAAGGGCAACCTGGCCGCCCGGGTCGGACGGGTCCGGGCGGCCTGCCACACTTGTCCCCTTGGACGACACGAGCGCAGCGGTCGACGCCGCCGACCACCGGCCGGCGGCGACCGGTCCCCCGTCGAAGGCGG
>DATMGQ010000194.1:0-8433 GCA_035555395.1 Acidimicrobiales bacterium
TCGCCGCCGAGGCCGCCGACGTGCACGGCGTGCCCGGCACCACCGAGTTCCTGACGTCGGGTGACGAGGTCGTGGCGTTCGGCAACGAGCACGGCTGGCCCGTGGCCATCAAGGCGGCGTTCGGCGGCGGCGGTCGCGGCATGCGCGTCGTCGAGTCGGCCGAGGACGCCCACACCGCCCTCGCCTCTGCCCAGTCGGAGGCGCTCAAGGGCTTCGGCCGCGACGAGTGCTACGTGGAGCGCTTCTTGGTCAAGCCCCGCCACGTCGAGATGCAGATCATCGGCGACCAGCACGGCAACTGCGTGTGGATCGGCGAGCGCGACTGCTCCGTCCAGCGCCGCCACCAGAAGCTCATCGAAGAGGCACCGGCCCCGAACTTCCCCGACGAGGTCCGCCAGGCCATGGGCGAAGCGGCCGTTCGCGTCGCCAAGGCGTGCGGCTACTACAACGCCGGCACCGTCGAGTTCCTCTACGACGACGGCAACTTCTACTTCCTCGAGATGAACACCCGCCTCCAGGTGGAGCACCCCGTCACCGAGCTGGTGTCGGGCATCGACCTGGTCCGCGAGCAGATCCGCGTGGCCTCGGGCGAGACGCTCTCGTTCACCCAGGACGACATCGACAACCGCGGCTGGGCCATGGAGGTCCGCGTCAACGCCGAGAACCCGGCGGGCGGCAAGTTCCTCCCGGCCCCCGGCAAGATCGAGAAGCTCGTCGCCCCGCAGGGCTTCGGCACCCGCTGGGACGGCGGCTACGAGACCGGCGACGAGGTCAGCCAGTTCTACGACAACCTCGTGGGCAAGCTCATCGTGTGGGGCTCCGACCGCGACACCGCGATCGACCGCCTCAAGCGGGCCATCAACGAGATGGTGCTCGAGGGCATCGACACCACCCTCCCGGCTCAGCTGGTGATCCTCGACAACTCGGACTTCCGGGCGGGCGAGCACTCCACCAACTGGGTCGACAAGGGCATGATCGACCTGACCGGCATCACGTCGGGCCGCCTCGGCGGCGCCGAGCCGGAAGACGAGGGCGAGGACGCCGAGCCCAAGGTCCGCCGCGACGTCGACGTCGAGGTCAACGGCAAGCGCTTCGCCGTCGCCATGTGGGTCCCCGAGTCGGCCATGGCCGCGGCCCCCGCCGCCGGTGGCGGCGCGGCGGCGAAGGCCCGTCCCCGTCGTGCCGCTGGCGCCTCGGGCGGCGGTGGCGCCGGCACCGGCTCCATCACCGCCCCGATGCAGGGCACGATCTTCAAGGTCGAGGTCGCCGTGGGCGACGAGGTGGCCGCCGGCCAGGTCGTCGCCGTGCTCGAGGCCATGAAGATGGAGAACAACGTCGCCACCGACGTCGCCGGCACGGTCGCCGAGGTCAAGGTCGAGCCCGGCCAGGCCGTCGGCTCGGGCGACGTCCTGGTGGTCGTCACCCCCGCCCCGGCTGCGGAGTAGCCGCCCGCCCGATCCGGGCGCACGAGATCCGAACGAGGCCCGCACCGCTCCGGTGCGGGCCTCGTCGCGTCCGGTCCGGCGACCCGCCGATGATCCAGCGGATGGTGGAAGAATCCGCCGAGGAGGCCGTCAGGGTGCGGCGGCGGCGTCGGGGTCGGGGGTGAGCCGGCAGTGCAGCTTGCACTGGGCCCGCCGGGGGTCCTTCGGCACCAGCTCGTCGACCTCGAACCCGCCGACCGCCTCGGCGACGCCCTGGGCGAGGCCGAGGTGCAGCTCGCAGATCGTGTCGGGGTCGGTCAGCACCGCCGATGCGAACGGGCAGGTCCGGAGCGTGACCTCGACGGTCTCGCCGCGCACGGCGAGGACCGGGTCGAAGCCCTGGCGGTCCATGACCTCGGCGAACGCGGCGGCCGGATCGTTGCTGATGGCGCGGTGGCCGAGGCGTTGGCGCAGCCCGGCCCGTCGCCCCACCTCGATGGGGGTCTCGCCACTGCGGACCACCTCGGTGAGCAGCATGGCCAGGCGCTCGTAGGGCCCGGTGACGCCCCAGCGGCTCTCGGCCGAGGGAGCGAGCGTGTACACGAGCCGGGGACGCCCCCGACCGGTGGGCGCGGCGGTCGCCTCGTCGACGAGCCCGGCGTCGACCAGCTTGGCGAGGTGCTGGCGGATCGCGTTGTGGTTGAGGCCGAAGGCGTCGGTGAGCTCGGCCACGGCCACCGGACCGCCGGCATCGGCGACGTGCCGGAAGATCCGGTGGCGGGTCGGGTCCCCGAGGGCCCGGGCCTGGATCTGGAGGTCGGTCACGTCGCGAACGCTACCGCCGTCGCAGGACGGGACCAATAAATATGGTATTCACTAGAACTATGACTGCTTCCTCCACCACACCCCCGGTCGACCCCGATTCGCCGTGGCTCGAGGCGCCCGGCATCGGCAAGGCGCTCGCACGCGGCGTCGCCGTCGGGATCGTCATCTCCTTCCTCGGCGTCGGCGCCGTCCTGCTCGCCGCCGGCCAGAGCATCGGCGCGGCACTCGCCATGGGCGCGTTCGTGGCGATCTGGGGCGGGCTCGGCTTCGGAGGCATGGTCGGCGGCGTCGTCTGGGCCAACCGCCTGGAGCAGCAGGCGGCCCACGACCGCCCGCTGGCCCCGGCCGCTCCGACCGAGGCCGCCGACCCGCTGCGGCCGGCCCCGTGACCCCGGTCCCCGCACCCGGGAGCCGAGACCCGGGCCGGCCCGCGCACCCGATGCGAGCCTCGATCCTGCTCGTGGTCGGCGTGGCGCTGCTGATCGTGGTGCTGGCCACGGCCAGCACCCTCTCCTGAGCCCGACGGTCAGCAGCCCTCGAACAGATCAGGCCGGTAGGCCGCCAGCTGCTCCCGATCGAGCAGCGACGCCGTGAGGTCCGTGGCCACGACGTTCGAGCCCTCGGGCAGGGAGTCGCGCAGCGCCACGAGGTCGGCGCGGTCGAACGCGGGCTTCTCGATCGGGTGGTCGATCAGCAGGTCCAGGTTGAAGCGGGAGAGCAGGACCTCGCCCGAACGGTCGGGGAGCCGGAACATGAGGGTGGCCCCGATGAGGTCGCCCTGGTCACCGGGCAGCGCCGCGAGCGCAGCCGTGAGGTCGTCGCCGAACACGACCTCCGGGCCCTCGACCTGGTCCTGCAACCGGGCCAGCGCCTCGCGGTCGAGGGTCGGCGCGGCGTCGACGCGGGACAGCTCGGTGCCCTCGGGCGGCTCGACCCCGGTGCGGATGAGGCCGATGACGAGGGCCTGCTGGACGGCGCAGAGGTCGGCGAGGCGGTCCGGGTGCACGAACCCCTTGGACGACGGCGGGAAGGTGATGGGCATCCCGTCGATGGCGAGCCGGGTGCCGATGGTGTCGCCGACCTGCACGTACCGGTCGTCGCCGTGGACCAGCACGAGCAGCGGACCGTCGACCGAGTCGAGCGCCTCGGATCCCTCGAGGTCGGCGAGGAGCTCGCGGACCGACGCGGCCGGCAGCGGCTGCAGCAGGCGGTCGCTGGCCCGGTCGACGACGAGCGGGGTCACGGCCACCCCGGCGATGACGACCGCGGCCACCGCAACAGCGGTGACCGGGCGCCCGTGGCGCAGCTTGGGGGTGACGACGGGAGCGAGGCGGGCCAGCAGCCACCCGAACACGAGCAGCTCGAAGAACGAGAGCGCGAAGGCCCAGTGGTAGAAGTTCAGCCGCCCCTGCTCGGGCGAGTCGGGGATGTTCATCCCCGTGATGAGCGCGGCCACGGCGAGCACCCCGATCATGGCGACCGCGGCCAGGAACTTCGGCTCCCGCCGGCGCCACCAGGCCCCCACCGCCAGGACGACCCCGACCACGGCGAAGGTGAGCAGCACGCCGAGCGTCGACCGGTGGGCGACGAGGTCCCAGCCCTTCGGGCTCGAGCGGCCGAGGAACGGGCGCGGGCCGAGGGCGTTGGCGATCTGCGAGAGGGCCGACCGGGGGCCGAGGTCCTCGCGCTGGGCGTCACCCGAGTAGCCGGCGAGCGCGGTCAGGTTGCCCGGATCGCCCCGGAGCTCCTGGTACAGGACCGGGCTCCAGAGCACGAGCCCGACGCCGACCGCAGCACCGACCCAGGCCAGGGCCCCGGCCCGCCGGCCGCCCGGTGCCTTCCACACCCACCACGCCGCGGCCAGGAACCCCACGCCCCCCAGCACCGCGGCCGCCGGGAGGACCGACAGGTGCTGCTGCGCCGCGAACGACCAGAACGCGGCGGCCAGCGGCGCCACCCGCAGGTCGCCGCACAGCAGCGCCCACACCCCCACCGACGCCGCCAGCAGGGGCATGCGGCCGAAGTTGGAGCTGAGCGGGTCGATCAGGCCTGCGGCGCCGGCGCTGAACGCCGCCAGCGCGACCAGGGCGGCGCCGGCCGCCCCGCCACGGGCCCCCATCTGCCGGAACAGCAGCCACGCCACGGCCAGCATCGACGCCGCGCTGACCCCGGCGGCCGCCAGCAGCGTGCCGGTGACCGGGCCCAGCACCCGGGTCGTGGGCGTGAGCACCACGAACCCGAGCGGACCGGGGTGGGCGACGTTCTCGGCCTGCTCGCCGTAGGAGCCGCTCGTGGACGGCTGGCCCACCAGGGGCGTCCGGCCGGTGCCGACGTCGCGCGCCCGCAGCTCGATCAGGGCGTCGTCGCCCTGGGGCTCCCACCGCCCGTGGTTGACCATGGCCGCCACGAGCGGGACGAGCACCAGCAGCAGGGCGATCCCTGCGGCCACGAGGCGACCCCGGCGGTCGAGGTCGCGGAGCCGGTGGATCGGCCGCGCCGTGCCCGCTGGCCGGACGGCGCCGTCGTCGCCGCGGTCGTGGTCGTCGTCGTGGTCGTCGTCGTGGTCGACCTGGTCGGTTGGGGCGGTCAAGAGCGATCGATCAGTCGGCGGCGTCGCTGAGCGCCTCGGCCAGCGCCGGGTGCACGAACAGGCTCTCGGCGAGGTCGGTGACCTTGAGCCCGGCGGTGACGGCCACGGCGATCACCGAGATCAGCTCGGCGGCGTGCTGGCCGACGATGGAGCCGCCGAGCACCACCCCGGTGGCCGGGTCCGAGACGATCTTCACGAACCCGCGGGGGTCGTCGTTGATGAGGGCCTTGGCGGATGCCGAGAACGGCACCTTGGTGACCCGCACCTTCCGGCCCTCGGCGAACGCATCGGCCTCGGCCAGGCCCACGTCTGCGATCTCGGGGTCGGTGAAGATGGCCGAGGCCGCCTTCTCGTAGTCGATGTGGCGGTGCGGGCCGGCGTGCAGGCCGAGCGCGTGCTCGGCGATCTTGCGGCCCTGCATCGAGGCCACCGACGAGAGCGGGAGCTTCCCGGAGAGGTCGCCCGCCGCGTAGATGTTGGGCACCGAGCTCTTGCAGTTGTGGTCGACGGTGACGTAGCCGTGGTCGAGCTGGACGCCTGCGCCCTCGAGCCCGAGGCCCTCGGAGTTCGGGATGGAGCCGATGCACAGCAGCACGTGCGAACCGCGGGCGACCCGGCCGTCGTCGCAGCGCACGGCGACCTCGTCGTCGGTGACGTCGATGCCCTCGGCGCGAGCGCCCTTGAACAGCCGCACGCCCCGCCCGAGGAAGTCGTCCTCGAGGACCGCCGCGACCTCTGGGTCCTTCTGGGGCAGCACCTGCTGGCGGCTCACGATGAGGGTGACGTCGGAGCCGAACGCCGAGAACATGTGGACGAACTCCACGCCCGTGACGCCCGAGCCGACGACGACGAGGTGGCTCGGCAGCTCCGGCGGCGGGTAGGCGTCGCGGGTGGTGAGGACCCGGCGGCCGTCGATGGGCGCCCAGTCCGGGATGCGCGGCCGGCTCCCGGTGGAGAGCACGATCGTGTCGGCCTCGATGACCTGGGTGGCGCCATCGGCGTCGGTGATCTCCACGTGGCGGGCGTCGAGGAGGTGGCCGGTCCCCTGCACCAGGTGCACGCCCTGGCTCCGGAGCATCCCGCTGACCGAGCTCTCCAACCGCTGCTCGATCCCGCCGATGCGGGTGCGCAGCGCCTCGAAGTCGAGCTGGGCCTCGACGTGGACCAGGCCCATGCCGCTGGCGCGGCGCAGGTCGTTCATGGCCCCGCCCGTGGCGATCATCGCCTTGGAGGGGATGCAGTCGAGCAGGTGGGCCGCGCCGCCCACGATGTCGCGCTCGACGAGGGTGACCTCGGCACCGAGGCGGGCAGCCGTGGTGGCCGCGGTGTTGCCGGCGGGGCCTCCACCGATGACGACGAACCGATGAGCCATCGCCGCAGGCTACCGGGCGGGGTCCGGGCCCCCGAGCGCCGCCGACGCCTCGATGGCCTGGGCCGCGCCGTCGTCCTCGACGTCGGCCACGAGCAGGCGGGCAGCAGCGATCACCTCGGGCTCGGCGTTGCCCATGGCGACGCCCCATCCGACCGCCTCGATCGCCGGGAGGTCGTTGTGGCCGTCGCCGACCATCATCACGTCGGACAGCGGGACGCCGAGGTCGTCGGCGACGTGGCCGATGCCGGCGGCCTTCGACACCCCGGCCACGGTGACCGACACGAACGCCGCACCGGGCATCACCGGGGAGGTCGCCGCCGAGGCGGTGGTGCCGGCCGGCGCGGCGGCCACGGCGTCGGCGGCCTCCGCTGCGGTGACGACGAACTGGACCCGCACGACCGGGTCGGCGAGGTCGGTGACGGGCCGCCGCCGGTGCGGCAGGGCCAGCAGGGCGGCGTGGGCCACCGCGAGCGGATCGTCGGAGTCCACGACGTAGACGTCCCAGGAGTAGGTCTCCAGCACCCACCCGCGCGCGGCGGCGATGTCGGCGCAGGCCGCCACGGCCTCGTCGGCGATGGGCTCGGCCCGCACCTCACCGGTGGCCGGGTTCCACCGGGCGGCGCCGGTGTGGAAGATGTGCCACCCCTGGGGATCGAGCTGCTCGGCCCAGGTGCGGG
This sequence comes from Acidimicrobiales bacterium, assembly GCA_035555395.1. GTDB lineage: Bacteria > Actinomycetota > Acidimicrobiia > Acidimicrobiales > Iamiaceae > Aquihabitans. The sequence goes on from DATMGQ010000194.1 coordinate 6,889, forward strand.
TGGGCCCGGCCGCCAGGCGGGCGGTGCAGAGCGTGAGGCGCTGGCCCCGGTCCCGGGCGTCCGCGGCGGCGCTCCAGAGCGCCGCCGACGGCTCCCCGGCCCGACCCACGAGGGTCCCATCGACGTCGAGGCAGATCAGCGGCAGCACGCACGGACGGTAGGCGACCGCCTCGCCATGGCCCCATTCGAGCGCCGGCCGATCGGAGATGGGCAGGTCGGGCACCCTGTGACGGATGCCACGCTCCGTGGTCGAAATGACGGTCCCGTGACGATGTGACAATTCCGTGACGATGTGCGAGGATGTCCAGGACCGAGCGGAGACCCCGAGGAGAGACGGCTCAGATGGCCAGCGCACGCGCCCCCCGACCGAACGCAGAGCGTGGCCGTTGGCCGCGCCGCGCCGTGACCGCGGCAGCGATGTTGGGGGCGATCGTCGTGCTTGCCGGCTGCCTCACGGCCAACCAGACGAAGATGGTCGACCTGGTGAACTCGAGCCGGCGCAGTTCCGGGCTCGGCGCCCTGAGCGCCAACCAGCAGACCACCACCAAGGCGCAGAACTGGGCCGCCCACATGGCCCGCACTGGCGTGGTCGAGCACACCGGCGGCAACAGCCGCATCGACACCAGCGGCATCCCGAAGTGGTGCTCGGTGGGCGAGAACGTCGGCATGGCCAGCAGCATCGACGCCCTCCACGCGGCCTGGATGCGCTCCGCCAACCACAAGGCGAACATCCTCGGGAAGTTCAACCGGGTCGGCACCGGCGTCGTCCGCAAGGGCAACTACGTCTACGGCGTGCAGATCTTCTACCGAGCCTGCTGAGCCCCGTCCGGGCCGTTCGCGGTTCTCTGACCTGCTGGTTCGCGAAACCCAGCGGCGATGACGCCGTGCGGCACGATTGCCGGACCTCGGCCCTGTGTCCGAGCCTCAGTCGCGCCTCGGGGCGGCAGGAGCCCTGATCGGGGTGCTGAGGGGCGGCGAGTTAGCGGGCTCGGGCGCGGCGAAGCCGCCCGGCTGGGCGGTTCAGGTCGCTGGGTTCAAGCCGCGGCTGGTGGGGCGGGAGGCACGGCACCGCGTCGGGGTACAGGTCTTCGGAGCCGAGCCGCCATGGACGCCCGGCAGCCTCCCGTCCGGCCCGCTCAACGTCCAGGTCGAAGCCGGGGCGGATCGTCTCGAACGCATCGAGGTGATGGCGCCGGCCAGCGATCGCCGCCCCCATCGCACCGAACAACGTGAACGTCGAGACGCCGAGCCAGTCCGCCCACTCAGACCACTGGCGAGTCTCATCTACGAGGGTCTCGCCCAGGTCGAACACCACCGACTCGAGATGCCGCACCAGTTCATCCTCGCAGGGCGCGTACACGAGCCGACCGGCAATCGTTGAGCCCGTGCCTCGATGCCAGGCCGACAGCAAACGATTGCCGACCGAAGGGTTCACTGGTACGTTCCGCCAGAACCCCAAGCACTGGGGTGCCATGGCGGATAAGGGGCGTTCGCCTTCGATTGCGGGTCTTTCGGAGGAGTACGGAATGAAGTTGACCAGCAAGC
>DATMGQ010000195.1:0-15788 GCA_035555395.1 Acidimicrobiales bacterium
ACCCCCCCACCCCCGAACCGAAGTTGGTGTGGAAGTGCGCGATATGCGCGCACTTCCACACCAACTTCGGTTCGATCCGGGCGCGGTCGAGCCCAGGAGTGCGCCAGATGCGTACCCATGGGTTTCGTGAGGCCCGGGATCGGAAACACCGGCACCCGTGCCGACGCCGACTGCCCTCCTGGCCCGAACCGCTCGGCGGCAGCACGGCCTGTTCACGAGGGAGCAGTTCGACGGCCTCGGTCTCCCGCGCAGCACCCTGCGGGTGCTGTTGGAGACCGGCTGGTGCAGCAAGGTCGCCCGGGGCGTGTACCGGGTGGAGGCAGCGCCTCGGACCCGCGCCCAGGCTCTGCTCGCCGCCGGCTTGGCCCATCGCCCCGTCGCTCCGACCTGCCACGAGGCCGCCGCCGACCTCTGGGGTGTGCCCACGTTCTCCACCGCGCTGCCGTCGGTGCTCATCGAACATGCCCGGAACCGCCGGACCGAGCTCGGGCTGGTGTACGGCACCCTGCTCCTGCCGAAGCGCCACATCGTCGCCCGCGACGACATCCCGGTGACGACCATCGCTCGCACCCTGTTCGACCTCGCCGGGATCCTGCACGAGCAGCGGGTCGGCAAGGCGCTCGACTTCGCGATCAGCCGGAAGATGTGCACGCTGCGCCAGGTGAACCAGGTGTTCTTCGCCCTCGCTGGGCAAGGTCGGAGGGGGACGGTGGCCATGCGGACGCTGCTCGAGGAGCGGGGGGAGGGCTACGTCCCGCCAGCGACGGAGCTCGAGCGGATCGGTCGCAAGGTCTTCGTCGAAGGCGGACTGCCCACACCCGAGTTCGAGGTCCACCTCGGCGACGACGACCTCATCGGACGAGTCGACTGCTACTGGCGCGAGGCACGGCTGGTGGTCGAGCTGGATGGCGCGCGCTACCACGACGGTCTGTCGGCCCGCGAGTCGGACCGCAGGCGGGACAACCGGTTGATGGCCCAGGGGTGGAGGGTCCTGCGGTTCACCTGGGACGACCTGACCCTGCGACCGGTCGAGACGGTTCGGACGATTCGAGCCGCCCTCGACGCCGCGCGCTGACCCTCGTCGTCCCACCCGCTCGAAGTTGGTGTGGAAGTGCGCGATATGCGCGCACTTCCACACCAACTTCGGTCAGGGGCGGGTGGGTCGGGGGTCAGGGGCGGGTGGGCCGGGGGGTCAGGGGCGGGTGGGGGCCCGGGTCAGCGGGGGAGGCGGAGGGAGTAGCCGACGCCTCGGACGGTGTGGATGAGGGGTGGATCGGTGGCGTCGACCTTCTGGCGGAGGTAGCTGATGTAGGTCTCGAGGACGCTGGCGTTGCCGGCGAAGGTGTAGTCCCAGACGGCCTCGAGGATCTGGTCCCGGGTGAGGACGCGGCGGGCGTTGGCGAGGAGGTAGCGGAGGAGCTTGTACTCGGTGGGGGTGAGCTCGATGAGGCGGCCGTCGCGCCAGACCTCCCGGGTCTCCTCGTCGAGCTCGAGGTCGGCGAACGAGAGCTTCGACTCGCCCGACCCGAGGCCCGACGACCGGCGGAGGACCGCCTTCACCCGCTCGACCAGCTCCTCGATGCTGAACGGCTTGGTGACGTAGTCGTCGCTGCCGAGGCGGAGGCCCTGCACCTTGTCCTGGGTGGCGTCCTTGGCGGTGAGGAAGATGATCGGGATGCGGGTGGCAGCGCCCTCGTCGAGGCGGAGCCGGCGGGCGACCTCGAACCCGTCGAGCTCGGGCATCATCACGTCGAGGATCATCAGGTCCGGCGCCCGGCGGACGACGGCGTCGAGCGCCTCGCGTCCGGTGGCCGCCCGCTCGACCTCGAAGCCCTGGTACCCGAGGGCCATGGCGAGCAGCTCGGTGATGTGCTCCTCGTCGTCGACGACCAGGATGCGCGGGGCGGATCCGTCGGAGGAGTCGGTGGGAGACGACGTCGTGTCGGTGGACATGGCGTCACCGTACGGGCGTCCGATCCGAGGGGGAAGGGGCACCGCCGATGTCCCAGGGAACTCCCAGGATCGGTGGAGTCGGGGTGGAGCCGTCCGCCCCACGATCGCCCCATGAGCATCGACACGAACCCCACCGCCGTCCCGCTCCCCACCGCCACGGACCCCCGCGCCGACCGGCCGACCGCCGCCGTCCCCTCGACGACGACCGGTCCCGATCCCCGCCACCCGGCCGGCCGCTCGATGCCGGTCGTGGAGGAGCAGTTCCTGGTGGCGTCCGAGTACCGGCGGCGCACCGCCGCGGTGGAGATCGTCGTGCCGGTGTACGACGAGGAGGTGGTGCTGGACCGGTCGATCCGGGCCCTGCACGACTACCTCGCCGACCGCTTCCCCCTCCCCTGGCTCATCACGATCGTCGACAACGCCAGCACCGACGGGACCTGGGCCCGGGCCGCCGCCCTCCATGCCGACCTCCCGGAGGTGCAGGCCATGCGCCTGGGCGAGAAGGGCCGGGGCCGGGCGCTGCGCTCGGCGTGGTCGCAGAGCCCGGCGCCGGTGGTGGCGTACATGGACGTCGACCTGTCGACGGACCTCGACGCCCTCCTCCCCCTGGTCGCTCCCCTGCTGAGCGGGCACAGCGACGTGGCGATCGGGACCCGTCTCGCCGCTGGCTCCCGCGTGACCCGCGGACCGAAGCGCGAGGCCATCTCCCGCACCTACAACCTGATCCTGCGCACGACGCTGCACAGCGGCTTCTCCGATGCCCAGTGCGGCTTCAAGGCGGTGCGCAGCGACGTCGTCCGGGCCCTGCTGCCGCTGATCGAGGACCAGGGCTGGTTCTTCGACACCGAGCTGCTCGTCCTGGCCGAGCACAACGGCCTCCGCATCCACGAGGTCCCGGTGGACTGGGTGGACGACCCGGATTCGCGCGTCGACATCCTCCGCACCGCGACCGACGACCTGAGGGGCGTGGGCCGCATGCTCCGACGCTTCGCCCGCGACCAGGGCTGGATCGAGCGGACGGTGCTCGTGGCCCACGACGGCGCGACGCCGGGCCTGGGCGGCCAGCTGGTGCGGTTCGCGTCCGTGGGGCTGGTGAGCACGCTGCTGTTCGGGGTGCTGTTCGCCGCCTTCTACGGCCCCGCCGGCGCGGTCCCCGCGGCGATCGGCGCCCTGGCGATCTCGTCGGTGGCCAACACCGCGGCGAACCGCCGGCTCACGTTCGCCCAGCGGGGTCGCCACGGCCGGCGGCGCCACTGGTCCGGGGCCGCCGCCCTCTCGCTGCTGCCGCTCGTGCTCGACCTCGGTGCGCTGGCGGTCGCCGCCGCGGCCGGGATCACCTCGACCGCGGGGCTGCTGGTGGCGCTCACGCTGGCCAACGCCCTCGCGACCGCGGTCCGCTTCGTCGGCCTGCGCCGGTCGATGGGGCGCTGACGGTGCGCCGGCTCGGCCAGCTCGTCCGCTACGGCGCGGTGTCGATCGTGGCCACCGCGACGAGCCTCCTGGTGCTCGGCGCGCTGGTGGCGACCCGCAGCATGGCGCCGGGCTGGGCGAACGTCGCCGCGACCGCGGTGGGCACGGTGCCGTCGTTCGAGCTGAACCGCCGCTGGGTGTGGGACCGGCACGGTGCGGCGTCGACGAAGCGGGAGGTGATCCCGTTCGCGGTGCTGTCGGCGGCCGGCCTCGTCCTCTCGACCGTCGCCGTCAGCGTGGCCGGTCGCTGGACGGACCACGCCGGGCTCACCGGGGCGTCGCGGACGCTGGCGATCCAGGTCGCGAGCGTCACCGCCTTCGGGGCGCTGTGGCTGGCCCAGTTCATGATCCTCGACCGGGTCCTGTTCGCCGAGCGCACCCCCGTGGGGCAGGATCGGCGCGTCCCCGTCGTCTCCCGGTGATCCCATGACCCTTCGCACACGGCTGGTGGTGGCGCTCGTCGCGCTGTCGACGGTGGGGCTCGCCGTCTTCGGCCTGTCGACCTACACGCTGTACCAGCGGTCCCTGCAGGAGCAGCTCGACCAGGACCTGGCCGCGAGCTCGAACGGCCAGGGCGGCCGCCTCTTCATCGACTCGACCGAGTCCGAGATCGATCCCGAGACGTGCGCCCCGGTGGGGGCCACGGTGTCCACGAACCCGTTCTTCCCGGGCGACGGCGGCCCGGGTGCCGTGCCGGGCGGCGGGCTGGACGCCTACGCCGAGCTGCGCTCCGCGGACGGCACGGTGCTCGCCTGCAGCCTCCCCACGTCGACCGACGCCCGCCCCGACCTGCCCGACGACCTCGAGGTGGCCCCAGGCGCCGAGGAGTACCTGACCGTGGGGTCGGTCGAGGGCTCGGGCACGTGGCGGGTCCTGGTGCGCGGGATCGAGGCCCGCCCGGCGGAGACCCGGGTCGACTCGAACGGCAACGTGGTCGGCACCACCCGTTCACTCCCCACCGAGCTCGACGGCGCCATGGTGATCACCGCGGTCCCGACGGCCGGCCTGGAGGAGTCGCTCGCCCGGCTGCTGCGCATCGAGCTGGTCGCGGCGCTCGTCCTGCTGACGGCGCTGGGCGGCGGTGCCTGGCTCATCTTGCGGCGCGGCCTCCGGCCGCTCGAGGAGATGGCCGACTCGGCGGCGACGATCACGGCGGGCGACCTGTCGCAGCGGGTCGAGCCGGCGGACGAGCGCACCGAGGTCGGCCAGCTCGGCCTGGCGCTCAACACCATGCTCGACGGCATCGAGGACTCGTTCCGCGAGCGGGAGGCCACCGAGCAGCGCCTCCGCCAGTTCCTCGCCGACGCCTCGCACGAGCTGCGCACCCCGCTCACGTCGATCCAGGGCTTCGCGGAGCTGTTCCGCCTGGCCGCCCAGGGCGGCCCCCACGACCTGGAGCGCCTCGACCTCCCGGTGATGCTCGCCCGGATCGAACAGGACGCCGACCGCATGAAGGGCCTGGTCGAGGACCTGCTGCTGCTGGCCCGCCTCGACGCCCCGAAGGCCATCGACCCGGTCACGCTCGACCTCGCCGTGCTCGCGGCCGAGGCGTGCAGCACCGCGGCGTCGCTCCAACCCAGCCGGTCGATCTCGCTGGAGGCGCCGGAGCCGGTGCCGGTCCGCGGCGTCGGCGACCACCTGCACCGAGCCATCGTGAACCTGGTCAACAACGCGTTGAAGCACACGCCGCCCGGCACGGCGATCGAGGTCACGGTGGCCGGCAACGCCGTCACCCGCCAGGCCAGCGTCACCGTGCGCGACCACGGCGACGGCCTGGGCCCCGACGCGCTGGCCCACGTGTTCGACCGCTTCTGGCAGGCCGATGCGGCCCGGGCGGGCGCCGGGTCCGGGCTGGGCCTGTCGATCGTGGCCGGGATCGCCGCGGAGCACGGCGGTCGGGCGACGGCGGCCAACGCCCACGACGGGGGCGCCGTGTTCACGATCGAGCTGCCGCTGGGCGCGACCGCCTCCGCAGCGGTCAGCGAGGACTGAGCCAGGCCGCGGCGAGCTCGTCGCGGCGCTCCTCCCACTCCTCCGAGGTGACGGCGTAGCGGACGTGGTCCTCCCAGACCCCGTTGATCTCGAGGTACCGCACGGCGGTGCCCTCGTTGCGCAGCTCCAGCTTCTCGACCACGCGTCGGCTGGCGCTGTTGCGCGGGATGATCGACACCTGGATGCGGTGGAGGTGCAGCTCCTCGAACGCGAAGCGGGCGAGGACGACCACCGACTCGGGCATGAGCCCCTGCCCCGCCCACTTCTCGTCGATCCAGTAGCCGACGTAGGCGTTCTGGAACGGGCCCCGTTGGATCGAGGACAGGTTGATCTCGCCGCAGAACGCGCCGTCGACGAAGATGCCGAACCCGTAGCCGCTGCCCAGCTGGCGCTCCCGCTGGCGGGCGCTGCACCGCACCGCGAAGGCGTCGCGGTCCTGGGTGGTGTCGGGCTGGTGGGGCAGCCGCTGGGGCTCCCACTTGAGGAGCCAGTCGGCGCAGCGGAGCCGCACCTCCCGCCAGGCCGAGAAGTCCGACAGGACGAGCGGCCGCAGCATGACCCGCCGGCCGAAGAGGGTGCTGGTGCGCTCCACGGTCCTCCTCCTGCGGTTCAGCGGGCGTCGCGCACCGCGGCGATGGCGGCGGGGTCTTCGAGCGAGGACAGGTCGCCGGGGTCCTTGCCGACGGCGGTGGCACGGATGGCCCGGCGCAGCACCTTGGCCGACCGGGTCTTGGGCAGGGCGTCGGTGAACCGCAGGACGCTGGGCTTGAAGCTCTTGCCCATGGCGTCGGTGACCACGACCACCAGTTCCTGGCGCAGCTCCTCGGACTCGGCGACGCCCGAGGCCGGCACCACGTAGCACCAGAGGGCCTCGCCCTTGACCTCGTGGGGGACGCCGATGGCGGCGGCCTCGGCCACGGCGGGGTGGGCGACGAGGGCCGACTCGACCTCGGCCGGACCGAGCCGCTTGCCGGCGATCTTGATGGTGTCGTCGCTGCGGCCCCGCAGGTACCACTGGCCGTCGTCGTCGATGAGGGCCCAGTCGCCGTGGACCCACACGTCGGGCCAGCGGTCCCAGTACGTCTCGAGGTAGCGCTCGGGCGCCTGCCACAGGCCTCGGGTCATGCCCGGCCACGGCGTGGTGCACACCAGCTCGCCGACCTCGCCGCGCACGGGCTTGCCGTCGTCGTCGAACACGTCGACGCCCATGCCGAGCGCGGGGCCGCCCAGCGTCATCGGGGTGAGCGGCTGCACCGGGTGGGGCGAGAGGAAGCACGCACCGACCTCGGTCCCGCCGGAGATGTTGATGACCGGGCACCGGCCGCCGCCGACGACGTCGGAGAACCAGCGGTACGGCGTCTCGTTCCACGGCTCGCCGGTGGAGCCGAGGATGCGCAGCGCGGACAGGTCGTGCGCCCGCACCGGGTCGTCGCCGTGGGCCATCATCGCCCGGACGAGCGTGGGGCTGATGCCGAGGATGGTGACGGCGTGGTCCTCGAGGAACGACCAGAGCCGGTCGGTCTCGGGGAAGTCCGGAGCGCCTTCGAACAGGCAGACGGTGGCGCCGTTGGCGAGCGTGCCGACGATCTCCCAGGGGCCCATGATCCAGCCGAAGTCGGCGAACCAGAAGAGGCGGTCGCCGGGGCGGCAGTCGAACTGGAACGCCACCTCCTCGGCGATCTTCACCGTGAAGCCGCCGTGCACGTGGACCGACCCCTTGGGCTTGCCCGTGGTGCCCGAGGTGTAGGCGATGAACAGCGGGTGCTCGCTGTCGACGGCCACCGTGGGCACGTCGACGTCGGAGGGCTCGGGCCAGCTGAGCGTGGTGACGCGCCCCTCGACCGAGGTGGCCACCGGGCCGATCCGGGGCACGACGACGAGCGTGTCGACGGTGTCGACCTCGGCGATGGCCTCGCGTGCGGTGGCCAGCATCGGCACCGGCTTGCCTCGGCGGTAGAACCCGTCGGCGCACAGCAGCGCCTTGGCCCCGGCGTCCTCGAGCCGCACCGCGATGGCCTCGGCCCCGTAGCCCGAGAAGACCGGCAGGAACATGGCGCCGAGCTTGGCGACGGCGAGGGCGGCGACGACGGTCTCGACGAGCATCGGCAGGTAGATGCCGACGGCGTCGCCGACGCCGATGCCCCGCTCGCGCAGGAGCGCCGCCAGCGCGGCCACGTGCCGGTCGAGCTCGGCGTAGGTCAGGACGCGGACCTCGCCGTCCTCCCCCTCCCAGCGGACCGCTTCGGCGTCGGGCGACTCGGCCACCCAGCGGTCGAGGCAGATGGCGGCGAGGTTGGTCTGCCCGCCGGTGAACCAGGTGGCCCACGGCACGCCCTTCGACGTGTCGAGCACCTGCTCGTAGGGCGTCGAGAACGGGATGCCGAGGAACTCGACGACCTCGCCCCAGAACCACGCCGGTTCGGCGATGGACCGGGCGAGCAGCTCGTCGAAGGTGCCGATGCCGTGGGCGGCCTGGAACCGCCCCACGTTGGTCTCGGCGACGGTGGCGGGATCAGGGGTCCAGATCGGGGCGGTCATCGGCTCCGCACGGTAGCGCCCGACGCCGTACCCTTCTGCGAGGCGGCTCGGCGGCAGGGCCGCGATCGGGGGAGGTCGGCGGTGCAGCGGATGCGACGGGTGCTGGTCGGTGCGGCGGTGGCCGTCGGGACGGTCACCGCGATCGGGGCGGACCCGGCTGGCGCCGACGTCACGGCCACGGTCGACGGCACCAAGGTCGTGGTCACCGCGACCGGCGAGACCACGGTGACCTTCGCCTGCTCGGCCGGCACGGTGCTCGTGAGCGGTGCGCCGACCTCGCCTGCTCTGCCGTGCGGCTCGCTGACCAACGCCAAGGTCACGGGCGACGCAGCGAACCAGACCATCGACGGAAGCGGGTTGGACGCGGCGGCGTTCACGGCGGGGCCGACCCTGAACGCAAGCGGCGGCCAGGGAGCCGACACCATCATCAGCACGAAGCGCGCCGATTCGATCAGCGGCGGAGCCGACCGCGACCTGATCGTGCTGCACGCCAGCGCGACGCCCGATGCGGCGCTCGACGGCTGGGGCCATGCGAACGGCACGATCGACGACGTGCGGTTCATCGGCACGGACGGCGACGACACCATCCGCCTGACCCGGGCACTGAACCCCTTCTACCCGTACTTCAACAGCAGCGACCGGTACGTCGGAGCCATCAGCTGGTCCTCCAACGGGGTCACGGCGGTCACGCTCATCCCGAACCCGTCGGCCGTGGACGTCCGCAGCGGGACCGGCGATGACCACATCGCGACGGACGAACCGCTGACCGTGACCGAGCTGAGCGCCGATGGCGGAGCCGGGAACGACGTCATCGATGCGGGGTCGCTGCGGGCCCTCACGCTCGATGGCGGCACCGGCACCAACCAGATCACCGGAAGCCCGAACCGCGACACGATCATCACCCGGAGCGAGACGGACACCGTCGACGGGCGCGGCGGCATCGACTGGATCGTGGACGCCAGCCCCCGGCTCGGCCGCCAGACCCTGGTGCCCGACGCCGGCACGGACAGCTTCCAGCTGGACCTCGATGGCGACCTCGGCGCGGTCCGGCTCCGACCGACCGGAGCGACGAGCACGGCGCGCCTCACCAGCAGCCTCAGCCGCTCCGGCCAGCGGGTGCTCGGCCCCGAGATCTCCGAGCTGGTGCTCCACCAGACCGCGACGGGCGGCCCCGCCGATGGCACCCTGTTCGACGCCGTGCTCTCGCCGGGACGCTGGATCGCCTTCCGCGGCCAGCCCGGCGGCCAAGACCTCGCCGACATCACCGTGCCCTTCGGCGACTGGACCCGGACCGACGAGGCGGGGCTGACGGTGATCACCCCTGATGACCAGGGCTTCGACGGCTTGCGCAGCGTCACCCTCGAAGACCTCGACGAGATCTCGGTGCACGGGCCGTGGACCGACGCGAACGAGGGCTTCGTGCACCGGGTCGTCCGGGACCTGCTCAACACGTTCATCGACGACGCCGGCCGGGCCCAGCGGACCGCGGCCCTCGCCGACGGCACCGCCACGCGGGCGGGCTTCGTCGACGAGACCATGGGCGACGACTGGTACCGCGGCTACGACGTCGAGCGGACGTTCGTGAAGTACCTGCGCCGCAGCGCCGACCCCAGCGGCAAGGCCTACTGGATCAACGCGGTGGCGAACGGCCGGCCGCTCTGGCGGTTCCGGGCCCAGCTGCTGGGCAGCAACGAGTACTTCACGAAGGCCGGCGGCACGAACGCCGCCTACGTCACCAAGGCGTACAACGACGTCCTCGGCCGCAACCCCGACCCGTCGGGCCAGGCCTACTGGACCGCCAAGCTGGCGGCCGGGGCGGACCGCGGCACCGTCGCCCTCCAGTTCATCAACGCGGCCGAGACCCGGCGCCGCCTCGTCGACGACCAGTACCTCCGGTTCCTCGACCGGCTCCCCACCACTGCCGAGCAGAACGCCGGGAGCACGCTGCTCCTCACCGCCACGGGCGAACAGCAGCTCATCCGGTCGCTCGCCATCGGGACCGAGTACTTCCAGCGGACCTGAGCCCGCCGGCCGCTCAGGCCAGCAGGGACAGGGCGAGGCCGTCGAGGATGTCGGCCTCGCTGCAGACGATCTCGTCGAGGCTCAACCGGCGCATGATCGCCACCAGGGCGCAGCACCCGCCCACGATCACGTCAGCCCGCGCCTCCTCGAGCCCCGGGTTGTGGATGCGGTCGGATCGAGGCTCGGTGGCGAGCGTGCGGAACACGTCCTCTGCCGCCTCCTTCGTGAGCACGAAGTGGTGGATCGCATCGCGGTCGTAGGTGGCGAGCCCCTGCTCCACGGCGGCGACCGTGCTCACGGTCCCCGCCAGGCCGATGACCGTCTGCACCTGGTCGAGGCCGGTGAACTCGCGCTGCACGTCCTCGAGCCAGGCGTCGGTGTAGCTGATGGCGGCGGTGAGGTCCTCGGGGGCCGGCGGGTCGGTGGCGAGGAACCGCTCGGTGAGGCGCACGCAGCCGACGTCGAGCGAGAGCTGCCCGTCGACGGATCCCTCGGGGCCGGTGGTCCCGATGACGAACTCGGTGGAGCCGCCGCCCAGGTCGAACACCAGGAACGGACCCAGCGCCGGGTCGACGTCGGCGGTGGCGCCGGCAAAGGACAGCGCGGCTTCGTCGTCGCCCGACAGCAGCTCGGGGCGGACACCGACCGCGGCCTCGGCGGCGTCGAAGAACACGTCGCGGTTCGCCGCGTCGCGGCTGGCGGAGGTGGCGGTCATGCGCACCCGGCCCGGGGCGACGCCGAGGCCGTCCATGACGGTGCGGTACTCGGCGAGCACGGCGACGGTCCGGTCGATGGCCTCGTCGGCCAGCGATCCCGTCTTGTCGACGCCCTGCCCGAGGCGGGTGATGCGCATGAGCCGCTCGACGGTGACGAGCGCCCCGTCGGCACTGCGCTCGGCGACGAGGAGGCGGGTGGAGTTGGTGCCGATGTCGATGGCGGCGACGCGGTCGGTCATCCGTCGATCCTGTCACGGTCGCCGTCGCCCGCCGCCAGGTGGTCGGCGACCCACTGCCCGACGGGGTCGCCGCCGCCGGCGAGCCACCAGCCGTAGTGCGCGTGCAGGCACTTCACGCCGACGCGCGTCCCACCGACCCCGGCGGACGGCGTCGGCCCGTCCCACCCCTCGGGCAGGGCGGCGTCGCGCTCGGCGCGGTAGCGGTCGTGGGCCGCGGCGATGACGTCGAGCCCGATCTCGTCCTCGACCCGGTGGACGCCGCCGCGGCTCTCGATCCGGCTCACCATGGTCCGCTCCGGCTCGCCGAGCAGCCAGTACCGGGTGGGCATGGGCCGGCCGTCGTCGAGCAGTGGCTCGTTGCGGATGACCACCGGCGAGCCGTCGTGCACGTGGCGCACGACGATCGTGAACGCCCCCTTCGGCGCCCGGCCGAGCAGCTCGGTGACCGCGACCCGGTCGTCGTCGGTGGGGACGTCGTCGACCACGACGGTGGCGGGAAGCGGATCGGGCACGCCCCCGAGGGTAGAGCGGCGGTGCGCGGGCGCCAGACGTGGTTCACTTTCGGGATTGCGACGAGCCGCGCGGGCCGGTTCGCCGCCGAGGAGGGTTCCATGCGGGCAGGACGGGTGATCGCGGCGGTGGCCGTCGGGACGGCCGCCGTCATCGTCGGTCCGATGGCGCAGCCGGCGGGTGCGGCCATCGTGGTCGGGACGGTGGGCGGCAACACGGTGCAGGTGAACGCCACCGGCACCCAGAGCATCACGCCGGGGTGCGGACCCACCGGCAAGGTCACGATCAACAACGTCATCGCCGCGCCGGCGATCGACTGCAGCGCCATGGTCCAGCTGACGGTGGCCGGCGACTCGGGCGCGCAGATCCTCTACGGCAGCGGCCTCGACCAGCCGGCGTTCTCGTCGCACCCGAAGATCGTCGCCAGCTTCGGCGACGGCGCCGACCTGCTGTTCGAGTCGCCGAACGCCGACAACGTCGACATGGGCCCCGGCGACGACCAGGTCCTGCTGTTCTTCGGCGGCACGCCCAACACCGGGATCGACCTGGGCGCCGGCTCCTCGGACCAGGTCGTGTACCAGGGCTCCGACCTCGCCGACACGATCGCCGCCGTCTCGGTGAACGCCGGCGCGACGATCACCCAGAGCAACCCGAACGGCGGGTCGTCCACGAGCTTCGCCAACGCCGAGCGGCTCACGCTCAACGGCCACAAGGGCAACGACACCATCACGTCGACCGGCGTCACGACCGCCTCGAGCATCACCTCGGTCAGCATCTACGGCTACGACGGTGACGACACCATCTCCGACGGCGCGGGCAGCTCGCAGCTCTACGGCGGGCCCGGCACCAACTCGCTGAGCGGCGGGGGCGGGTTCGACGCCTACTGGACCGAGAGCCAGACCGATTCGCTGAACGGCGGCAACGACACCGTCAACGAGTTCATCTACGACACCGAGGGCCTCCGCTCCGGCGGCCGCACGCTGACCGGGTTCACCGCCGCCGACACCTACGTCGTGCAGGCCCACCAGGGTGATGTGACGATGCGGATCCGCCCCGGCACCGCGGGCAGCGCCACGTTCACGACGAGCCTGACCCGGCCGGGCCAGCAGCTCGTCCCCGCGTCGATCGGCAAGGTCGCGCTCGGCCAGGCGTACGTCGGCGCCACCCCGCACCGTGGGCTCGCCGACGTCGTGGCGGGTGGGAAGCCGGTGCAGGTCACGCTGCCGATGACCGGCGGCGGCCTCGTCGACGTCACCGTCCCGAGCGGGGTTTTCGACGCCACCCTCACCGGCCACGACCTCGTCGTGCAGTCGGCGTACGGCCAGGTCAACGCGTCCTACGTCGACGATGCGGCGCACTTCTCGGTGCACGGCCCGTGGACGAACAAGAACCAGGGCTTCGCCCACCGCGCCTACCGGGACCTGCTGTTCCGCTTCCCGACGAACACCGTCCGGGACCAGGTCCGCGACCAGCTCACGGCCGGCACCAAGACCCGCGCGGCGGTCGCCCAGGGGCTCATCGACACCGATGAGTACCGCGGCCTCGACGTCGACCGGGTGTTCGTGAAGTACCTGCACCGGACATCTGATCCGAGCGGCCGGACCTACTGGATCAACGCCCTGCGCGGCGGCCGGGCCCTGTGGCGGTTCCGGGCGCAGCTCTTCGGGAGCAACGAGTACTTCAGCAAGGCCGGCGGCAGCAACGCCGCCTACGTCACCCAGGCGTACAACGACGCCCTCGGCCGCAACCCCGACCCCAGCGGCCAGGCCTACTGGACCAACAAGCTGAACGCGGGCGCCGAGCGCGGGATGGTGGCGCTGCAGTTCATCAACTCGGCCGAGGCCCGGCGCCGGCTCGTCGACGACCAGTTCCTCCGGTTCCTCGACCGCCTGCCCACGACCGCCGAGCAGGCCGAGTGGTCGGCCGCCGTGTCCGACGCCGGCGGCGAGCATGCGCTGATCGCCGACCTCGTGGCGAGCAACGCCTACTTCAACCGCAGCTGAGGCCCGGCTAGTAGCTCTTCGGCAGGCCGAGGACGTTCGTGGCCACGTAGGCCTGCACCAGCTCCTGGCTCACCGGCGCCAGGCGCATCAGCCGCGCCTCGCGCCAGTAGCGCTCGACGTGGTACTCGCTCGCGTAGCCCATGCCGCCCAGGGTCTGCACGGCCTGGTCCGCCGCCCGGTAGCCCGCCTCGGCGGCGAGGTACTTGGCGGTGTTGGCGGCCTCGCCGCAGGGCAGGCCCTGGTCGTACCGCCACGCCGCGTCGCGGATGGCCAGCTCGGCGGCACGCAGCTCCATGTGGGCCTGGGCGAGCGGGAAGGCGATGCCCTGGTTCTGCCCGATCGGCCGGTCGAACACGACGCGCTCGTCGGCGTAGGCCACCGCCCGGCGCAGCGCCGCCCGACCGGTGCCGAGCGCCTCGGCGGCGATGAGGATGCGCTCGGGGTTGAGGCCGTCGAGGAGGTAGCGGAAGCCGTCGCCCTCGTCGCCCACCCGGTCGGCCACGGGGACCGGCAGATCGTCGTACACGACCTCGCAGGACACCACCGCGTTGCGCCCGGCCTTCGGGATCGGCGTGATCTCGACCTCGGGCCGGACCGAACCGTCCTCCTGGAGGTCGGCGAGCAGGAGGGTCATGCCGTCGGTGGGCCGAGCCGCCTCGTCGCGGGGCGTGGTGCGGACGAGCAGCAGGACCTTCTGGCAGTACGGCGCCTTGGTGGTCCAGACCTTCCGCCCGCGCACCACGTAGTGGGAGCCGTCGGGGGCGAGCGTCGCCCGCGTCGTGATGCGGGAGGTGTCGGTGCCGGCGTCGGGCTCGGTGACGCCGAAGCAGACGTGCAGCTCACCGGACGCCACGGCGGGCAGCACCCGGGCCTTGAGCTCCTCGGACCCGTGCTTGATGACGGGGCCCATGCCGAAGATCGACAGGTGGATCGCCGACGCCCCGTTCATCGCGGCACCCGACGCGGCCACCTCCTCGACCACGATCGACGCCTCGGTGATGCCCCGGCCACCACCCCCGTAGGCCTCCGGGATGGCGATCCCGATCCAGCCGCCGTCGGCCATCGCCCGGTAGAAGTCCCACGGGAACTCGTGCTCGATGTCGCACCGGCGCCAGTAGTCGTCGTCGAAGGGCGAGCACGCCCGGCGCACGCCCTCCCGGATCGCCTCGTGATCAGGATCGGGCCCGAACTCCATCGACGGAACCTAGATCAGCGCCTGCTGCGGTTCCCGACGCTGCGGCAGCAGCGGACGAGTTGCCAGCCGGGCATGCCGCGACGAGCGAGCCTCGGCGGGCTAATCGGTCCCGAACGCGCGCTCCACGCCGGTGAAGGGCCAGCCTTCGGGGAGGCCGATGGGGTCGGTGGGGGCCGGGAGGATGTTGTAGGCCTCTTCACCGGGGTGGATGAAGCCCAGGTCCTCCTTGGCCTTCTGCTCGATGTACTCGTCGGTCTCGAGCTTGTCCTGCATGGCCTTGGTGGTGGCCCGCTTGGCCTGGATGTCGGCCAGCTCCTGCTGGGCGGCGCTCGTCTCCTTGCGCTGCGCCAGCCAGGACCGCGTGGGGAAGACCGCGAACAGGAGGACCGCCACCAGGAGCACGGTGACGACCAGTCCGGCGACGGCCCGGCGACGGGCCTTGATCTTCCCCCGCGGCGCCATCTAGCCCTTGGCTCCCTGGTTGAAGGCGCCCGTGCCGAGGAACGCGGCGGCGTCGCCCAGCTGCTCTTCGATGCGCAGGAGCTGGTTGTACTTGGCGACGCGGTCGCTGCGGGCCGGGGCGCCGGTCTTGATCTGGCCGCAGTTGGTGGCGACGGCGAGGTCGGCGATGGTGGCGTCCTCGGTCTCGCCCGAGCGGTGCGACATCACCGCGGTGTAGCGGTTGCGGTTGGCGAGGCTCACGGCCTCGAGCGTCTCGGTGAGCGTGCCGATCTGGTTGACCTTGATGAGGATCGAGTTGGCGCTGCCGGCGGCGATGCCGCGGGCCAGGCGCTCGGTGTTGGTGACGAACAGGTCGTCGCCCACGAGCTGGACGCGGTCGCCGATCTTGCCGGTGAGGGCGGCCCAGCCGTCCCAGTCCTCCTCGGCCATGCCGTCCTCGATCGACACGATCGGGTAGCGGTCGCAGAGGTCGGCCCAGTAGTCGGCGAGCTCGGCGCCGCTCAGGGTGCGGCCCTCGCCCTCGAGCACGTAGGCGCCGTCCTTGAAGACCTCGGAGCTGGCCGGGTCGAGGGCGATGGCGATGTCCTGCCCGGGCGTGAAGCCAGCCTGCTCGATGGCCTGGACCAGGAGCTTCAGCGGCTCCTCGTTGTTGGCGAGGTCCGGGGCGAAGCCGCCCTCGTCGCCCACG